>JAYZFI010000014.1:0-164890 GCA_036336855.1 Candidatus Latescibacterota bacterium
AATAAATAGCATAATTTCTAATAAATTTCTTACTAGTGAAATAGAAATGTTAAAAATTCCATATACTGACTTAAATATTGATAATTTGAAATCAAAATCTAATTTGATTAATTCCATGAAAAAAATTATTAAATTATTACTGAAAATAAATAGGAATCCTAGCAAAGTAAATTACAAATATCAGCATATTCTAGGAACCAAAACTTGATTGGGTGGAGCTGAGGAGGCTCGAACTACTGACCTCCTGAATGCCATTCAGGTTAACTGGTCAATAACGTGTAGTAATGTAGCCATCTCAACTCAACTTACATCTATCTTATCCAATAGCGTGTAGTAATGGTTAATGTCGGTTGGAGTCAAATTGACGTCAACTACTTAATCTTCTTGTCAGAAAACGAATAATGTATTGGACCTCCTAAAATATCTGTATCATATAAGATATCTATTAAACAAAAATAGGAATCTTATGAACGAATATATACTTTTGGTACTTCATAAAAAAGGAAGATCTCTTTCTGCATTTTCTCTTTTAGATAACAGTATGATTTTTGATATTCGAACAAACGTTTTTCCCCATGAGATATGCCTCTCTCCTGATAGAAAATTGGCTTATTTAACAGAATATGGATTACCCGGCGTAGAGTCAGAAGGAACCGGTGGAAACACTATAGCTGTTGTAGATATTGCAAAAAGAAAAATAATCAAGCGAATTAGTACAGGAAATTTCCGAAGACCTCATGGTATTGTTACACATAAAAATGGGCAGATGTGGGTAACTGCTGAATATAATGAGAAGATTCTCTCATTCGATCTAAGTACTGAAGAACTACGTTTTTCTGTGACTACAGTAGGAAAGACACCTCATATTGTCACAATAACTCCAGATGGAACACAGGCAATTGCAACCCATGTATTTACTGGAGATATTGTTTTGATAGACACAAAAACTGGGAAGATCAATAAAAGAATAATGACAGGAGATAGACCTGAAGGTTTAGCATTCTCAAAAGATGGAAAAACTTTATTTGTGGCCAATCATAAAAGCAACGATATAGCCGTGGTAGATATTCTTTCAGGAAATATTATGAAAAGGATCCAAACAGGCAACGGGCCTGTTCGTCTTATTGCTACGCCAAAAGGAGATAAAATTGTTACTCCTGTGATGTACTCTAATCAGGCCCAAGTGATAGACGTAGAATCTTGTGAAGTAGTTGCTACTATTGAAGTGGGAGAACAACCAGCTGGAGCCACCATTTCACCTGATGGAAAATATGCTTTCTTTGCTTGTCAGGCTGAAGATCGAATACATATCGTGTCTCTTGAAACATATAAAGTGGAAAATATACTCTCTGTAAAACAAAACCCCGATTCTATGCAATGCCTAACTACTTCAGAGATCCATTAATAATTCAGAAGGAAGTAGTTTAGTAATTTTTACTTGTGTGAGGCAATATTCCGTGTATTTCCCCACCCCTAACAAGCAGATAAGGTGCCAAGCGTTTATTTCCTGACCTTTCTTCACCCATTGCATCTGTGAAAATGAAAGTTCCTGACTCTTCGTTCAATACAGTAATATTTGCCTCTATATTCTCTCTTATTATTCCAAATTCTCCTGAAATATTTAGAATTTTTGCTGGTGATATTGTAGACATTGAAAAAACCTCTTCCAAAGAAACTCCCATATTAAAATACTTAGACATAGTTGTACAAAGATCAAAAACTGGACTGTCAATATTGTATTTGTGTAAATCAGAACTTATGGTGTCAGGAGGGAATCCATTCTCCAATGCTTTTTCTGCAATGTTAAATGAAAAACTTCCTGCCCCGTGCCCAACATCAAAATTTACTCCCCTGTCTCTAGCATCTCTCACAACATCTATGATCTTTCCTGTATTATCGATTATTCCTTTTGATAAACCGTGAAAAGAATGTGTAACAACATCTCCACTTCTCAATTTTCCTATAATTGAATCGAGAGAATGATTGGTGTTACCGATATGGATCATCAATGGCATTTTGAGATGTTCAGCAGCCTCTATAGAACGTTTTAAAGCGATTAAATCATTTGCTCCAGCTATATGATTTGAGAGCCTCACTTTGATTCCAACTATAAAATCTTTGTGAGTTTTTGCTGCGTCAACTGCCTCAGAAACTCTAGCCCATCTAATGTCTTCTAATTCTCCGATATCGTTATCCAGTTGACCCATTCCTGAAATGTTAAGGAAGGCTAATATTTTTGATGGAGAAGGTTTAACTATATATCTATTGAATCCATCAACTGTATTAGATCCGCTTGAGCCTGCATCAACTACTACCGGAACTCCTCTCCCAAGACTTGTGGTATCTACATCTAGTGAAAGATGTGCAACTCCCCACCAAACATGAACGTGCATATCAATTAATCCTGGAAGAACATATTTTCCAGAAACATCAAAACATTTTGATGCATCTTCTTTATCAATTGAAGGAGATACAGAACTAATAAGGTTATTCTTAATGGCAATATCAGATTTTTTTATTATTTTTGATTCAGAATCAAATATGAGTCCATTCTTTAGTAAGATATCAAAAGGTTTCATAGGATTATGCTGTTGTTACTAATATTTCTCATTATTATATCGTAAATCAAATATTGGTAATGTTGTTTAAGTTGGATTTTTGGTGGAGCTGAGGGGACTTGAACCCCTGGCCTCCTGAATGCCATTCAGGCGCTCTCCCAACTGAGCTACAGCCCCGCTTTAAGCACGGAGAAGTTAGAGGTAGCTCAGTGGACGGGCAAACCGCGGGCGCTCGACCGGGCCGTGGCGGGGGGAGAGTGTCAATTGACGTCGACGCCGAGTCGGAGTTCCTGCGCGTCGTAAGTATCGCGTTGTGTCGAGGAGGGACCGATGGAAAGCCGAATCACCTCCAGGCGCGCAGGAGTGAGGCGACCGAAGGTGGACGCCGTGGTAATGCGGAAAGTGCCCAGGGTGTCCTCGTCGGTGACCACGCTGCTCAAGTTGGCGGCGCCCATGCGCATGTTCGTGCCTTCGAATTGTAGACCCGAAGGGAAGGGATTGAGAAACCCAGTCTTGGCTTTGAACACCGCTGTCGACAGATCAAAGGCCTCGGGTGGATCCGGGGAAATAGTGAGCTCGAACTGGCGGACCTCCCGCATGCCGCTCATGACTACCGTGAACTGGACTTCCTGAGCGGGCTCCTGCGCCTGCCAGTGGTCTCCCTCGATACGTACTCCGGTGGCGTAACGGCCGTCCAGATCCACCGACTGGCGCAGTTTCGCGCCGGAGGTGGGGCTGTTCACGCCGCTTACGTTAGGGATGGCCACGGTGGGCTCGTTGTCGCCGGAACAGGCGGAGAAACCGACAAAGGCAGCCAGCAGACAGCGGTTCATGTCCGGCAATTTCCTCATACGGGGGCGGGGCTCGGAACGGATCATCGCCTGAGAACATCGACCTCTCGTTCGCCCGGAGCAATCCGATGCGTGACCCCCGGCGATAGAGCACCATGGCGCCGAATGGTGATCGCCGGAGTGGTTCCCATTGGTGGGTGAGATTGCAGTCGCAGGGATCAGACGTGAGCCACTTTCCGCACGACCACGATCAGCAGAAACCCATGGGGAGGCGTAACACCTCAGTTGTAGGACAAGTGGCATGGTGCTTGGTCAGCTCGCCCACCCAAAGGGGCAGTTGTTGCCGAGCTGCCAGCACAGGCATGCCGGTAGAGCTCGGCTCCGGCATTCAGGGCGACGACGCCGGACAGAACGTCGGGAAGGGGATTTCGAAGCTGGTGTCGAGAGGAGCGCAGACCCATGCGATGTGCTGACAGAGCAGGCCACTAGGGACGCACGCCGCCGGGCCGTACAAATCAGAGGCTGGCGATCCACAGCGACGCGGGAGCTTTGAATGAGGTCAGCAGAAACAGACTGTGTGTTTGGCGATACGCGAGGATCTGCCAAGGTGCCGACGTAGGCGCTGCGCACCATGTAGTGATCCCCGTTCTCGACGCGAAAGCGCTCGAGGTTGAGGGTCACCTGTCGCCCGGCTACCAACGAAGAGCGAGGCGCAACTGCGCGCCGTTGCCCTCCAGCCGCAATCCCGGCCGGTTGGGCCGGACGTCGCGCAGATGGGCGTCGACATAGGCGTCCACGGCGGCTGCGGTGGCGGTGGTGAAATAGAGCAGGAACCGGGTGTTGCGCCGGGCGGCGCGATCCTCCTGACGACCGGCCGGCGCCTCCGACACGCGCCCTGCTTCGCGAACCCCGGCGGCCAGCCAACCCGCCGCGGCCCCAGCGAACAGCACCGCCTTGATCTCGTGTCCCATACTCCATTGCCCCCAACCCGGCAGCACCGCTGAACGCCACAGCTCCCGGAGCGGGGAGGTCGTGGAATCATCGGCGGCGGCCAGGGTGTCGTCGATCGCGCTGGAATCGAACTCTGTCGCCGCCATCTGAGCACTAGACATCGCAGCGGACAGCAGGAGAACGGCTACCGGTAACACCCACCTCATGTCGCTGACTCATCACCGACGGCGATGCCTACTTCGATGGAGTATCCGGTGACAAAGGCTTGTGCTGTCATCTTCGCCTTACCCTCCGGCTGCACTTCCAGAAGCTGCAGGGCATCGGTTCCCGTGGCGATGATTAGACCTTTTCTAACATCTGCGGTGACTACCGTCCCGGGCTCCCCAGATGTCGAATCAAGAACGGTGCGGGCGCGATGGATCTTGAGGGTGCCCTCCCTCCAGTCAGTGAAGGCCCCGGGCATGGGGTTGGCACCTCGAATCCGGTTTCGTAGCCGCTCGGCGTCCCAGTTCCAGTCCAGGCGCCCGTCCTCTTTGGTCAGCTTGGGAGCGTGGGTCGTGCTGGTACGCGGCTGTGGAGTTGGAACGACGCTGCCGTCGGCGAGTCCGTCGAGACTGCGCACCACCAGTTGGGCGCCACGTCGGCTGAGTCGCCCCTCCAGTTCACCGGCGGTCTCTTCGACTCCTACCGAGACCGTCTCCTGAATCACAATGTCGCCGGCGTCGACGCGCTGGTTGAGGAGGAAGGTCGTGACACCGGTTTCGGAGACGCCGTCGAACAGCGCCCACACGATTGGCGCGGCGCCTCGGTACTGAGGAAGCAGGCTGGGGTGGAGGTTAACCGATCCCAACCGGGGAATCCCCAACAGGCCGGCCGGTAGGATGGAAAAGGCGACGACGACGAACAAGTCAGGTCGTAGATGGTTTAGCCGGGTCCAAAGGTCGGGATCTCTGACGGAGGCAGGTTGCAACACCGGCAGACCGAGCTTGTCGGCGGCCTCTTTTACCTGCGGGGGGCGCAGACGCCGACCACGCCCTGCGGCGCGATCCGGGTTGGTGACGACGGCGAGGATCTCGTGGTCCGAGGCGGCTAGCGCTTGCAAGGACGGCACCGCAAAGGCGGGCGTCCCCATGAATACGACCTTCACGGAAGGGAAGGCAGTCGCCGCCGCACCCGGACAGACCCCTACTCGTCCCCGTCGCCCTTCACCCGGGACACGGCCGTCTTGGAAAGCTCGAGCTTTACGTTCTCGGCAACCTTCACCGTGATGATGTCGTCTTTCAGGTTGGTGATGACCCCGTGGATGCCTCCACTGGTCACGATCTGAGCCCCCTTCTTCAGGTCCTCGATCATCTTTTGCTGAGACTTCTGCTTCTTGATCTGGGGGCGCAAAATCAGCATGTACACGACCACGAACATAAGGACGATGGGTAGAATATTGGCGATGGGGTTGCCCGCAGGCTGCCCGCCGTCACCGTTGCCCCCTAGGGCGTACACGGGCTCGACGAAGAAGAAGAGCAAGACCATTCCTTTCGATCGGATCGCGATACTGAGAACGGGATATAAGACAGAAAGTTACGTGCCTTCGACGTAGCGGGCCAGAAACTCGGATCTCCAGGTGGAGAACTCGCCATCGATAATGGCCTGCCTCATACGTCGCATGAGCTCGAGGTAGAAGTGCACGTTGTGCAAGGTCGCCAACCTCAGGCCGAGGATCTCGTTACTCTGAAACAGATGGCGCAGGTAGGCGCGGTGATGGTGCTGGCAGGTCGAGCATTGGCAATCGGGATCCACGGGTTCGACGTCCCGGGCGTGGGCGGCATTCTTCATCCGCACGCGCCCCCGGCTGGTGAACAGCGTGGCGTTCCGCGCATTGCGGGTAGGAATTACGCAATCGAACATGTCGACGCCGCGCTGCACGCAATCGACGAGGTCTTCGGGAAGCCCTACGCCCATCAGGTAGCGAGGACGCGAGCCGGGCAGTTCGGCGAGACTTTCCTCGAGCATAGCCAGCATGTCAGACCGTGGCTCGCCTACGCCCAGGCCGCCCACGGCGTAGCCCGGCAGATCGAGACTCGTCAGGTCGCGGGCGCTCTGTCGACGCAGAGCGGGGTACACGCTGCCTTGAACGATGCCGAAAAGCGCCTGAGGAGGCCGGCCCCGTTGTGCCCGGTCGGTGGCCAACTCGCGATGCCGACTCAGGCATCGCTCGGCCCAACGCAGAGTGCGCTCCATGGAGGAGCGAGCGTAGTCCTCGGTGGTCGGGTACGGCGTGCACTCGTCGAAGGCCATGATGATGTCGGCCCCGAGGGCGTGCTCGATCTCCATCACCCGCTCCGGCGTGAAGAGGTGATGGGAGCCGTCGAGGTGACTCTGAAAGTGAACTCCCTGCTCGCTGATTCTGGCGAGCTCTGCGAGGCTGAAGACCTGGAAACCGCCGCTGTCGGTGAGGATCGGTCGCGGCCAGTTCATGAAGTCGTGCAGGCCACCCATCTCTTCAATGAGCTCGTGGCCGGGTCGCAAGTACAGGTGGTAGGCATTGGCGAGGATGACGGAAGCTTGCAGCTCCATCAATTCAGTCTGAGTTAGCGTCTTTACTGTGGCCTGTGTGCCCACGGGCATGAAGGTTGGCGTCTCTACGGCTCCGTGGGGAGTGTGCAAAATACCCGCCCGAGCGCCCGTCGCACCGTCTTCTGCGATCACGTCGAAGGTGAAGGCTGATGCCTGGGTCGCGGATGTCACTGAGCCAGGGCCGAGACCGGAACGAATCGGTAGCCGCGGGTTTCCAGACGTGGCAACACCGACTGCAGCGCCAGTAGCGTCTGCTCGCGATCGTGCCCGATGCCGATAGCCTGCCCCTGATCAGCGGCCAGCTCTGCCAGTTCCCAGAGCCGGCGCTCGATGTCGGCCTGGTCGTCCACGGGGTCAATGAACAGATCTCGCCGTTGACTGGGAATCCCGTACGAAGTGGCCACACTGTGGGCGACGGATTCCGAAGTTGTGCGGCTGTCGAGAAAGAACAGCCCCAAGCGCTGCAGCTCGTCCATGAGATGCTCCATAACCTGTCGATCCGCCGTGGCCCGCGAACCCATGTGGTTGTTGACGCCCTCCACACCCGGCACCCGCCGCAGCGCGTCGCGCAGGCGCATGCGCACCGTGGCGGCATCATCGCCGACCATGATCGCGCCCGGTCCCGGATCTTCTGCGGGAAAGGCTTCCGGTTCCATGGGCAGATGCAACAACAGCTCGTGGCCGCCCTGCCGGGCCATGCGCCCGATTCTCCCGACGTCCTCACCCTCGTTGGGCAGAATGGCGAGAGTCAACGTCTGGGGTAGTCCACAGAACCGAGTCGCTAGATCACCGTTCTGGGAGGCGCTGCTGAAGTCGTCGAGCACTATAGAGATCCGCCCGTGTCGACGTACTACTCCGGAATCTCGTCGTAACTCGATGACGGTGGTGATCACGGAGTCCACACCGCACTGGAGACGCACCGCCTGATCGGCGCTAAGCTCGATGGCGCGCACGATGTGACCGCCGTTGCGGCGAGCCATCCGCGTCAGATGGAGATTGACGGTCTCGAGCGGCAGGTCGCTTGGTACATGGATCACGATGCGGGCGGGCGGGTCCGCAGGTGAATCCACATGCACCTGCGCTCCGCCTATCCCGAGCTCGGCGACCACACCGTCGATCTGGAGGAAGACGCTATCGATAAAGGAATCGGGATCGGCGGCAACGATGCGCAGGCCGTGACCAACTTCGACATCGTTCGTCGTGGGCGCCTCGTCAACGGACAGGAAAACGGCAACCGCCGCTCCCACGCTCAACAGCAGAGCAGTCAGCCACAGATGCCAATGCGAGCGGGTACGCCGTACCATCGGAGGCTTTCGCGAAGTCGAGGGGGGGGTCACGAACTCCTCGGAAATCTCCGCTGTGCTACCGGATCCTTCAGGGCGCCTTGGCCTCGCCCCAGCTCACTCGAGGCAGTCGGGAGTCCGTACTCTTGCCCGCAGCGTCTCCGCAGTCGCCGACGAGCGGGTCATCCACCCATCGCACGATTCGCCACAGGCCATCGGTGCCCTCTTTGAGCTTGAAGTTCATGACTTGGTTCACGCGGAAGCCCTCGTCCTCCGATTCCAGCAGCAGAATCTCCACGCGCCCGCGAAAGACCTCCCAATCCTCGTCGGGGTGGCCGTCGGGATCACCCTCAAAGGCATTGGGGAAGTCCCGGCCCAGCTCGGTAAAGCGGCGGCTCTGCTGAAAGTCCCATTCGATGTTTCTGAA
The DNA here is from genome assembly GCA_036336855.1 of Candidatus Latescibacterota bacterium. Lineage (GTDB taxonomy): Bacteria > Latescibacterota > UBA2968 > UBA8231 > UBA8231 > JAYZFI01. Next base: position 8,582 of record JAYZFI010000014.1, read on the forward strand.
GATGTCGAAGATACCCTGATTAGAACCGTCGCGAGAGCCCATGATAGCGAGCTCTTCCTCTTTCCCGTTGGCGAGGACGAGGTCTCCCTGACAATCGGTCTCCGTGAACCAGTAGGCGTCGTCGAGGAGGGTCTCGTAGAGTTCCTTGTCCCGCTCGCTGAATGCGCGCTCCAAATTGTCCATCACTACCTGAGGAGTGGTGGCGTCCTCGGCGGGTGGCCGTTGGACCTCATTATCGGGCACCGTCTTCTCCGGTGCGAAGGGATTGCCGCAGGCGATGAAGGAGGTGGCGAACAGAATGATTAGGGAAAATCGTGGGATACTCATCGATTTGCTGCTCGAATGGCGAGAAAAGGGTGATTGTTAATAAGACCTCGAAACGGGGCGATCCTTTTCCATCCCGCGAGGGTCAACGGGCAAACTCGGCTCGCAATGCCGTGAGCGACTGTCGTGCCGATGCCGGGTCGCGAAAGTCGCGCCAACGACCGATCAGCCACACCGGGTTTTCTTCCGAAGGGGTAACCAGCTCGACCTCCATCCGGCCTCGGGCCTCGAAGAGGATCGCCGGCGTCCCCTCGTGGGGTTGCTCGGTAAACTCGATCTTGTAAGGGAAAATATACGTCTCTACGAGCGGATCGCTGGTGGTGATCTGTTGATCTCGGCCCGCTTCGTACCAGCGGCTGAACTCGATACGGTGAAAACGGGTGCGGTCGAGAAGGTTGCTGGCGAAGCGGCGCTCGTCGTCCCGTGTCCACAGGGTGTCAGAATTGCTCTCTGGATTATAGTCTTCGGGAGGATTGAAGGCCTCTGGGAAACGCTGGAGGTCATCGGCATCGGGGACAAACAGGAAATCCTCGGTGACCTGGTCCATGTATTGGACCGGACTGAACCCTTCGAAGGTGTCACGCACGTTGAGCAGGACGTTTTCCGGCCGCAGGGGTTCCCGCAGGAACAGCAGCTTACCGGAGGGGCAATCAGGTGTGCGAGTGGCAAAGGGGTTAGACGGATCTCTACGCTCCGTCAACTCCATGCCGCGGCATTCAGGAAAGGCCTCCAGATCGGTGTCTTCGACACATCGACACTCGGTCTGCTCGCTATCACCTGGTCCACAGGTGCTGACCGCGGAAACCGCGAGAGCCACGGCAACCGTCCGCACAAGTCTGACAACGGCGGTGGCCATCGACCTAGACCGCCATGGCGCGAAAGGGTGCCGGCGTCACACAGAGCGCGAAGATGAAGAAGCACAGCACGCCCACCACTATCCGCCCGCGATTCAGATCAACGCGGGGTTGGTAAGGAGGAGGATGGTTCCGGCCAAAGAGAAGCAGCAGGAAGGCAAGGACGAGCCACCCCGGCCACCCTGGGGGCAATCCCCAATACGGCGACAGCACTCCGTAGACACCGAGGATCAACAGAGTGATGAAGGTGATACGGCCGACAAGACCGTGCCACCGACCCAGCAGTGCATAGATGATGTGGCCGCCATCGAGCTGACCCACGGGAAAGAGATTGAAGGCGGTGATGAACAGCCCTACCCAACCGGCAAAGGCCACCGGGCTCAATAGCACCGACTGGCCGGGATCGAGCTCCGGTAGCAGCAACAGCGACAGACCGTGAAACAGTAGCGGAGATCCCAGCTCTAGAGATTCGGGCTCCAAGGCCCGCGGCAGCTGCCGGAAGTAATCAGCTCCGACGATTTCTGATGTGGGCAGACCGACGACACAGGCAGCGACGGCGATGACAAAGCCCGCCAGGGGACCGGCAGCGCCGATGTCAAGCAAAGCGCGTCTGTGCGGGATTGGGCTGCGTATGCGAATGACAGCGCCCAGCGTTCCCAAGAAGGAGAGATACGGCAGGGGCAGGAAGTAGGGTAGGGACGCCCTAACCCCCCAGCTGCGGGCTGCGAAGTAGTGGCCGAACTCGTGCACGGTGAGAATGGCGAGGAGGGTCCCGGCAAAGGGGATGCCTTCGATGAGGTGTACCAGTTGACTGGCTTCCCGCAGGGGATTCACGCCCTGCTGCATAGCTCCGGCGGCCATCATGGAGAACAGGGTCAGGGCGAATAGCAGCAGATGGATCGCTGGATGGGTCGGCCGCGATTTTCCACGCGGAACCTGTGTTCGCGGCGCGGACGGCCACGGCCCCGTGGGCGACCGCGCTGGATCCGACCAGTTGCAGCTGTCGGGCATCGTCATGCTCGACACCCCTCCTCTGTCCGGGGTTGGCAGTCGGGGTGGAGTCAGCTGTCGTCTCCAGAAGTTCACGGGGTGACGGCCCCACCATACCAGACCAGGCTGACCCGGTGGGCCTCGCCGAGACCCAAAGAGAAAGGCACGAGGGCGTAGTCCATGCCCCAGTTGCCGCTGATGAGACCGAACCCGGCGGCCAAGCTTCGCGTGTCCGAGGTCTCATAACCCAGGCGCAGTGCCAACTGTTTCCGCGATTGCCATTCCCCGCCGACGCGGAAACAGAGTCTCGATCCCTTAGTGGCGTGGGCATCGGCCGCCAGCAGAACGCTCTTGCGCACTAGGCTTACTCCAACTCGCACCTGCAGCGGCAACTCGGTGGCGGAGCGGTTGAGGTTGGACATCCGACCGGCGTTGTTCAGTGATGCACCGACGCTCCAGCCTCCGGCTCGGCAAAGCAGACCCACATCGGCAGCCGCTCCCGCCGCCGCGTCGGTGAAGATTGATTGCCGCACGTACTTGAGTCCAGCGCCGACTCGCCATCGTGGCGACAGCGGGCGCGACCAGACGCCTCCAGCAGTCCACTCGTAGACGCCGAAGCTGCCCAAAGACTCGACAGAGGGGTCGGTTCGTCGCTGCAGCCCATCCACGTGGGAGAGCTGGGCAAATAGAGCCACGCTCTGGCCGTCAGCGCGCGGCCATACGGCAGCAGCAGCCTCGTGACGGATGTCACCGATCCACTCGGTGTGTCCGACGTGGATGGAGCGACGTAAGGCTCTCAACGACGCTGGATTGACCAATCCGGTCTGCTCGCCGACCACCGCCGTGGTTGCCTCTGCCAGGGCCGACGCCCGTGCGCCGGCTCCCACACGCAGAAATGGAAAGCCACTGACAGAATGGGAGGGGATCGCTCCAAGGACGGTGGTGACGACGAGCAGGAGGGTGAAGCGAGTCATATCAGAACAGACTGCTGATACCGATCAGAGATCGGGCTCCGGCGTCAAGTTCGTCGGCAACCCAGCTATAGTGCAGGGTGAACTCGCGACGGCGCATGGGTTGCAGACTCAGGCCGAAGGCGGGCTGACCGGTGGCATCGAAATCGCCGATGCGATGCAGGCCGGCGCGAAGAATTATCAGCGGGCCCAGAATCGCCTCGGCCCCCACATGCGCCCGGGTGCCGTGCGGCGCCGACTGCAGATCGGCGGCGATCAGCAGATGTCGATCCGACCGCACCAGGCGATGTGCAACGGCGACAGAGAACGTCTGCCCAATCTCATCCTCGGAGCGACTGGTTTGCTCGGCGTTGCGCTCCACCGTCCAGGTCAGCTGATCCATGAGGTTGTGAATGGTTACGGCAAAAGAGGTGTTGGCACCCAAGGCGTAACGTGCCCCCACATCCCAGGCACGGCCAGATGCGCTGGATTCCCCGGAGAATGGTACTTCGATGCGGTGACGGAGGATCTTGATGCCGACACCGACCATCAGCCCCGGGCGCAGCTCGCTGCCGAGCGCGAACAGCACCGCGTTCTGCCCGTCTTCAATCTGACCGTCAATCTGGTCTCCCGCTCCGGTGCGAGAGACGAGGCCGTCAACGCCGGCGTGAATCCAAGCCAAGCCGAAGGCAAGACCACCGCGTAGGTTCATCGACCCGGCGAGACTCTCCACGCTGCGGTCCAGAGACAGCGACTGATAGGAAGCCGACAAAGCCCGTCCTCGGGAGGCGGCGAGTCCGGCGGGGTTGTGAAAAACGGCGGACGGCCCGTCGGCCACGGCGGCCATCGCTGCGCCCATGCCGAGCGCACGAGGCTCGTGGGCCACGTCGAGGAAGGGAGCGCCGAACTGAGCAGATGCGGGTCGGCTGACTGCGGCCAGTAACCACAGAGCGCTGGCCGCCACCGTTATTCTCCTCTGCGACTCGCCCGAGACTCTCATACCTATCAGTCGAGAAGGACCATCGAGCCGAAGGCCTGGTTACCAGAGCTGGCCTTGATCCGATAGAAGTAGACGCCGTTGGCGACGGGCTCACCATCTTCGTTGAGCCCATCCCAGTTCTCGCCGTGATTCTGATCTCCGCCGCGCTCCTCGCCATCCAGCAACGTGACTACCCTCCGGCTGGCGAAATCGAAAATCTCGATGGTTACCGAGCTGGTTTCACTCAGGCTGTAGACGATGCGGCTGCGCTCGCCGTGAGAGGGAGCAAAGGGACTCGGAGCGGCGTACGTGCGCGCGTTGCCGGCGTCCACGAGGCCCCCCAACCCAACGACTTCGCCACGGTCGAGAGAGGGCGTCTTGACCGGAGAGGATAGGATCGTCCACGTGGTTCCGCCGTCCAGGGAGCAACCCAGGCCGTTGTCGGCACCCGACCACAGCGACACCTCCCCCGATGGCAGTGTCACCCGCTCCACGCCGATAAAGGGGGGCCGCAACTTTTCCCGAGTGAAGGGGTCGGCGACAACCTTCTCTTCCCAGGTCGCTCCGCCATCTGCGGAGACCAGTAGCCCCTCGTTAGTGCCCGCCCAAGTCGTATCCCCATTCGCGAAAGCAAAGTCCCACGCGAAGGTCGGGCCCAGAGTCTGCCAGCTCTCGCCGAGATCAGTGCTGCGATTCATCGCCGCTACCTGCCCCGGTCCCTCGCTGACATTGGCACCGGCCCAGATCGATTCACCGCCGTACTCCTCAAGATCGCGCTCGATGGCGACGACCCAGTTGGCGGAGATGTTCCCCAACAGGGGCTCGCCGGTAGTGTCGGGGCGGACGCGATGAATCGTCCAGCTCTGGCCGTAGTCGAAACTGCTGACCAGCCCGCTCGAGGTGCCGATCCAGACGGTATCGCCGTAGGCGACAACGGCGAACGTTCGGTGCTGGAGATACAGGACGGCGAGGCTGTCGGCCTCACCGCGCAGTTCAGCGATGCGCTGGGGATCGCCTCCGGCGGTGGCCAGGCTGTCGGCGACGCGCTCTCGATCGCGTACGTCGGCTTCGATGTCGGTGGGGGAAAAGGTGATGCGCCCGCCCCCACCGGGAATCACTCGCTCCCACGTCCACCCCAAATCGGGGGAGCGCACTGAGGAGCCGGCAAAGAAGGTGGCCCACACTGTGTCGCCGACGGCGGCGAGTCCGAAACAGCCGTTCTGAATCGACGTTCGCGGACCCGCTTCGAAGCTGGCTCGGGTGGTGTCGAAGATGGTCTCGTTGGCAATGTGTCTCCAGTTGGTGCCCCCGTCGACGGTCACTGAAAGACCGGTACCCGTCTGCAGGGGGCGCGCGACGCCAGGCACAATGCTGTCCACCACTGTGGCGGCCCAGACCGTGTCACCGACTGCGACCAGCGCACTGACCGAACCGCGGCCTAGGCCGTTGATTTCAGTGAAAGTGATCCAGTCGGCCGGCGACAGGCCGTTGCCCAACGCCGGATCCCAGCGGGCCAGTCCTCGCTCGGTGGCGACCCACAGATGACGGCCACTCCACACGATATCGGTGATGCTATTTCCCACCAGGCCCGAAAGGGGCAGGTTGTCCGGCTCCTGGGCTGGATGGAAAGCTTGAGGTAGAGAGGCAGGGGCGAGTACGGGAACGGCGAGCAGCAGCGAGACCAATCCCACGATACGTCGGCAACCCGCGGACATGGCCACCGCCCGCAGCGGATCAGGCATAGGCAGCGGCGCGGTTTCCCAGTGCGTCGACGGCCTCGCAGCCGATCCCGCAGTCACCGATATGGGGTCCCTTGCTGCCTCCGTGACTGTCCGAGCCCCCTGATGGGAGCAGGCCGTAGTGCTTGACGACCTCGTGGTAGTGCTCGATCTGAGGAGGTTGATGCGAGGGGTGATACACCTCGATCCCGTCGAGTCCCACCCACGCGAGTTTTTCGAGGATGGCATCGCTGGTGCTGAGTCCGGGGTGGGCGAGCACGGCGACGCCCCCGACAGCGTGAATAAGCTCGATCACTCCATCAGCCGGGGTGCGCGGCTTGGGAACGTGAGCGGGGCGGCGGTCGCCGATGAAGCGCACGAAGGCCTCTTCCTCGGACAGCACGGCGCCGTGGTCCACTAAAGCGGCAGCGATGTGGGGACGACCGAGGGGACTGTTTCCCGAGCGCGACAACACTTCTTTCATAGTCACGGGCACGCCGAGTTGGTTGAGTCGATCGACGATGGCGGCACCGCGCTCGTGCCGCAGCCCGTGCAGGATCTCGGTGTGGCTGCGCAGCTGCGGACTGTCGGTGTCGATGAAATAGGCTAGCAGGTGCACCTCGCGGTCGAGTACGTGAGCGCTCAGTTCGACGCCGGGAATGACATCGACGCTGTGCTGGCGTCCCGCTTCCACTGCCTCTGCGATGCCCTCCACGGTGTCGTGGTCGGTGAGGCTAAGCACACGTACGCCGGCAGCAATCCCCTCTTGCACGGCCTCGGTAGGCGTGCGCAGACCGTCGGAGCAGCGACTGTGAGTGTGGAGGTCAGCGAGGTTGTACTGCACGAGAATCCCCGTAAGACAGGATGCGATGTACCCCGTACACGGGGAAGACAAAGAACATAACGAAAACCCCGCACGACGGGAATGTCCCGCCGGCGGGATCGACGTTGATGGGACGACGGTTCGGCGCGAACAATGCCCGGCGCTGAACCCCCTTCAGTTAATGGAGAGCTCGAGCAGCAGGGTGCCGAACTCGGAGCGTACCCGCTTAAGAGCGCGCTCGCGCAGCTGGCGCACGCGTTCGCGGGTGAGTCCAAGCACGTCACCGATCTGTTCCAGCGTCATCGGGCGGGTCTTCTCGAGGCCATAGTAGGCGCGCAGGATCAGCTGCTCGCGTTCTGCGAGGCCGTCGAGGCAGTCGTGCAGGGTCTGTTGTAGCACCGCGTGGTCGTAGCTCTCGTCCAGTAGCGGATCTTCTGTAGCCATCAACATTTGCAGGGTGTCACTTTCGTCCTCGGCCAACGGCGCATCGAGAGACAGGTCGGTCTGGCTCAGCTCCAGCGCACAACGAGTGCGCTGCAGGCTGATGCTGGCGCGCAGGGCGATCTCTTCCGGCGTCGGGCTGCGTCCCAGCTCTTGGGTAAGGCGGGCAGCACTTTTCTCCACCTTTTGCAGGTCGTTGACTTGGCTCATGGGCGGTCGGGCGGCGCGGCTCTGCTCAGCCAGAGCCTTGAGGATCGCCTGACGGATCCACCACACGGCGTAGGTAATGAATTTGAAGCCCCGGGTTTCATCGAAGCGCTTCACCGCTTCTAGCAAGCCGTAGTTGCCTTCGGCAATAAGTTCGAGGAAGCTCATGCCGTAGTTGTTGTACTTCTTGGCGACGCTGACGACGAAGCGCAGATTCGCCGTAACTAGCTCATCCGACGCGGACTGGTCTCCGGCGCGGGCCCGCTTAACCAGCTCGGTTTCCTCCTGACGGGAGAGAGGACGAAAATCCCGTATGTCCTGCCAGTAGGACTCCACCAGGTCCGTGGAGGCTGGGGAGGAGTCACGGGGATGTCGAGAACGATCGGTGGCCATGCTCTTCGAGTCCGGTTGAGGGTAGAACGACTCGAGCCCAATCCGGTACCAGCGCAAAGTGGTGACAGCGAAGGGGGCCGAGTCTCCTTCCATAGATCGGCTCAGCGGCTCTGACCTTGAGGCTCAGGCACTACGCGGGTGAAAAGATGGCACGAAGTAGCACGAAGCTATAGCGGTGGGGTGCTACAACAGGGCGAGGAGCTTCTCGTAAGACTGATCCCAGCGATCTGAGTCTCCTGACGGGACGTATTCTCTGGGCGAAAACGAAGTGCGCACCACGGCCCGTACTTCGGCCAGCGATTCGAGCCAGCCAAGTGCCATTGCCTGCACGAGTAGGTTGCCTGTGGCTGTAGCCTCGGCGGGGCCGGCGATCACCGGCCGTCGGCAGGCGTCAGCGGTGAGTTGACAGAGCAGACCGTTTTGAATGCCGCCACCGACGATGTGGATCCGCGTCAGCCGTCGCTGCAGGATCTGCTCGAGACGCCCCAGCACCCAGCGGTACTTCAAGGCCAAGCTTTCTAGCAGACAACGGATAATCGCCCCTTGGTCCGCGGGTTCGGGCTGGCCGCTGTCGCGGCAGGCCTGAAGAACGCGGGCCGGCATATCCCCCGGGCTCAGGAAGCGTTCATCGTCGGCATCCACCACAGGGCCGAACGCGGGGGCAGAGGCCGCCATTTGCGTCAGCTCCTCGTAAGATCGCGACCAACCCGCCTCGACCCAGGTGCGACGGCACTCCTGTACGAGCCATAGCCCCATGATGTTCTTGAGGAATCGGTAGGTCGAGGCAACGCCCCCTTCGTTGGTGAAGTTCGCCGTCAATGCGGCGTTGTTGACCACGGGTTCGGCGAGTTCAACACCCATTAGGGACCACGTCCCGGAGCTCAGATAGGCGTAGTCGTCATCTCCGCTGACGGGCACGGCGGCGACCGCCGAGCCGGTATCGTGGGTGGCTGGGGCCACGACCGGAATCGAGCTCTCAAGGCCCGCCAAGTCGGTCTCCTCGCGACATAAGTTCGCCACCACGCTGCCCGGGGTCAGCAATTCTGGTAATATTTCAGTGGGTAGCCCCAACCGTTGCAACAATTCGGTGGACCAACGGTTGTTGCGGGGGTCGAAGAACTGGGTCGTGGTGGCGTTGGAGAACTCCCCTATCTGCCGACCGGTGAAGTAATAGTTGCATAGGTCGGGAATCATGAGCAAGCGATGGGCCTGCTTCAGCATCTCCGGCTGCTGGGCCTGCACGGCCAGCAGTTGATAAAGGCTGTTGATCTTGAGAAACTGCACCCCCGTACACTCGAAGATCTCTTCCCGCGAGACCCTCTCGAGGGCCAGATCGAGCATGCCTTCGGTGCGCACGTCTCGATAGCACCGGGGGTTGTCCAGTAAACTACCGTCCTCCGATAGCAGGGCAAAGTCCACACCCCACGTATCGATCCCTATGCTGCTCAGCTGGCCCAGGTCGGACTGAGCTGCGGCGCGCAACCCCACCCTCATCTCAGCGAACAGCCGCAGCGGATTCCAGTAGAGCCGGCCCAGCACTGAGTCGGCGCCGGTGGGGAAGCGGTGCAGCTCGCGGAGTTGCAGACGCTCGCCATCGAAGCTGCCGAGTATGGCCCTGCCGCTCTCGGCGCCGAGGTCGAAGGCCAGCAAATTGCGGACGGAGGAGGTAGCCACGGATCAGCGACGATCTCTGCTTACAGGTAGTTGAGCCCGAGCTCCGCCACGAGCTCCCGGGTCGGGTTGTGCAACAGGGAACAGATTAGGGCAAATCCCAGGTCGCGCTGCAACTGTGCGGCGTACTGCGACTGCTCGTCGCGGAAATTCAGACGCTGAAAGCCGAGGACGGCATCCTTGAAGGGCTCCGGGTTTTCGTAGATGACTACCTGAGCAAGTTCGGAGTTACGCAGAGCTTCCTCGATGTAATCGGCGCCGAAAATCTCCTCGAGGGCAGTTCTGAGCTGGCGATGGAGCATAAGGGGAGGCGGGTCAGAACGGGAAGACTTCGTCGAGGCGCCTTCGTAGCTGCGTCGACTTCAGGGCGCGCAACGGCATCTCGATCGCGGGCCGGTGCAGCCAAGCTAGCAGGACCTGCCCAGCATCGGCGGGAAGGCTGTCGCGCAGCTCCAGGCGCACAACGAGAGCGGCTCCCATGACACGCCGCAGCAAGGCCATTCGGCGCGAGATCGGGTGGCAGCTGCGCAGGCCCGCCGTCACCGTGCTCCGTTCTGTTCGCACAGCGGCTCCAAGACGCGTTCGATCTGCGTGTGTAGGGGCTCGTCAGTCACCTCGGTGTCGAAATTCTGTCCGGTGACCCGCTGGAACAGATCGATGTAGCGTTCCGCAACCTGAACGCGGATCTCGTCGTCGAGTTCCGGGATGTTGTCGTCGGAAATTCCGTTGTCCCGCAGCCAGAGTCGAAGAAACTCCTTGTCGAGACTCTCCGGCTCTTCGCCACGGGCGTGGCGCTCGGGGTAGCTGGCGGCGATCCAGTAGCGCGAGGAGTCCGGGGTGTGGATCTCGTCGGCGATGGCGATCTCGCCGGCGGCATTGCGTCCCATCTCGTACTTCGTGTCCACCAAGATCAGACCCTGCTCCGCGGACAGCTTCTGGCCGCGGGCGAACAGCGCCAGGGCGAGTGTCTCGATCTCTGCCCACGTCTCGCCATCGACAAGGTCCCGCTCCACGATCTGCTGTGGCGAGATCGACTCGTCGTGCTCGTCGGACTTGGTTGTGGGGGTGACGATAGGGAAGTCGAAAGGCTTGTTCTTCACCATGCCGTGGGGCAGGCGATTGCCGCAGAAGTCGCGAACACCCTTGGCGTAGTGAGTCCACACAGAAGTGTCGGTGCTGCCGGTCAGATAGCCGCGCACGACGATTTCCACCGGGAACATGTCGAGCTCCTCGGCGACCAGCACGTTGGGATGCGGCACGTCGATGACGTGATTGGGGGCGATGTCGCGGGTGCGGTCGAACCAGTATTGGGCGATGCGGTTGAGCACCTGGCCCTTGAGCGGAATGGTGCCGAGTACATGGTCAAAGGCGCTCTGCCGATCCGTGGTCACCAGCACGCGACGGCCCGGCAACACGTACATATCGCGGACCTTACCCTTGCGATAGCGGTCCTCCCAACGGTCGAATTTGGCGTCGAGGAGAGTGTTACCGAGCAAGCCTTGCAGCTGGTCCTTGGTGATCATAAGGTAGTCCTCGTAGCAGATGGGGCGGCTTCCCCGGCGGCCTGTTCCGCAGGGCTGTCTAAGGTATCCCCGGCGCGAAATACGGTCAACGAAATGGGGGCTGGTGGGTGGGGACGGCACCCTGGGGCGGGGTTGCATACCCCTTGGACCGGGCCTATGTTTCGCGCGGTTTCTTAAGCAGGACAGACCGGGTTTGATGTCGGCACTCGCCGCCGCCGGATCCGGCACGACGCACAATGCACGCGGCGACACTCGGTTCGCCGTGCCCGGCTCAACGAGGAGGTCGACATGCTACGGGGGCTGATCCCGCTCGCTCTGGCCCTGGGGTTTCTAGGTTGCAGCGGAGAGGAGGAAATAGAGGAACTCAAGCAGTACGTCTCGCAGATCCAGGCTTTCCATCACTATAACCAAAAGATGGAAGACTTCATCGTGCAGTTCGACGATCCGTCGCGGGAGCTAGTGGTAGGGGACATTCTGGCGTCGAGGAAGCTCCTCGACGAATACCACGCCGCTGTCGCAGCCGTGGCGTTGCCCTCAGAGACGGCGCTCAAGAACGCCCATCGCCTGTACGTGCGCTCCTTCGACGACTCCAAGCGGCTGGCTCGCGATGAGACCGGTGACCTGCGCCGGCAGGCGCACTCGGTGGTGATCGGGCTGCGGCGGTTGCGCACGGTGATTGCCGATCGCTTCTACCCGTCGATCGAGGTGCTGCTAGCTCGCAAGAATTTGGCCGGTGACACCTACAACTTGTTCTGGCCCGAGCACGACTAAGACATCGCGTCCCCGTCGCCCACGACGCACAGAAAAGCGCCCGTGATCGCCAAAGATCGCGGGCGCTTTCGTGTTCTGACCGGCCGGGTCGAGTCAGGTCGCCATCGCGCCAGTTGGCCGCATGCGCACCGCCAACAGCCACGGTTGCAGAGTGGACATGATCCCAGTGTAGACGAATCCTGTGTGGAACAGCAGCAGGAAGGGCACTCCAAAATACAACCCGATCTCCCAGGCGTGGGTGATGACGACGACGAAGTAGGCCGCCATCAACAGCTCAGCGAAGCCAAGAACGGTGCGCGATCCGGCGTACTTGAAGCCGAGAGGGTTGCCGAAGCCTGCACCGTACTTTGGAGTGCGGCGGAACTCGGTCTGATAGCCCAACAGGCCCTCAGCGACGGCGCGGGCGTTGTTCACACACAGACTGATGCCCACCGCCATCAACATCGGCAGGTACTTGATGGCGCTCTTCCAGTCCGAATACAGAGCCTTCTGTGAGCTCAGGTAGAATCCCGAGATCGCCATTGTCGCCATGGAGAACAGTGGCAGATCGATGATGAAGAAGCGGTGCTCCCACGGCATGAGCTTACGGATCTCCAACATCGGAAGCATGAGTAGAGCCATGAGCAGCATCAACAGATAGCAACTGTTGGCCGTCAGGTGAAAAGTGGCCTCCACTTTGACCTTCAGGGGCACGTCGGCGCCCCAGATCCGCGGCAGCATCTTCTTGGCGGTCTGCACCGCACCCTTGGTCCAGCGGTACTGCTGCGACTTGAAGGCGTTGATCTCCACGGGGAGCTCAGCGGGAACCTCGATCTCGGGCAGGTAGAGAAACTGCCATCCCGCCAACTGGGCGCGAAAGCTGAGGTCGAGATCCTCAGTGAGGGTATCGTGCTGCCAGCCGCCAGCGGTGACGATCGCTTGGCGCCGCCACACTCCCGCGGTGCCGTTGAAGTTGAAGAAGCGCCCGGAACGGTTGCGGGCGGTGTGCTCGATGACAAGGTGACCGTCGAGGAAGATCGACTGGATTCGGGTAAGCAGAGAGTAAGTACGATTCAGGTGACCCCAACGCATCTGCACCATGCCGATCGACGGATCGGTGAAGCCGTGAACGGCGCGTTGCAGCACATCGGGGGGCGGCACGAAGTCAGCGTCTAGGATAAAGATCAGATCGTGGCGCGCGCGCTCGAGACCTGCAGCCAGTGCGCCCGCCTTGAATCCCCGGCGATTCTCGCGGTGCCGGTAGTGAGCATCCATGTCCCGGGCTCGCAACTGTTCAACGGCGGCGCGAGCCCGTTCCCGTGTCTCGTCCGTGGAGTCGTCGAGGACTTGGATCTCCAGCCGGTCGCTGGGATAGTTGAGCTCACCGACCGCCTGAATGAGCCGGTCCACCACGTGGTACTCGTTGTACACAGGCAGCTGTACAGTGACGCCGGGAAGCTCCGCAAAACGCCCCTTCGGCACATGCTTTTCGTTCCGGTGACGGAAATACAGCCGCAGAATGAACCAGCGGTGAAACCCGTAGAGGCTGAGCACGGCAACGATGCTGCAGTAAACGGCGAGCAGGCCAGTCTGGCCCGAGGTCAGATAATCCATACCGGATCAGGAAATATCAGCTGCCGTGGCGGTGGCTGTCGTGACAAGATACCCACCGAGTTCCGGGAAGAGGCTGCACGGTACGGACCGTGGTATCAGTGGGCTGCGGAGATCGCCGCGAACGATGCAGCCGGTGAGCTGGTACGAGCCGCCCATCAGGCGGCCTTGCCATGGCACTGCTTGAATTTCTTGCCGCTGCCACACGGACAGGGCTGGTTGCGACCTACCTTCGGCGCGGTTTTGACTGGGGTGCGATTCGCGCTGTCTGTTCCTTCGCTGCCGGCGGCGACGAGTCCGCGGGCCCGCGGACTCGTGTTGGCCGGCTGACCTAGGGGCAGGCCGTCCCCATTGCCAGTGACGGGGGCAGGTACGGGAGCGCGGGCGAAGCCAAGGTTGGTGGCCTCACGATGGATGTCACTGAGCTCGCCCCGTCCCAGCCGACGTCCCGATTCCACTTGGGGACCCACATCGACCCGCAGCTGGAAGAGTCCGCGCAGAGATTCGCTGTCAATGCGTTGCAGCAGACTCTCGAACATGTCGAAAGCCTCTTTTTGGTAGACGAGCAAAGGATCCTTGCCCCCGACGCCGGCAAAGCCCACGCCTTCCTTGAGTTCGTCCATCTCGTAGAGGTGTTCCTGCCAACAGGTGTCGACGGTGTGCAGCAGGACGGCCTTCTCGACTTCGCGGAACATCTCTTGGTCTACGGCGCTGCGCCGGTGGACGTACGAGGAGAGCGCCGTCTCTAGCAGCCGTTCCTCAAGCTGGGAGGAGTCCATGCCGCCGCGCTCGCTGGGATCGGCCGGGAAGGGCGTGTAGAACGTGTTGGAGAACTCAGAGGCGAGATCTTCCCAGGTCCACTCTTCCGGATGCAGGTCGGCGTGGGCGTGGCCGGCCACCAGCCCGCGCACCGTGCTGTCGATGAGCTCCTCCACCTGCTCGCGCGCTGAACTGCGCTCGAGAATGTCCCGGCGCCGGCTGTAAATCACTTGGCGCTGCTGATTCATGACATCGTCGTACTTCAGCAGATGCTTGCGCATCTCGAAGTTGCGAGCCTCCACTTTCTTCTGTGCCCGTTCGATCGCTCGGGTCACCATCTTGTGTTCGATAACCTCGCCCTCCTCGGCGCCGAGCCGATCCATTACCGAGGCGATGCGCTCCGAGGCGAACAGGCGCATGAGGTCGTCCTCGAGAGACAGGTAGAATCGCGAGGAACCGGGATCACCCTGGCGTCCTGAACGGCCACGCAACTGCCGGTCGATGCGGCGCGACTCGTGCCGCTCAGTGCCGATGACCTGCAATCCCGAGGGGTTCTCGGCGAGCTCCTCCTGGAGTGTTTGTTCCGATGGAGAAAGGCGATCGCTCAAGCGCAGGTTTGACTCGATGATATCGCGCTCAATGTGAATGACCTCGGGGTTCAGCTTGATATCAGTTCCACGCCCGGCCATGTTGGTGGCGATGGTCACCGTGCCCGGCTGACCCGCGTCGGCGACGACCTGAGCCTCCTTCTCGTGGTAGCGGGCGTTGAGCAGCTGGTGCTTGATGCCGCGCCGGGTGAGCATGCGCGACAGCAGCTCGGAGATCTCCACTGAGATCGTGCCCACAAGCACGGGCAGGTTGCGCTCGTGGAGGTAAGCAATCTCCTCGATGATGGCGTTGTACTTCTCCCTCTTGGTGCGGAAGATTTGATCGTTCTGATCGAAGCGGCGGATCGGTCGATGCGTGGGAATGACGACGACATCGAGCTTGTAGATCTCCCAGAGTTCGGCCGACTCCGTTTCTGCCGTTCCTGTCATGCCCGAGAGCTTGCGATACATGCGGAACAAATTCTGGAGCGTGATAGTAGCGACGGTCTGCGTCTCCTGCTCGACTTTCACGCCCTCTTTCGCTTCCAGGGCCTGGTGCAGACCGTCGGCAAAACGTCTACCCGGCTGAGGACGGCCGGTGGATTCGTCAATAATGACAACCTTCTTGTCGTCCGTCACCAAGTACTGTACGTCTCTCTCGAACAGCGTATAGGCGCGCATGAGCTGGTTGATGTTGTGAACCGCCTCCGTCCTCCGCGCGTGATCGCGGTAGGCCTCGTCCTCGCGCTCGCGTCGCAGGCTGTCGTCTTCGGTCACTTCTCTGCGGATGCGATCCACTTCTTCGCTGAGATCGGGAAGGATGAATAGCGCCTGCTCATTTGGGGACAGCATGTCTCGACCCTTGTCGGTGAGGTCGATAGTGTGGGCTTTCTCGTCGATAGCGAAGTACAGCTCCTCGTCGAGCTCGTTCATGCGCTTGTCGCGCATGAAGTCCGCCTCCACGCGGTTGATGAGCCGTTTGATGCCCTCCTCCTGAAGCAACTTCATGAAGCGGCGGTTCTTGGGAGCGCCACGCGAGCAGCGTAGCAGGTCGATCCCGACTTCGTACTCGTCGCCCACCTCACGCTGCTTCTCCGCCTGTGCCACGATCTTGTTGATCAGCGCGGTCTGGGCGCGCAGCAGCTTCTCCACCAGTGGCTTGAATTCCGCGTAGCGGTTCGTCGACTCAGGCACCGGACCCGATATGATCAGCGGGGTGCGTGCGTCGTCGATGAGGTTGGAGTCGGCCTCGTCGACGATGGCGAAGTTGAAGCCTCTTTGTCCGCACTGATCGAGGCGGGTGGCCATGTTGTCGTAGAGGTAATCGAAGCCGACCTGGTCCTTGGTGGCGTACACGATGTCGGCTTGGTAGGCATCCTGGCGCGTCGCCGGCTTCCAGGTAAAGTGCTCTTCGACGTCCTGAGGGGGCGCCATTAAATAGGCCTCTGCGCCACCCGTCTGCCGCGCGTCCTGGATCACTCCGACCGAGAGCCCGAGAACGTGGAAGACTCCCCCCATCCACATGGCATCACGCTTGGCCAGGTAGTTGTTGTGGGTGATCAGATGCACTCCGTGGCTGGGCAGGGCGTTGAGGTAGAGGGGCATGGTCGCCACCAGGGTCTTGCCCTCTCCCGTCGCCATCTCGGCAATCTGCCCCTGGTGCAGGATGATGGCTCCGAACAGCTGCACGTCGTAGGGCACCATGAACCACTCTTCGGGTCCGGCGACGCCTTCCCAGCTGCGTCCCACCAGCCTACGGCAAGCCTCCTTTACCAACCCGAAGGCCTGCGGCATGATCTCGGTAAGGGCCTCTTCTTCGAGGCGATGCACCTCTTGCTGCAGGGCATGGTGCTGATCGTTGAGCCGCTCTCGCTCTGCCGGTTCGAGGTCGTCGCGTAAGCGTTCCTCGACCTCGTTCAATTTCGCCGTCTGTGCGCCAGAACACTCGGCGATCAGGCCCCGGAACTCCTGCGTGCGCTCGCGCAGGTCAATGTCGGAGAGCGACTGCTGGCTATCCGCGTAGCGGTTGATCTCGGCGATCTGATCTTGGGATTTCTTGAACTCGCGATCAGCTTGCGAGCTGAAGAGCTTCTTGAAGGCCTTGCCTAACATGAAACTTTTTCGTCGGTCTTTGGTGCGTGCATCAGCTTCCCGTGGTCAATCGATCGGCGAGGAATTCCGGCAGACCTGCGCCGCGGATCTTGTCCTGCGCGGTGCGCAGGTCGTAGGAGATGCGGATCAGCTCGATCGTCCCCTGCTCATCGTCACACACTGCAAAGCAAGCGCGCGGATCTCCGTCTCGCGGCTGGCCTACGCTCCCCACGTTGATGAGGTACCTCCCTGAGTCTACGGCGATCCGGCCTTCCCGCGAGGCGACGAGGCGATCGGAACCCTGAGCGAAAACAAAGCCGACGTGACTGTGGCCCACGAAAACCTGGGCGGAATCAACTGTGGCCAAGGCGAGCTTGGCATCTCGGGCGTCGTCCACGTAGTGCCAGTCACCGGGGGCTGAGGGCTCGGCATGGGCGTAGAGCCTGCTGGTCTCCTGGTAGGTCAGCGGCAGGTCAGACAGCACCTTCAGAGAAGAGTCGCTGAGCTGCTCGCGCGTCCACGCCACAGCCTGGCGCGCGTAGCGATTAAAGTACTCGTGCCCTTGTACACCGGCCACAGCGGCGTCGTGGTTCCCCAGCAGAGACCAGTCGACGTGCTCCAGAATTAGCGTCAGGCAGGCCTCGGGGTCGGCGCCATAGCCGACGATGTCACCCAGCGACAGCCAGCGGTCGATTCCAAGGCGGCCACCCTCACGCAATACCTCCTGCAAGGCCTCCAGGTTTCCGTGCACGTCGGAGAGCACCCCGGTACGTGTCGCCAATGCTGAGCTCCGATCGGCTCAGACCTCGACGCCCTGTGAACGGGCGATCGCGTCGAGGACGCCATTGACGAAGGCGAAGGACCTTGGGCCGGAGTACGCCTTAACCAGTTCCACCGCCTCGTGAATGGTGACCCGGGCGGGAATTCCATCGACGTAAAGGAGTTCTCCCAGTGCGAGGCGGAGGGCGAGACCGTCGACTCGGGAGATGCGGTCAAGGCTCCAATGAGTGATGGCCGAAGAGATGAGGGCATCGAGCTCGTCGGCGTGCTCACTGGCGGTTCGGGCCAACTGACAGGCAAACTCGACGTGTTCCGCGCTCAGGCTGGTGGCAGTCGTCAGCTCGCTGAGGGCGGCCTCGAGCTGGCCCGGGGAAGCGCTCTCCCAGTAGAGCGCTCGCAGCGTCAGCTGCCGAGCGCCGGAACGGGAATTAGGAAGGGGCAGGGATTCCACATCCCCCCACTCGGCATCGTCCCAAGGGCGGGAGCCGCCGGATCCCGTGGTGGCGGGGCCCTGCCTGTCGTCAAGTCCCGGACACATCAACTCAGGACGGACATGAGCCCGGCCATCTCGATGGCGTTGAGGGCAGCATCCCAACCGCGATTCCCGGAGGTAGTACCGGCGCGCGCTACAGCCTGCTCAACGTTGTCGCTGGTAATGACGCCAAAGGTGACGGGGACCCCGGAGTCCAAGCCCACCCGGGCGATGCCCTGAGCTGCCTCGGTGGCGACGAAGTCGAAGTGGGGGGTCTCCGAACGGATGATCGCGCCTAGGCATATGACGACATCGAAGCGCCCGGTAGCGGTCAACTTGCTGGCGACCAGGGCCAGCTCGAAGGAACCGGGCACCCACACCACCTCAACGTTCTCCTCGGGACAGCCGTGCCGCCGTAGGCAGTCTAGGGCGCCGTCGAAGAGGCGGTTGGTGATCGTGCTGTTGAAGCGGCTCACGACAATGGCGAACCGACGGGCCGAAGCGTCAAGAGTTCCTTCATGCACTTTGGGCATTGCGGTCTCCATTGAGCAAGGTCGTATGACCCATCTTGTCTCTCTTTGTTTCCAGGTAGCGAATGTTGTGCGGGTTGGGCTCGGCTTGGATCGCTACCTGCTCCACCACGGTGAGCCCGTAGCCCTCCATGCCCACGCGCTTCTTCGGGTTGTTGGTCATCAAGCGCAGCTGGCGCAGCCCGAGGTCGCTGAGCACCTGCGCCCCAACCCCGTAGTCGCGGGCGTCAGCGGGCAGACCGAGGGCGTGGTTGGCCTCGATGGTGTCCAGACCCTTCTTCTGTTGGAGCTCATACGCCTTCAGCTTATGAACGAGACCTATGCCGCGTCCCTCGTGGCTTTGGATATAGACCAGCACCCCTCGTCCCTCCTGGGAGATCATCTGCAGGGCGCGTTCGAGCTGATCGCCGCAATCGCACAGGTGTGAGCCCAGGGCATCGCCGGTGACGCAGCACGAGTGCATCCGGACCAGGGTGGGTTCGCCGTTGTCAATTTCACCCGTGGCCAGGGCGATGTAGGGGCTGCCGTCGACGATCGACCGATAGGCGTACACGGTGAAGTCACCGTAGCGCGTCGGCATGGTGGCCCGCGCCTCGAGCTCGATGAGCTTCTCGCTGCGCCGCCGGTAGGAGATGAGGTCGCGGATCGTGGTAATGGTAAGGTCGTGAAGGGCGGCGAATTCAAGCAGGTGCGGCGTGGAGGCGAGCTCACCGTCGTCGTCGAGAATGGAGGCGATGACTGCCACCGGTTGGAACTGCGCCATGCGCGCCAGGTCCACCGAGGCTTCGGTGTGGCCTGCGCGACGCAGCACGCCGCCCGGTTGGGCGGCAATGGGGGTGACGTGGCCTGGCTGCAGGAAATGGGCTGCGGAGCTCTCCGGATCGGCTAGGTGGCGGATGGTCAGGGCTCGATCGCGGGCAGAGACACCGGTGCCGGTCACGTCACGGGCGTTTACGGGAACCATGTACGAGGCGCCGCGGGGGCCCGTCGTACCCGGTCGTGCCGACTCCAGACCGAGTTTCTCGAGGCGTTCCTTCTCCGCTGCCACGTAGACCGGGCCGCCGGCGTGGCGGGTGACGAAGTTGATCGCATCGGAGTCTGCGAGCTCGGCAATCATGACCAACTCCCCCTCCCCCACAAGCTCGGCACCATCCACGTCACGGGCGCGCTCGTCGACGACGACGATCATGCGTCTCGCCTGAAGCTGCTCGAGTGCCTCCTCGATGGTGTTGAAGTCGGGTTTGGCCACTGCAGATCCCTGACGAAGACGCCCACCAGGGCGTTGGCGCCGAGCGCCGCTACAATCCCAATTCGCGCAACCGCTCGATGCTTAAGCCGCCGCCCGAAGGGGTCTCTTCAGCACCCATCAGCAGGCGTTCCACGTAGCGTGCGACGACATCGACTTCGAGGTTCACTAAGGCCCCGCTGCGCAGTTGCGAAAAGTTCGTATGTGCTAATGTATGCGGTATGATAGCGATGGTAAAGACACCGTTGGAGGCGACCTCCACGACGGTCAGGCTGGCGCCGTCGACGGCGATGGATCCTTTACCGGTGATGTACTTTTTCAAGGGCTTCGGCGGTTCGATTTCGAGCTCCCACTGGCCGTCGCTGGACTCGACGCGGCGGACTTTGCCGACGCCATCGACATGGCCGAGGACAAGGTGTCCGCCCAGGCGGTCGTTGGCGCGCAGGGAGCGCTCCAGGTTCACACGCGAGCCGGTTCGCAGCGACCCCAAGGTGGTGCGCTTCAGGGTCTCCTCCACGGACTCGACGACAAAGCAGTTGCCCTTCACTTCTACCGCAGTCTGACAGGTGCCGCTGATGTTGATGCTGTCACCGATCTGTAGATCTTCGGTCACCGTCTCGGCAGTGACCCAAAGCCGCTGCAGACCCTTGCCACGGAGCTCTACCCGCCAGATCTCTCCGACTTCCTCCACTAGTCCAGTGAACATTTAACCTCTCCCTGGTCCTGTCGCTACGCGGGCGGTATACAGCACATCATCTCCGAGTCGCCGGGTCCTCACGTCTATCAGCTGCACGGAGTCGCCGGGGCTATCCACGCCAAGATTGGCGACAGCATTTACGCCCTCTCCGATCAGTTTGGGGGCAATGTAGATCATCACTTCCTGCACAAGGCCCTGTGTTAGCAGCGTCGTTGCCAACGTTGGTCCCCCTTCGACGATCAGGCTGGTGATTCCCCGCGAGCCGGCGTGATCGAGCAGAGCACCGAGATCGATCTGCCCCTTATCGACCTCCGGTAGTTCCCAGATTTCCACGCCGCGGTCCCGGAAGGAGGTTCCCCGCTGGCGGGCGCTGCTTTCCGTCGTGACGAGGATCGGCCTTTGGCCGGCGAACACGCGCGCTGTGGGCGAGCAGCGCAGTCGTCCGTCCACTACCAGTGGCCTCGGGTCGCGGCCTCGCACGTCCCGGACGGACAGCCTGGGATCGTCGGCGGAGACCGTACCCGCGCCTACGGCCACCACATCGACCCAAGAGCGCCAGCGGTGCACGTGGCGACGAGCCTCCAGGCCGGTGATCCAGCGGGACGCCCCGGTGTGGGTAGCGATCCGGGCGTCGAGGCTTTGAGCCAACTTCAGCCGCACATAGGGCCTGCCGGTCCGCCGATGATGGATGTAGGCGGCGTTGAGCTCTTCGGCTTCCTGTTGGCACAGGCCGACCTCAACCTCGACGCCGGCTCCGCGCAGATACGCAATGCCTCGGCCGCGAACGCGCGAGTCGGGATCCTCCATCGCGCAGTGCAGTTTGCGGATGCCGGCTCGCGCGACGGACTCGCTGCAGGGGGGGGTGCGCCCTCCGAAGGAGCAGGGCTCCAAGGTTACGTACATCTCCGCATTCCGCACGCTGTCCCCAGCGGCTCGCAGGGCCTCCACCTCGGCGTGGGGATCTCCCACGGCACGGTGGTAGCCCTCGGCCAAGACCCGTCCGGAGCGGCCAACGATGACGGCACCCACCTCCGGATTTGGCGAGACGCGGCCCCGTCCCCGACGGGCCAGCCGCAAGGCGCGGTACATGTGGCGGCGGCCGTCCGTCATTGGTTGCGCCCAATTTCCACGACGACGTGGGTCACGCCCAGATTCCCCTTCTCATCCCAGGCTTGTACAGAGATCACGTGGTCTCCCGGGGAGAGTTCTGGCAATGCGACCCGGCAGTGCTCTTCGTGATCGTCGAAGCGGCCATCCGTTGCGGCGATAGCCTCTTGTAGACCGTAGTCGATGGAGTAGCGGGCACCGGCAACCTGGGAGATGCGGTCGACGGCTACGACCTCGATTTCGGTCAATCGCGCCGTGATGCTCAGCTCCGGTGGACTGTGATCGATCACAAAGGAAGGACCGACGCGGTCCGTCTCCAGAGCCAGGGACCGGGGATTATCTGGATGGTCGCTGGCGACTAGGCGCAGCTCGGTCCTCCCTTCGGCCATGTGTCGCGTCGTCCAAGACCAGGTAGTATCGCTGATCTCGTCTTGAAGCAGCTTCCAGCGCTGCTGCTGCTCACCGCGCAGATAAAGTTGATAGCTCAGTTCATCCGCGTTGGGGTCGGCGGCGCGCCAGCTGGCATGCATCTGCCGCTCTTCGGTGGAGCCAAACCCGAAAGCCATGGGGCTGTCCCACCCGGTGTCGAGGCGCTCGATGACGGGCGCGAGGTTCTGTTGACGGGCGACGATGGAGACCGTGCGAATCCGCGGAGACAGACCTTCACCCTGCAGCTCCAGCCGATACTGCAGATAACGGCCGGGAGGGCTATTGGCCGGTCTTCCGGACGTCTGAAGCGGCTCGGACCAGGGGCTCCAACTGGTGTCTGGCATGGTGGTGTTGCCACTGCGGCTGCGTAGTTGCACGAGGGTTCCGCTGGGCACCTCGCCCTCCCACGCAAAGTCGCCCCAGTGGCAGCGGTTCTTCCAGCCGAGCACTGGTGAGTCGAAGTGTCCCCGCGTCGCCGACATCGGGCCCATGGCGGCGACTCTCACGCCCTCCGCTTCGCCGAGGACGAGGCCGTCCTTCGTTGTTGCTGCAACGCCGGGCACGAAGTCGAGAACCCGTGCGAGATTCTGGTGTCGTTCGTCAAGCAGAGAGATCCAGATCACTCGATCCGGGTTACGCAGCACTGCCAACAGACCGCCATCGCCGGCGTCTTCCACACCCGCCCAGACTCCCTCGCCTTCCCACACGGTGAAAGTCACCCCCGAAGGTAGTATCCGGAGGATCGCGGCCCTCGGGCTCTCTGCATCGCCGTCGTGGACGGCTGCGTAGAGCGTGTCGGAGACGCTCAGCAGGTGCCGGACCTCTTGAAATTCTGAGACGACGATCTCCCGAGGCCCCTCGGTCGGCGACAACTCGAACACCCGAGCCGTGCCCTGATGCCTGCGCAGCCGCCAGCGCCGTCTGGATACGGCGATCATAGAGGTCCCGGCGTAGATTCGTCCCGCTGCGATGGTGACACTACGAACGTGATTTTCGCCGTCGAAACGGTGCGAGAACCGGCGCACACCATTGACGCCGATGCTGACCACCGCGGCGCGTGCGCCCAGGGCAGCGAGCAGACCCCCCTGATGATCCGCTTCGAGATCCCAGACGTAGCGACTACCGGTCTCTGCAAACAACTTGGGACGGTCCTCTTCTTCGAGGCGATAGATTAGGCCCCGCGGCGAGGTGCCCGCGTAAAGAGCGCCGGCGCCATCGACGACGAGGGCTTCGACGGCGGACCCATCGGAATGCAACAGGGTGCGCGGCCGTCCGTGATCAAGGATTAGCAGTTGACCATCCCTACCACCGACGACCAGCTTGCCTCGCCACTGCGCCAGCGATCGCGCCTGCGTTGGCAGCGGCCCGATCATGCGCTGTGCCGGGCCCAGCACCAAAGCACCCTGGCGGTCGACGTGCACTCTTGTTCCTAGTCCCAGTGCGAAGTCGTCGAATCCGGAATGGATGCGAATCTCTGGTTCGACCGCAGCGGCATGTGGTGCGATGGTAGCCATGGTCATGGGAAGCAGGAAGTAGGTGATGGTGACAACAAAGCGCGACACCGCGGGCACGGAGAGGCATCCTATCTGCTGATAAATGACTGTACCGCAATCACCTGGAACGAATAAGCCAAACGTTCCAATGTATTGGCGGGTAGGTTAGTAGTCAACGGGAATCGCAGTAGCACGTAATTTTCGCGAATTGTGTCCATACAGACGAAGGCTGAGCCGCCTTTGCTCCCGATTCAGCTTGACATCTTGTGATCTAAGACGTTATGGTTCATATCTTTATGGCATTCGTCGGACGTGAAGGTTCTTGCGTGGTGTGATCTCCGGTGATCTCCTTTTCTTCCGCGGGATGGCCGGGAAAGCAGCCTTCGCCAAGGCCTTCGACTGGGTTGAAAAGATGATCGTCCAGATGCGCCCGCGCACGACGGAAACGGCTATCCAAAGCGTCTGCCTGTTCGAACCCACTCAATCAAGGTCTTCATCGAGATTTTCCGTGTTTCCCTCTGGATAGTTCGTTGAAGTTGAGCAACGGCGAGGTCGGCCGCGTGTTTAACACCAACCAATCGCCTCCCACCCGACCAAGAGTTGACGTCCTCATCCATCCCCGTGGCTGCAAGCTGCCCGGGGCGAGGCAGATTGATCTGCAGGACCAGCCCATGATCCAGGTTGTCGATCCCGCCATCGAAGAAGGGGTGTCTGAAAGACGAATATGACCGGCGAATCCACCGGCTTGTTTCAGCATTTGCGGGCGGGACTGTCGCGGACCCGAGACGCCGTCGGTAAGCGTATCGCCGCTGTAGTCGGAGACGGGCGCCTCGACGATGGGGCCATAGACGAAATCGAGGAGATTTTACTCTCCGCCGATGTCGGTGTAGAGACCTCGTTGGCGGTGGTGGAGACCCTGCGCAACCGATCCTTCGACGGCGACACTGACATCCTCGCAGCTCTGAAATCAGAGCTTGAGGGCATGCTGCCCGAGAGCGGCTTCGAGATCGGTCGACTGTCTCACCGCCCCCATGTTGTGCTCGTGGTAGGGGTCAACGGCGTCGGCAAGACCACTACTATCGGCAAGCTTGCGCAAACGTATCGTCAGGCTGGCCACAAGGTGCTGATGGCAGCCTGCGACACCTTCCGCGCGGGCGCCGTCGCTCAGCTTGAGATCTGGGCTGAGCGCTCTGGCGCCGACATTGTGCGCGCGCAGCAGGGCGCTGATCCCGGGGCGGTCGCCTTCGACGCGGTGCAAGCGGCTGTGGCGCGCAACGTCGACGTTTTGCTTGTCGACACTGCCGGACGGCTCCACACCAAGGTGAATCTCATGGAGGAGCTGAAGAAGGTGAGACGCTCCCTGGGCAAGGAGTTGGAGGGGGCGCCCCATGAGACCCTGCTGGTTCTCGACTCCACGACTGGTCAGAATGCCCTGGTCCAGGCAAAGAAGTTTCAAGACGCTGTAGAGCTCACCGGCCTAGCGCTGACCAAGCTCGATGGCACAGCCAAAGGGGGAATCGCCTTCGCCCTGAGGCACGAACTCGACATCCCCATTCGCTTGGTCGGCGTCGGCGAAAACATCGACGATCTGCAGCCGTTCTCCGGCCCGGATTTCGTGCGCGCTTTGTTGGAGACGCCGCCCTAATGTCCGGCCGGGACCAACGCAGCCTCGATTTCCCCCAGCACCTCTGGATCGGTTTCCGCCACGAGTGCCCGTTGCAGCGTAACCGTCGCCTGGGATCCGCCGAGCTGTCCCAACGCCCAGGCGGCGTGAGCCCGCACCAACGGTTCCTCCTCGTGCTCCAGTAGCTCCACCAGCGCGGGAATCGCTTCCGCGCGTCCGCTGTTTCCCAGAGCGACGGCGACATTGCGCAGAAAGCCGCGACGCTTCGGGCGCTTCACCGGATTGCGACGAAAAAGCTTACGGAATTCCTCCACGTTGAGGCGCGCCAACCCCTCCAGCGAGCGATCGGCCAACGTTGGCCGTGCTGCCAGCGAGGGCTCGCGAGCGGCCGTTGGTTGGTGGTTCCACGGACAGACATTCTGACAGATGTCGCAGCCAAAAACCCAGTTGCCCATTTCGGAGCGCAACTCGTGCGGAATAGCTCCCTTCAGCTCGATGGTGAGGTACGAGATGCAGCGGCGTGCATCGAGCAAGTAGGGCTCGGGGAAGGCGTCGGTGGGGCAGGCGTCGAGGCAGCGCGTGCAGCTGCCGCACTGGTCGGTGGCGGGCGAATCCGGCTGCAGCTCGAGACTGGAGACAATTTCTCCTAGCAGGAAGTACGAGCCTCGCTTGCTGCTGATTAGACAGGTGTTCTTACCCCACCATCCTAGCCCGGCGCGCGCCGCCAACTCGCGTTCAAGAACGGGTGCGGTGTCGACGAAGTAGCGGCCCTTGGGCTGCTCAGGTCGGGTCCAATCTTGCAGTGACTGCCAAAGCTGTGCGAGGCGTGACTTGATGAGCTCGTGATAGTCGTCACCGAGGGCATAGCTGGCGACACGGCCCTGTAAGGCGTCGACGTCGTCCTCGGTGGGATCGTAGTGCATGCCGACACAGATGACGCTGCGGGCGCCGGGCACGAGCTGACGAGGATCGGCGCGCTTATCGCTGTTGCGCTCAAGGTAGTGCATTTCGCCGGCGTAGCCGTGGGCCATCCAGCGGGCGTAGAACTCGGCACCCTCCAGCGGGTCGGCGGAGGTGATTCCGACGAGATCAAAGCCCAGCTGCGCGGCCCGATGGCGAAGGTCAGCCGACAGCTTCGCTGCGGACGGCATAGGACGGCCACGAGGTGCTACTGGAAGAGATCGACGATGTACGGAAATACAAGCTGGTTCAAGTCGTTAAAGCAGACCAGGGCCATGATGCCAAGGATAATCCAGAGCCCGAGCTGTTGCGCGACCTCGCGCTGACGCAAAGACAGCGGATGGGGCAGGATCGCCTCCAAGGCGAGAAAGAACAAATGGCCGCCGTCGAGGACAGGAATGGGAAGGAGGTTGAGGATGGCGAGGTTTACACTAAGCAAGGCAAGAAAGCCGATAAAGTCGTCCACGCCCCGTTCCGCCGTGTCGTTGGCCATCTTGGCGATGCGGATGGGGCCGCCAAGCTCTTTGTAGCGTTCTTCCTCGAAGACTTGTCCGATGAAATCGAGAATGAGGTAGGAGGACGTGTAGACGTTTAGGATGGCGAGCTCAGAGGCTTCGGTCAACGACACCGAAGCACGACTGCGGTAACGTCCGATACCGATGAGGCCCACCGGTTCGCCGTCCTGCTCGCTGATCTCAGGGGTGATGACGGCGCGCATGATCTCGTCGTTGCGCTCCCATTCGATGTCGATTGCCTCCCCCGGATGGGGTATGATCGCCTCGCGCATCTCCGGCCAATCGTGTACACGCTGACCGGCGACGGAGAGAACGCGATCGCCCTCCTGAAGACCAGCGATGGTCGCCGGCTTGCCCTCCACGACGAAACCCACCAGCGCGGGGTCGAGGATCTTGAGACCGAGTTCGTCGTCCTCCTGCAGAGGGGGCAAGGTCAATGTGAGCAACTGGCCGCCGCGATCCACCTCGAGGTTAACGGATTGGCCCTCAAGCTCCTGCAGGGCGGCGTCCATGTCGCGAGCGAAGGCCACGGGAATGCCGCCTATCCGAGTAATGCGATCTCCGCGCTCGATTCCCGACGATTCGGCGATCGACCCCTCGATAACGGCCACGGTTGTTCCCGCACTGTTCACCCCGTAGGTGATGAAGAGCACGACGAAAGCGACGAAAGCGAAAAGGAAGTTCATCACCGGTCCGGCGACGATCACCGCCATGCGCACGCCCACCGACTTGGATGGAAATTCCCAGTCAGCACCTGTCGCTTCCTCAGTGCCGACGTCGGCCATGCCCGCCACCTTGACGTAGCCTCCGAAGGGAACCCAGGAGACGCAGTACTCCGTGTCTCCCCATCGAAACCCGATGATCTTCGGGCCCAATCCGAGGGAAAACCGCTCCACGCGAATGCCCGCCCTCTTGGCCACCAGAAAGTGTCCGAGCTCGTGCACGAAGACGAGGATGCCGAGGGCGATGAAGAAGGGGACGAGGGAGGTCAAGGTTTCTCGGGGCAGGCGAGGAGTTGGAAGTATATCAGAGCCGCCGGAAAGGCGAAAAGATAGGAGTCGAAACGGTCGATCATGCCGCCGTGGCCTGGAATCAGAGCCGGTGCATCTTTGACACCAAGATCTCGTTTTATCGCCGATTCCACAATATCCCCCACCTGACCGGCGATGCTAACCACCAGGAGCAGACCCAACAGCTGTGGCAAGGACCAGAACGCTACGTAGCTGTGTCCGAGTGCCGGCACCAATCCGCCCACCAGGCCGCTAATGAATCCGGCGCCGGTCTTGTTCGGACTAATCTCCGGTACCAATTTGCGCCGTCCCCACAGTCGCCCACCGCCGTAGGCGGCGGCGTCGGTCAGCCAGATCGACAGGAGAACGGTGACCAATATCTGGGCGCTGCCGTCCGGCTGCTGCGACAGCACTAGCGGTGTGCTGCCCAGCAACCCAACGAAGAGTACGGCGCCAAGGGTGAATAAGCTGTTGCCGAGATAGCCATCGACGCCGCGAAGCAGAGCCAACCCCAGCACCAGAACGACGACGATCAGTGCGGGGGTCAGCAGAGAATCGCTGCCTAGAATCTGCACCCACAGGCACCAGAGCAGCGAGAGTCCGACGGCGATCCACTTCAACGGCCGGTGCCCCCGATCCTCGACCATGTGCAACAGCTCCCAAGTCGAGCGCCCTACGATGGCGCAAACGAGAGCGAGCAGACCCCATCCCCCGTACCACGTGAGGCCGAGAACGATGGGGACAAACACACACGCCGAGAGTACCCTCGGGGTCAGCTGGCCATTGCTGCCTTCGGTCATACTATTCGCCGAAGCGACGCTGTCGCTGCTGAAACTCGCGAATGGCTTCGTAGAGATGGTGGCGTCGGAAGTCCGGCCAGTACACGGGTGTGAAGTAGATCTCTGTGTACACCATCTGCCAGGGCAGGAAGTTGCTCAGTCGCATTTCGCCGCTGCAGCGAATGAGCAGATCGGGATCGAGCTGGCCGCCTGTGTAGAGCGCGGCGGCGACGGCTTCTTCATCAATTGAATCGACTTCGAGGGTCCCATCGCGCACCTTGGACGCCAGTTGGCGGCAAGCGTCGACGAGCTCGCTACGCCCACCGTAATTGAGGGCGAGGTTGAGCTGCAGTCCGTCATTGTCCATGGTGGCCAGGAGGGCATCTGCGAGCGCGATCTGCACGGACTCCGGGAGTCGGTCCAGCCGACCGATGGCTCCGAGGCGGACGTTGTTGTCGTTAAGCTCCGTCGTCTCCTCGCGCAGTGACTCCTCGAGCCAGCGCATGAGGATCTCCACTTCCGCTGTAGGACGGGTCCAATTCTCGGTGGAGAAAGTGTACAGGGTGAGAACCTCTATGCCGAGGTGACCGGAGGCGCGCACGATATCTCGCACGGACTCCCGACCGTGGCGGTGCCCTTCGGCACGGGGCAGACCCCGCTCCTTTGCCCAGCGACGGTCGCCATCCATGATGATGGCGATGTGCCGGGGTAGGGTACCCGAGGCCTTCAGTTGCTGCTGAAGTTCGTTGTCCTCGGCGCTTTGGGTCTGCTCAGGCGGCGGGGGAAGGGCAGTCATAGGAGGGGTCGATCGCAAAGCCGACGGAATCTATCAGGGCACTCTTGTGGCGTCAAGGAAAACAACGAGTTACGCGAATTTCGGGGCGCGGTGTCGGTTGACTGGATCGAAGTTCACCGATAGGGTTCGCAACAACACTCTCCATGTCTGTCTGCGAACGAAAGACGCGTCTGCGTCGCCAGCTCAAAGTCGCGCACAAGGCGATACAGGCGAGCGAGCTGGAAGAAATCTCCAGGCGAATCTGTCAGCGGGTGACGCAACTGCCCTCCTGGCGATCCTCGAAGTGGGTGCACAGCTACATCGCAAGTCTAGCCGGAGAAATAGAGACCCGGCCGTTGATCCACGCCGCCTGGCAAGCGGGCAAGCAAATCGCAGTACCCTGTGTCGTCCCGGGTATCGACGAGCTTAGCCACGCAGTCCTGCGCGAGGACAGCCAGCTCCGAGCAGGCCCCATGGGCGTAATGCAGCCCGATGAAGACAATGGCTTGTTCCCCGGCACGCAGGTGATCGATCTGGTTATCGTGCCCGGCATGGCTTTCGATCGTCAGGGCCAACGCCTGGGCAGAGGAGGAGGTTATTATGATCGTTTTCTCGCGGATCTTCGGCCAATGACGGTGACCGTAGGTGTGGTGCCGCAGCGCTTCCTGCTCGATGAGGTACCGACGGAAGATCACGATATTACCCTTCACGCTGTGCTCACCGAAGCCGAAGAAGTGACGACCAAATAGAGGAGAGAAACGATGATCCACGAATTGCGGATCTACAAGCTGCACAAGGGAATGCAGAAGGCCTTCATCAAGGAGTTTCGCAAGGCTCGCCGCTTCATGGAGAAGTATGGGATTGTCTTCGTCGCTGCCTGGGAGACGGACCGGCCGGACGAGTTTGCCTGGATTCGCGCCTTTCCCAGTGTTAAGGCACGAGCCGAGGCCATCGACGCTTATTACGGTAGTCCTGAGTGGCTGAAGATCGTCGGCACTATTCGGCCCCTGATATTGCGCCGAACGGTGCGGGTCATGAAGGGGCTGAAGGTCTCCGGTACGCAGCTGTAGGCGCTCGACTGTTTCGATGTCCCTGAACGCGCCTCTAAAGATCGGTTCGGTAGAGGTCACCCCGGGCATTCTCCTCGCTCCGATGGAGGATGTCTCGGAGCCGCCCTTTCGGCTGGTGTGTCGCGAGCTCGGTGCCGACATCGTCTACACCGAGTTCGTCAACGCCGAGGGCCTGCTTCGCGAGGACCCCGGCGGTCCGCGGCGCAGCTTTCACAAGACCGATTTTGTCGAAGCCGAGCGACCGGTGGGTATTCAGCTCTACGGGGCGTCGGAGTTCTCCATGGAAGATGCTACCCGAATCGCCACGGAGCTCGAGCCCGATCTCATCGACATCAATTGCGGTTGCTGGGTCAGCAATGTCGCCCTGCGCGGCGCTGGCGCCGGATTGCTCCGGGACCCTGAGCAGATGCAGCAGGTGGCACGGCGGGTGGTCGGAGCCACTCACCTTCCGGTCACGGTGAAAACGCGCTTGGGGTGGGACGTATCGTCGATTAACATCGTCGATGTGGCGAAGATGCTGGAAGGCGAGGGAATTCAGGCACTGGCCATCCACTGCCGCACGCGTGCTCAGGGACACAAAGGCGATGTGGATTACTCGTGGATTCCCAAGGTTAAGAAAGCGGTGGGCATCCCGGTGATTCTCAACGGCGACATCACCTCAGCACAACAGGCGGCCGACGCCTTCACGGAGACGGACTGTGACGGCGTCATGATCGGCCGAGGCGCCATCCGCCACCCGTGGTTGTTCTCCGAGATCCGGCATTTCCTTGAGACTGGGAAGGAGTTGCCGGCGCCTACCCCACGGGATCGCGTCGAGCTCTGCCGCCGCCATTTGCGCCTGGCGATCCGGCATATTGGGGAGCGCCGGGCCATCGTTGCCATGCGCCGTCACTACGCTGGCTACTTTCGCGAGCTGCGCGGCGCAGCCCAGGTGCGGGCGAAGCTGGCGACTCTGCGCACGGTGGCAGAAATCGAAGATCGGCTCGACGACTTGAAGGTGACACTGAGCGCTGAGCCCAACGAAATACCCGCAATCGCCTAGCTCGGATCGAGACGCGTGCGTTCTCTCCAAGAGTTCGCGAGCCCGTAGCCATCCAGAAATTCTTCCACCAGCCGACGCACTGCTGGCCCCAGGTATCGCCCCTGCCGCCAGGCGAGGCCGATCTCGCGATAGAACTTCATCCCCCGCACCTTCACCTCCCGCAACGTTCCCGACTGCAACGACTCCGCCACCGAGAGCCGAGGCAAGAAGGATATCCCGGCGCCCACCTCGACAAGCTTGCGCATCGCCTCGGGGCTGCCCATCTCCATCACCACCCGGGGCGTCACGTTGGCTTCGGCAAAACGCTGGTTGACAATCGTGCGGCTGACGGATTCGGCGGGGAAAAGAATGAGGGACTCGCCCGCTACCTGGTGAGGCTGCACGGTCCGACGGCGGGCGAAGGAATGGTCGGCAGCTACAACCAAGGGCATCTCGTCCTTGAGAATGGACAACGTCTCAAGACGGGAATGCTCGAGGGGAAGATTGATGACAGCGAACTCTGACCGATTTGCCATCAGGTCTTCCACGAGGAGGCGAGAGGGGGCGACCTGAATGGAGATCTCCACCCCAGGGTTTGTCCTAGCGTAGTCGCGCAAGACTTCTGGAAGCAGGTAGATGACCGCCGCGTCTACGGCGCCGAAGCGAAAGCTGTCGCCCGGTTGCGGCTCCTGCACACCGATGCGCTCACGCACTTCTTCCAGCAAGCCCTCTACCTGCACGGCGTACTCCAATAGGGCGCGACCTTCGGTTGTGAGTTCGATGCGGCGGCCGCGATGAAAAAGTCGCACGCCCAGATCCTGCTCGAGCCCGGAGACCGCGCTGGAAATGGTGGGCTGAGTAACGTGCAGCTGCCGCGCCGCCTGTGTGAAGCCGCCGGTGCGGGTGACGGACAGAAAGTATTGGAGGTGGTCCAGGTTCACGACGTTCCCAGTTGTCGACAATCTTCGTATAAATATTATTTATATACATGATTATATATATTGATTTGTCAAATGGAGATCGATCGGTCATTTTTTGTCGACCCGAATCCGAATCCATTTTCGCAGACAGGACCAATTCATGAACCGTACCGAGACCATTGCCCCCCCGACCGGGAAGTTGGGAGTAATCATGCCTGGCATGGGTGCCGTGGCCACCACCTTCGTTGCCGGTGTTGAGGCGATCAAAGCCGGCCTCGGCGAGCCAATCGGCTCGCGTACCCAGATGGGCACTGTCCGACTCGGCAAACGCACGGAGAAGCGCTCGCCGCTCATCAAGGACTTCGTCCCTCTCGCCGGTCTCGACGATCTGGTTTTCGGTGGCTGGGACGTGTTTCCCGACGATGTCTACGAAGCTGCGTCCCACGCCGGCGTCCTTGATCAGGGGACCCTGGATTCCCTCAAGGATCCCCTGTCAGCGATCAAGCCGATGAAGGCCGTCTTCGACCGCGATTACGTCAAGCGCCTCGAAGGCTCGCACGTCAAGGGAGAAGGGAAGTCCAAGTGGGATACCGCCCAGCAAGTGCGCGAAGACATTCAGGAGTTCAAGGTGGACAATGGCTGTGACCGCTTGATTATGATCTGGTGTGGCAGCACCGAGGTCTTCCTCGAGCCCAACAACGTGCATGAAACCCTGGAGGCCTTCGAGGAAGGATTGCAGCGGAACGATCCCGGGATTGCGCCCAGCATGATCTACGCGTGGGCAGCGCTGCAGGAGGGGGTCCCCTATCTCAACGGAGCGCCCAATCTCACTGTTGACATACCCGCGCTGGTGGAAATGGCCAACGGGCGTGGCGTGCCCATTATGGGCAAGGACTACAAGACTGGTCAGACACTCATGAAGACAATTCTCGCGCCCGGTCTCAAAGCGCGCTCCCTGGGTCTGCGCGGTTGGTTCTCCACCAACATTCTCGGCACCCGCGACGGCGAGGTGCTCGACGATCCTTCTTACTTTAAAACCAAGGAGGAGAGCAAGCTAGGCGTCCTTGAATACATCTTGCAGCCCCACCTCTACCCCGAACTTTACTCCGACATCTACCACAAGGTGCGGATCAATTACTACCCGCCCCGTGGCGATGAAAAGGAGGGCTGGGACAACATCGACATCTTCGGATGGCTCGGTTATCCAATGCAGATCAAGGTAGACTTCCTCTGCCGCGACTCCATTCTGGCGGCGCCCCTCGTTCTCGATCTGGTGCTGTTTACGGATCTGGCGCAGCGGGTGGGATGGAAGGGTATTCAGGAGTGGCTCAGCTTTTACTTCAAGAGCCCGCAGCATGCGCCGGATCTGTATCCGGAGCACGATATCTTCATTCAGCTGATGAAGCTGAAGAATACATTGCGGTTCTTGCAGGGAGAGGAACTGATTACGCACCTCGGGCAGGAGTATTACGACTAGTCACTGCCGAGGGGTCCCATAAGACGTGACTGCTCCGCCAAAAAGGATGAGAGACCGAAATCGCCCCGAGCCCTCAAATTGGCTGGGGCGATTTCTGTTGTGGCGACACTTAGTTCCGGCGCGGAATCTGCTCCGCGAGCTCTTCGGCGGGGTAGGTGATGATTTCGGCGAGGGTGGGGTGGTAGTGGGGGATCATGAGGAGGTCGTGGACGGTGCCGTGGAAGTGCATGACGGCGGCGATTTCGTGGATCAACTCGCCGGCTTCGGGGCCGGTGATGCCGGCGCCGAGGATCTCCCCGCTGTCGGGGCAGCAGAGGATTTTCACCAGGCCGTGGGTTTCGCCCATACACAGGGACTTGCCGTGGTCGCCAAAGGGGTAGCAGGCGACGCGGTAGGGAATTTCACGGTTCTGGCAATCCTTCTCTGACAAGCCGACGGTAGCCACCGCCGGATCGGTGAAGACGACCTCCATCTTGATACGGTCGTCCATCTGCTGTTCGTCCCCTGCGGCGCAGGTGGCGTTGTGTCCCGCCACTTCCCCCTGCAGGATGGCGATGTGTACGATCTCGTGCTCGCCATTCACGTCGCCCACGGCGAAGATGTGGGGTTGGCTAGTGCACATCTTTTCGTCCACGCAGATGCGCTGATCCTCGATGAGCACGTCCGCCTTCTCGAGCCCGAGGCCGTTGATGTTGGGGTGGCGTCCCAGGGCCTGAAAGATCACGTCCGCACTTGCTTGTAGCTCGTCATCGCCGTGACGGAAGTACACGGTGCGCCGACCCTCCTCCATGGAAAACCGGTGGATCTGGGTGCTGGTGAACAGCCTCATGCCCTCCTCCCGCAAGCGGTCTTCCACGGGATGAGCAAGGTCTTCGTCGGTGTGAGAGAGGATGTGATGGCTACGCTGGATTTGAGTGCAATCGACACCGATGCGCAGGAAAAATTGGGCCAACTCACAGGCGACCGCGCCGGCGCCGAGGACGATGATGGATTCTGGGGGCTGGTGCAGATCTAAAGCATCGTCGCTGGTGAGGTAGCCGACCTCATCAAGTCCGGGAATGGAGACGTGACGAATCACAGAGCCAGTGGCGATGACAAAGCGCTCGGCACACAAAGTGCGATCTCCGACCTGGACCTGCTGTAGTGCGACGAAGCGGCCGTACTCTTCGTATAGAGTGAAGGCGCGCAGTTGTTCGATGCGGTAGTCGGCGAAGTCCCGGATGAGAGCGTCCT
The DNA here is from genome assembly GCA_036336855.1 of Candidatus Latescibacterota bacterium. Lineage (GTDB taxonomy): Bacteria > Latescibacterota > UBA2968 > UBA8231 > UBA8231 > JAYZFI01. Next base: position 43,391 of record JAYZFI010000014.1, read on the forward strand.
TGCGCGCGACGATCGCACCCAGATCGGCCTGTGGTTGCAGAGGGAGAAGCCCGAATTCCGCTCCTCGTCTGGCGAGAGACATCACGTCCGAGGAGCGAAGGATCGCCTTGCTGGGCATGCAGCCGCGCAAAATGCAGAGGCCGCCGAGTGGACCAGGATCGACAATGGCGACATCCGCTCCGGCATCGCGAGCGGTGCGCGCCGCCGCGTATCCCCCAGAACCTCCGCCCAACACGATGACATCATGCGTAACAGTGTTCGTCATCAACTGCGCCCTCTCGTCTGATCTCCTAGGCAAACTCGTCGTCGATGGGATGTTATTATAGCAGTTGAATCTATGACAAAGGCTCCGCCCAACCGTCAAAGCCGAAGTTCCCGGCTAGTAATCGCCGCTGTTGCTTTCGCTCTCGTCCTACCCTGCACCCCTGTGCACGAGGTGGAGGCCGGCAGTCAGTCCGTGAGTTATACGCTGCGCGGGGAGGTGGCAGATGCCCGCATCCAGCTGGGCATCGATCTTATATACCAGCTCCGCTTTGACGAGGCGGATCGCCACTTCGAAGCGATCATCGCCCAGAATCCGGATAACCCTCTGGGCCACTTTTTTCGGGCGATGGTGGCCTGGTGGCGGGTGCTAATCGACCTCGAAGACGAGAGCCACGACCAGAGCTTCTACGATTTGCTCGATCACTGCATCGAGGTCTGTGACCGCCGCCTCGACGAAGACCCCGATGACTTCGATGCCATCCTCTTCAAAGGCGGCGCGATTGGCTTTCGCGGCCGGCTGCGCGGGGATCGTCACCAGTACTTGCGAGCGGTCCGCGACGGAATTCGCTGTCTGCCCCTGCTAAAACGGAGCCGGCAGCTCGATCCTGCCAACAAGGACATCCTCTTCGGGCAGGGGATCTACAACTACTTCGCCGCCATGGCGCCTATGAAGTTTCCCATCATCCGGCCCCTCATGCTGTTCTTCGCCAAGGGCGACCGGGAACTCGGCATCGCCCAACTCGAACAGGTGGCGGCGGAAGGTCGATACGCCCGCACCGAGGCGAAGTACTTCCTGGGGCAGATCTATCGGCTGTTCGAAGACGACCCGGTGAGAGCACTTTCCTATCTCACCGAACTAGGCGATACCTACCCGAAGAACTCGATCTTTCACCGCTTTCGCGGACGCGTGCTGGTTTCGGCTGACCGTTGGCAGGAGGCAAGGCAGCTGTACGAGGATATCCGGAGCCGGGCCGCAAAAGGCTGGCCCGGTTACCACCGGCGCGCCCACATCGAAGCTCTCTATTACATCGGCCGCCACGCCTTCCGCGAGCGTGACGCAAGCACGGCGGCAACGGTCTTTAGTCGCGCAGACAGCCTCAGCTACGGCCTTGGAGATGACCTCGACCTGCAGGCTTTCCGCGGTTACGTGTCGCTGGCGAATCTCTATTTGGGCATGAGCCTCGACGAGCTGGGCAGACGCGCGGAAGCAATGCGTCGGTATGATCGGGTTCTACGCCTGCCAGCGAAAGGTAGCAGCCACAAGCGGGCCGAGGGTTATAAGCGCGAACCCTTCACGCGCGAGTGAGTCCTGGCTCGAAGCCCCACTGGCGTAGTGCTTCGAAAACCACGACTGCGGCGACACAGGCGACGTTGAGGGAGTTCTTGTAGCCGAAGACGGGTACTTCGACGATGCCGTCGCAGGTCCCCAGTACCTCTCTCTCTACCCCCAGGGCCTCATTTCCCAAGACGAGAGCCAATGGCTGTGGATACGACACCTCATGGTAGGGACGGCTCTGTGACGTCGTCTCCATGGCCCACACCGCGATTCCTCGAGCGGTGAGGCTCGCTATCGCCTCGACGGTCTTGTCGAAGTGCTCATGGGGGACGTAGTCGAGAGCGCCGAGGGCGGTCTTTTCCAGGCGGGGATGGGGTGGGTGGGCGGTGTATCCGCAGGTTATGACGCCAGCGAGCCGGGCGGTGTCAGCGGAGCGGAAAATGGAACCCACATTGAAGGCGCTCCGCAGGTTGTCGAGCACCAGGTACAGAGGAAATTTCTCAAGGGCGGCAAAGCGCTCCTGCGGCATGTCGAGATCCCGACTGCGGACGTCGAGTCGGGTCTCCTCGCCCGTGGTCGGGTCCCCACATCGGGGCGAGATCACGCCGCGATGAATCCGTCGAGAGTGACTGATTCTCCAGTCCGAGCAGAGCGCTTGGCGGCGTCGAGAACGTCCATGACGCGACAGGCGCTCTCTGAAGTGACGGTGAGCTCAGCCTCACCGCGAATCGCCGCGGCGACGTTCTCGTAGTAGGAGCGCCAACGTCCGGATATCGGCTCCAGCACCTCCTGCCGCGTACCGTCGTCACCGGTGACGAACAGCCGGGGCCAGTTGTCACGTTTTTCCTGTGCCGAATCGATGTCGCCGGCGACCATGGCCGCCTCCTGAGGATCAAGACCCTCCTTCACTAGCGCCGCCTCGGTTCCAAGGAGGTACCAGCGTGGCATCTGCGCTCGTGCCATGGAAGAGGTGATGACGTGGATGTCCAGCCCGCCTGGGAAGGAGAGAGTGCAGTGGGCGTGGTCTTCCACATCATTCTCCCAGCCGCCGTCGTAGAACCGCGCGAAGACCCGCTCAGGAAGTCCGTCGGCCAGCTGCAGTGCCTGGTCGATCATGTGGGCGCCGAGGTCGACGAACTTACCGCCACCGCGGTCACACTCACCGCGCCAGGAGCGCGGAGGTCCGTATTGGCCCCAGGCCAGCTGTACGTAGGCGAGATCGCCGAGAAGGCCGTCGTCCAGAGCCTTGAGGACGGTAAGGTAGTCACCGTCCCAGCGACGGTTCTGGAAGACGCTCAGCCGTCGGCCGCTGGCGCGTTCCGCCGCCATCATGGCTCGCGCTTGGGCGCCATCCAAGCACATGGGCTTGTCCGTCACAACATGACGCCCCGACTCCAGTGCGGCGATCGCTTGGGATGCGTGCACGTCGTTGGGGGTGGCGAGAACGACGAGCTCTACCGCCTCGTCATCGAGGACTTGCTCGAAGCGCTCGTAAGCGCGCACGCCGAGGTCATTTTCGATGGCAGTGCGGGCTTCGGTGCGACTGGACACGACGCCTATCAAGCGCAGACTGGGCTCGGCGAGACCTACGAGATAGGAGTGGAAGCAGCGGCCGGCATAGCCATAGCCGACCACAGCTGTGCCGATGGGCTCAGGGCTCGATGCCATTGATCAGACGTGTCCCGTAAAGGTTTCAACGCAGTGGTTGGAATTGTAGCCGAGGGTGTATTTTCCAGCAACCGAGACTCGGAGGAGGAAGGCGCGCGATGACGAGAATCCATTTGAGATGGCCCGACGGCGAGGTCTACGCCGAGCTTCACGACACCCTCACGACCCGGGCCCTGATGCAGGCACTGCCGTTGTGCGCCCGGGCTAACATCTGGGGCGACGAGGTCTACTTCGATACCGGCATCGCCGTGGAGTTGGAAGAGGACGCGCGCCAGGTCGTGGATCCGGGAACGGTGTGTTTTTGGGTGGAAGGCAAGTCGCTGGCACTGCCCTACGGACCCACGCCGATGTCGCAGGGAAACGAGTGCCGATTGGTCTCCGACGTCAATATCCTAGGTCAACTGGAGGAAGATGCCCGGATACTGGCCTCCATCTGTGCCGGAGACGAAGTAAGGGTCCAGTCCGCCTGAGCGCTCGATCAGGGAACGACTCGGTTTCGAGATCAGTCTGCATCAATGGCATGCACCGCTCGATCTGAGCACAACACACACCGTTAAGCATGACTGATCCCCCCCGAAGATCATGGGGCCTGTACGGGCTTCTGCTGTTGGTGCTGAGCGTCGAGTTCGGATGCGCCGCCGCTTACACTCGGCTCATAAGCAGCACCCTGCGCCGTCTCGAGTACAGGGACTACGAGGGAGCCCTCGCTAAACTGGAGAAGAAGTCGGAAGAGACTGATCGGCTACTCTACCGCCTAGAAAAGGGGCTCATTCTCCACTACGCCGGTGGGTGGAGCGCCTCGAACGGGCAGTTCGAACGTGCCGAACGTCTCATCGACAAGCGTTACACGCGCTCCGCCAGTCGGGAGATAGCCGCCTTACTGACCAACGACGCGATTCGCCCATACCGTGGGGAAGAGTTCGAGCGCACGCTCATTCACTACTACCGAGCGATGAATTATTACAAACTGGGACTGAACACGGACGCCCTCGTAGAGTGCCGCAAGGCAAACCTGCGGCTGGCTGATTTCGCCGCGAAGGCGGAGTACGAACTCAGTTACAACAACGACGCTTTTCTGCAATATCTCACGGGGGCGTTCTACGAAGCGGAGGGCGAATGGAACGACGCTTACATTTCCTATCGTGACGCCATCAAGGGCTTTGCTGCGTACCGGATCAGCCTCGGAATGGAGTTCCCCGAGGCCGCCGCCGCCGATTTGCAGCGCTCGGCGGTGCGCCTGGGCTTTGACGAAGAATGGGACCAGCTGGCGGACCGCTTCGATCTGCCCTCGGCTAATCCTCCCGCTGAGCGGGCGAGCGTAATCGTCATTGCAGAGAGCGGCTTTATAGGTCGCAAGGTGAAGAGGGAAATCAGCGTTCCGATCCTCGAGGATGACGACATCCGCCACGTTTGGATGGTTTCCGACCGACTCGTGCATCGTTACCACTACGGGTATCACAGCGGCGAGGTGGACTACTGGCTGCGCATTGCCCTGCCGGAGTACCGCCCTCGACCCCGCCGTGTGCACGGCGTGCAGTTGCGCGCACGCGGCCGGAAAAGTCGCGGCTGGATGGTGGAGGATCTCGACGCCATCGCGCAGCGCAGTTTCGCAGAAAAGGAGAATGCCGTGCTCACTCGCACCGCCGTCCGGGCACTGGCCAAGTACGTCGCAACCGAGCTCGCCGAAGAGAAAAGCGACATCCTCGGATTTCTGGTGAACCTCTTCGGGGCAGGTACCGAAGCGGCGGACACACGCAGCTGGCAGTCCTTGCCGGCGACGATCTGGATGGCGAGAATGCAGATTCCGCCGGGAACGACCGACGTGGTTCTGGAGTTTCTAGATGCAGGCGGATTTGTCGTGGCCGAGCACTTGTTCCCTGCCGTCGAGGTAAGTGCCACCCGGCCTCTTTTCCTCAGCCACCGTAGCTTCCGTTAGCTACGACAGGGGAAATCAGGGAGAGGACACGAAAATAAGGGAAATATGAAGCGACTTCCGATTCATCTGGCGTTGGCTGCGCTGCTCACAAGTGCCGTAGCCGGGGGTCAGGAGGTGAGCGATCCTCCCCAACCCCTGGAAGACAGACTCGTCTTCAACATCGTCGATTGGGAGGGCGGGGAACTGCCTCCGATCTACGAGCGATCCGTCCAGCTTCCTCTCGCCCTGGAAGAAGTACTCGAGCTCAGTAAGGCAGAGTTTAGTGACGAGGCGATTGTCGAGATGCTGGAACAACGGCGCTGCGCCTGCGATGCCTCCGTATCGTCTATTGTCCGCCTTAAGAAAGCGGGGGTCTCCGAGCCGGTGATTCAAGCCACTTCCCTGCACTCCATACGTCCCAATCGCCACGTGAATCTCGCCGTCCACCTAGATTTCGAGGGACGCGGACAGGCGACAGAGGTGTCGCGGCGATCGCGTCGGTCCTACCTCTACCTGATCATCCCCGACGGCGATCGCGAGCGCGTGTTCTTCGGCAATCTCCAGGCCATCCTCGCGGGCCGCTGGCACCAGGACGCTCTGCTGGACCATACCGATCTGCTGTTGCCAAAGAAGACACGTCGCGTCTCCTTCACCGCCCGGGTACCGCTGAAGACGCACGGGATCCGCAAGGCCTTGGTGTTCACCTCGACCCGCCCCAACATTTACACTTCCGCCGACATTCCCGGCGCGGATCGCAGTGCCGCGCAGGAGTTCTCCTTCGATTATCCGGTTGCCTCCCTGCGACAGGACTGCTCTCTGCAAATTCTGCAGCGCCAGGATGCGCTGCTCGATGATCGCTGGCATCTCGAACGGTCCCACTTCGAGTGCGAATGGGACTGAAGGATAGAGTTCAACATGACCACAGAGGACAGTAACATGGCACGCAAACCCGCTGGCCGCCGTAGTGTAGGGCGTGTGGCCATGCTCTTCGGGTTGGTGGCGATGACGACGGTCGCTTGCGCCGGCAATAGAGCCTTCACCCGGGGCACCTACGAGGATCCGCAAGAGATCGCCATGCTGGACGACGACTGGAACCAGAACGACATGCAACTGGTGGCCAAGAAGATTGTCTCTTCACTGCAGCAGTGGATCGTCCGCGACGAGTTGGGGAGCAAGCCTGTGATTGTCGTGGAGACGCCGCGGAATCGTACGACCGAGCACCTTGATCTCGACGCGTTATACGATCACGTGAAGACAGCGCTGATCCGCAGCGGTCAGTTCGCCTTTCTCGACAAGGCCGCGCGGCAGGAGATCGCCCAAGAATACGAATACCAGGGCTCGGGCTACGTGGATCCCAACCACGCTATTGGTCCGGGCAATCAGCGCGCTGCGGAATTCCTCCTCGGGTTGGAGATCACTTCCGAGGTGCAACAGGTAGGCAGCCGAAAGGTCATTTACTACAAGGCCACCTTCGAGCTCACCGACATCGAGACCACTGAGATTGTGTGGACGGACCAAAAGGAGATCCGCAAGGACTTCCGCAAGCGCAGCATCGGATTCTGAGGGGAGAGGAATATGACACGTTGGACTGTAGCGTTGGTGTTGACCCTCCTCATCGCTTCCTCGGAGCAGGCAGAGCCCACCGCGGGGCGAACCGACGGACCGGAGGGCAGCGAGATCGGCACGGGGGGATACGCGAACTGGCGCACGCCGGGCTCGTCCTACGTGGAAGGATACTTCGGAGCAGCGGGGGTGGATGTCGAGGTCGACAATGGACCTAACAATTCCGAGACCGAGCTGCTATCGGGGGTCAATGGCGGCTACCTGATCGAAGATTGGCTCGCCTTCCAACTGGGATTCGGCCACATCGGTGGAGACCTCAATGTTAATCTGTTCACCGCAGGCATGCGCAATTCGGTGGAACTGGAACCCTTCAACTACTTCTTCAGCTTCGATGCCGAGCTTTACTCACCGGACGTTGGAGACAGTCACTTCGGAATCGTGCCAGGCGTGGGAGCGGAGATGGTGCTCAACAAGCACTTGCGCGTAGGTCTGCGCTTCCAGCACGACTTCATTTTCGCCGACAACACCATCGGTATCAACCGGTTCACGGCTCGCGTACAGTTCAAATTTTAACCGGCGCATGTCCGTACCATCTTCAGGAAGTAGTCGTGCACCTGGGTGTCATCACTGGATAGTTCCGGGTGGAAGGTAGCGACGAGGACGTTGTCCTGCCGTGCTATGACCGTGTCGCCCTCGCACTCGCCCAGGGCGAGCACATTCGCCCCTGTACGGACGATTCGCGGCGCCCGGATGAAGACCATGGGAATGCGGGTGCCCTCTGCGCTGAACACGCCTTCACCTTCGAAGCTCTCGCGTTGCCGACCGTAACCGTTGCGTTCGACGGCGACGTCGATGACGCTGAGACTGCGCTGTCGTGGGTTCAGAACCTCCGAAGCTAGAATAATGAGCCCAGCGCAGGTGCCGAACACGGCGGCACCTGATCGGACGAACTCACGCAGGGGATCCCAGAACTCGAAGACATCCATTAACTTAATCAGCGTGGTCGACTCGCCGCCCGGTATCACCAACCCGTTCAAGCCTGTCAGCTGCTTAGGCTGACGAACGACGCGCACCTCGACGCCACGTCGCCTCAGCACCTGACCGTGAGCGGCAAAGTCCCCCTGTAGTCCGAGGACGCCAACGATAGGGGTGTTGTGCATAGTGAGAAGCCCCAGGCGCAAAAAAGAAGGCGTCCCGCTACGGAGACGCCTTCTGGATTTGAGCTGGGTCGGCTGATGCCGCCGAAAACCTACCAGCCGCGCGTCTGCAGTAGCTGACCCTCGTCCAAGGTCCCCATCTCAATGCCCGGCATGGCCTCGCCGAGTTGCTCAGAGACCTGCACTAGGATCTCGGGATCATCGTAGTTCGTCGTCGCTTTGACGATAGCTTCAGCGCGGTTCTTGGGATCGCTGGACTTGAAGATCCCGGAGCCCACGAAGACTGCCTCGGCGCCCAGCTGCATCATGAGCGACGCGTCAGCGGGAGTGGCGATGCCGCCGGCAGCGAAGTTTGGCACGGGCAGATTGCCGCTCTCGGCGGCCATGCAGATGAGCTCATAAGGAGCGCCTAGATCCTTGGCAGCAGTCATCAACTGATCGGATCGGAGCGTCGTAAGGCGCCGCATCTCGTCGGTGACCGCGCGCATGTGACGCACCGCCTCGACGATGTTGCCGGAACCCGCCTCGCCCTTGGTTCGAATCATGCAGGCGCCTTCACCGATGCGGCGCAGTGCCTCGCCGAGGTTGCGAGCTCCGCAGACGAAGGGAACCTCGAAGGCGAACTTGTCGACGTGGAAGTGCTCGTCGGCGGGGGTGAGAACCTCGCTCTCGTCGATGTAGTCGACGCCGAGGGCCTGCAGCACCTGCGCCTCGGCGAAGTGGCCAATGCGGACCTTGGCCATTACCGGAATCGACACCGCTTCCATGATTTCGCGGATCTTGGTGATGCTGGCCATACGAGCGACACCGCCCTCTTTACGAATGTCGGCGGGGACACGCTCTAAGGCCATGACCGCGGTTGCACCCGCATCCTCGGCGATCTTGGACTGAGTGGCGTCGGTGACGTCCATGATGACGCCGCCCTTCAACATCTCCGCCAGGCCGGTCTTGAGACGAATGGTGCCGCTGATGTGCTTGCCGTTGCCCTCTTGGGGATCCATCGCTGCTACTCCTGAGAATACTTCCGCAGACCGTATTTTTGACCTTTATACCCTCAAGGTACGCGTCACCTTGCTCACCGCAAACCAGGACTTTCTGCGCCTCAGTCTAGCCGCGCGCATTGTGCCAAAGTGCGAGACAGGCCTGCCAGGCGAACAGCCGCAGGGCGAGGGCGACCGCGACGGTGGTGGTTACGACGGCGGTCAGTAAAGCGCCGACAGGTGCCGAAGGGGCCCAAGGGTGCAGGAGCCAGAGAGTGCCCAGAACGAAGGCGGTGACGAGCGCCGGACGCAGCAGAGCGCCTAGGTAGTCGCCGAAGGAAAGGCCGATGAGGCGGTTGGTCAGATGCTGCGAGAGAGCGAGGAAGACCACCGCCGTCACCGCCACTGTTGCACTCACACTGGTCACACCGAAGGCGACCGCGAAATAAAGGCTTGGAAGCAGCACGACCAAGGTGAACATCGACCAGTAGAGGGCCCAGTTCGAGCGCCCCTTGGCGAGAAAGACGGATCCCACGGTCATACCTACCGCTTTGATCAAGGTCGCGACGGCCAACAAGCGAAGCGGCCACAGGGCCGGAACCATCTCTTCGCCGGACAAGGCGACCACATCGGGGGCGAAAATGAAAAGTGCTGCCAGAGCCGGCCAGTACACCAGTGCCACTGCTTGTACGGTGCGCAGATAGGCGCGCCGCAGCAGCGGGTCGTCCTCCTGGACTACCGAAAAGGTCGGGAAGAACACGCGAGTGATGACGGTGGAGGCCCGCACTAGAGGTTGCAGCGTCAAGCGATACGCGAAGTTGTAGTGGCCGTTGGCGGCATCACCGAGGACGGGGAAGATCAACAGACGCGCCAGGTTGCTACCCATGAAGTTCAAGCACCGTGCGCCGGTGAGCTCGAGCCCGAAGCGGAGGATGCGCCGCAACGCGTCAAGGTCTAGTTGCAGGCGCGGCAGCCAGCGGGTGGCGACGACCAGGCCCAGCAGCAGACCCGCTTCGCGCGCCACCGCGCTCCACACCGGGCTCATCAGGGAATAGCCCGTGATCAGCAGCGCCCCCGCAGAGGCGAAATGCAGAAGGCCGGAGGCGATCTCGGCCAGCGAAATGCGCCGAAAATCAAGCTCTCGCTGAAGGCGGGCGCGGAAGATGCCCGACACGGAGGCAAAGGGTACCATCCAGATCAGCGAGGACAGCACCCGGTGGAAGGTCTCCGGATCCTTGCTCGCCAGCAGCTGGGAGAGCTGATTGGCACTGATCAAGACCACCGCGGTGACGGCGCCCCCGGTCAGCAGACTGGCGCAGAACGCTGCGGAGAAGTGACGCTCCTCCGCTTCGTGAAACTGGACGAGGGCGCTGCCCAACCCGAGGTCGGTGAGCAGCGACAGCAGCATGACGAGGATCAGAGCGAACTCGAAGTTGCCCATCTGTCCCACAGGGATGAACCGGTAGAACAGCAGGGTCGCCAAGAGTTGTAGGACGAAGGGGCTGCCGGTCCAGAACACGCCTCGAACAGCGAGGGTGGCCAGAGAATGGGACGACCGGGACGACTCGCTCAAGAGGGCGACGACGCCAGCAGCTGACGCAAACCATGGAGGTTGTGCAGCGAGTTCGCCTCCAGCGTGCTCAGCCCATCTCCAGCATCCACGTTGGGGAAGGGTGCATTTGTGTGGGTTTCGATGACGAGGAAGCCGGAGTAACTGTCAGCGGCCAGCAACCCAAGCTGTTGCTTCCAGGAAACGACGCCTCGGTCGATCAAAGACCAAGAGTTCGATGCGGAATCGAAGTTCTTCACGTGTACATGCTCGGTGACATCACACAGCCCAGAGTACTCGGTGACGAGATCCTCAGCGCCGGCGCGGGCGGCGTTACCGGGATCCCAACAGAGCCGAAGTCCCTCGACCTGACGGACCAGCCGGGTGGCCTCCGTACCGGTGTTGCCCCAGCAGCCGGCCTCATTCTCCAACACTAGTCGGCATCCCGCCGCGAAGGCGACCCGTGTCATATCGCCGAGACAGTCCACAACCCGGGCTGGCAGCTCGGTGGTGTTGCGCAAGAAGGCGAAACAGGAGACAAGATCACACCCCCACTTCAGAGCCCACTCGCATGACCGCGGCAGCAGCTCGGAGAGCGCCTCATCGACCTCACTTGCTCTGATGTCGCACTTGAACAGGCCCGGCGAGACTCCCGAGACCTCGAGACCATGGTCGCGAATGCGCCTGCCGAGCTCGTCGAGCTCGGCATCGGATTGGCGAGGAAAGCGGGTGCCAAAAGCGGAGCGAATCTCGACGTGACCGATACCCCAGTCCACGAGCAGGGACAACGCCCGGGGTAGATCCTGGCGATTGACCTCGTCGGTAAAAGCAGCGATTCGCAACGAAAGCAGACCTGGAAAGCGTTGAGGGTGTGGTTCCGCTTCCCCTAATATAGACCCGAGTGGTTCTCCCTCGACGTTTTCTGTCATGAAGCGCGATCTGGTTCTCCACAACGACCGCATTTACACGATGGATCCGGAATGCCCGTCAGCACCGGCCGCGCTCGTCACGCCTACGCCTTCCGCAGCCTGGCGCAGGAGGGAGCGACCTTGGCCGTCGGATCCGACAACCATCGATGGGGACCGTCGGATCTGAGTCGGAGCCTACTGCGCGGCCGGCTGGTCCGCTCCGACATCGGCGAAGATGGCGGAAACGCCAGTGCCACATGCCGATTCCGCGACGATGACGCCATCAAACCCGGCGAGCAGAGCCTTCACCGCATCCAACGGGAGCGCCCCGGTTCCTAGCGCAACACCATCTCCGACGTCGTTCACGTCGCCCACGCGAACGACGTGAGCACGATCTATTTCGGCTTCGAGAACCGCTGCAACATCTTCACCGGCCCCCAGCAAGCTCGCCGTATCCAGCGCCCAACGCACGCTGTCCGGCAGTTCTGCTCTAAGTTCTGTGAAGTCGTTGGCGACTTCTAGGGGAGTGTCGACCTCGGGCGCTAGACAGAACACAACATCGGGAATCCGCTCGACGAGCTCACCAAGCCCAGCTATCAAGTCCTCCCGTGCCTCGCCGTTGCGCGCGCCGCCGCGCACCACCACGTGGCGGATTCCGAGGGCGCGCCCCAGGTGTACATCCCACTCCAACTGCCTAAGGTTGTAGGCGCGATTACGCTCATCAGAGTCCCCCTTGCGTCCGGTGAGGGGCCGAATCTCGTAGTTGCCGAGGGTGATGCCCGCAGTGGCTAAGGCTTTGCGGATTCCGGTTACCGACCAGTCAGACTGATCGACGCTGCTGGTGGTACGGTGGCGGAAGAGTTCCACCGAGCCGCATCCGGACGCTACTGCTGCGGCGATAAGTTCGGGCAGGGCAGCACCTGGGTCGCAGGCGGCGCTGTAGACGATGCCCGTCATGAGGGGATGCCATCCCAGTATTGCCACATGTCGTCCGGGGTCTCGAAGCGAATGTCATTGAGATCGCGACGTGATTGCCGAGCGATGAGGGCCATGCGGATGTTACGCGCGCAGTTCTTACTGCCCGAATGCATGAGTTGGCCGTGCCAGAGGCATACCGTGCCCGCCAGTCCGGTGACTTCGAGTGCCTCGGGGAGCTCGAAAAGGTCTTTGGAGCTGCCGCCGGGGACGCTGAGCAAGGAGTGGGTGCGGAAGTATTCCGCCGCCTGCTGGTGGGTACCCGGCCACAGAGTGAAGCCACCGCCACGGGGCTCGATGTCCTCCACATAGATGGTAGTACCGACGTGGAAAATCCCGACAGTGCCCTCGGGAACGCCGTTGGTCGGCGTGTAGTAGCCGTCCAAGTGACCGTGAACCGGCATCGTCCACTCGTCGTCCCCAGAAGGAAAGACGAGGTGCGGCCCTGGTGCGCCCGGGGTCAGCTGGCCCTTGCCCACTAGCTCCTCGGTGACTTCAAACACGGCGGATTCCATCACCGTCGACCGGATCGCCGGATGACTGCTTGGCACCGGCACTCGCGGTCCGGCTCCGACCCAGCTGTTGGGATCGTCGCGGTCAGCCTCGATGCCCTCCCACAAGGCGTCACGGGCGGTGTCGATCTGTTCCTGGGAAAGCAGGTCGGTACGAGTGAGGTAGCCGTTTTCCTTGAAGAATGCGCGGTCGTCGTCGGTCAAGAAAGCCATGGAAGCTCCAAGTGCAGCAATAGAGGCTATCATTGCTGATGTAGTAGGCGTATTAGACTATTGAATTAGCTCAACGACGCGTCCGCCGCCACTACGGAGTTCCGTCTACGCGTTTACACGCCCCCTGATCAGAAAGGCGATCCACTCATGCCCGAATCGGACGACCCTCTCTTAGCCCGGAGTGAGCCATGACGGAACTGATCATCGCAGTGAGTGCCGCCGTGGGGATCTCGGCGATGTGCTCGCTATTCGAGGCGGTTCTCTACTCCACTCCCATCGGTCATCTCGAATCCCTGGCCGAATCCGGCAGCCCCACGGGACGGATCATGCGCTCCCTGCGTTCGAACGTGGATCGACCGATCGCTGCGATCCTGTCGCTGAACACGATCGCGAACACAGCGGGGGCGGCCGTTGCGGGTGCGGCGGCGGCGCAAGTCTTCGGCGATGCCAACGTGGGCTACTTCTCTGCGTTCTTCACGCTGGCGATCCTCATGTTCTCTGAGGTGATTCCCAAAACGACGGGCGTCGTCTACAACCGGGTCCTGGTGAAGCCGGTGGCACGGCCGCTACAGCTAATGGTGTGGGTGTTCTCGCCGTTGATCTGGTTCACCGGTGCGGTGACCCGACTCATTGCTCGAGGTCGCACCCAAGAGGACGTGTCTCAGGACGAGTTATTGACGATGGCGCGCCTAAGCCGAGAATCGGGCGTCATTGAGTCGTCCGAGGCGATGGTCATCGAGAACATCCTCTCCCTCGAGGGCAAGGCTGTCAACGAGATCATGACGCCGCGGACTGTCGTTTTCTCCATGGCGGCCTCGATGAAGGTGGAGGAAGTGCGCGACCGCATTCACGTGCTCAACCATAGCCGCATCCCGATATACGACAAAGACGCCGACGATGTGGTGGGCATGGTGCTACGCCATGAGCTGCTCACCGCGCTTGCCGAGGGCAAAGGCGAGCAGCGCCTGGACCAGATCATGCGTCCTGTGGATTTCGTCGCCGCCACGTTGAGCGCCGATCGGTTGCTGCGGCGGCTGCTAGAGCGCCGCGAGCACATGGTCCTGGTGGTGGATGAATTCGGCGGATTGTCCGGTCTGGTCACCCTCGAAGACGTGCTCGAGGAGATTCTGGGTACAGAAATCGTCGACGAGTTCGACACCGCCACCGACATGCGCGAGCTCGCTCATCGTCGTCGATTGACCCTGGGCGACGAAGGCGCGCGATCCTCGTGAGCTCGAGCCCCCTTAGCCCTTGAAGACCTCCCTCACCCGGCCGGTAGCGGCGGCCCTCACCATGGCCGTCGCCGGGCTGTTCTTACTGTTCAGCTACGAATTTAGTCGGAGCGCTTCGGTGTCGCTGTTTCTCGACGCCTACGGCGCGGAGCAATTGCCGGTGGTACTCGCCTTGGGGCCGGTGGGGACCTTCGTGCTGATTTACCTGTATGGAACTGCCTTATCACGGTTTGGCGGACGACGGACGTACGCTCTGACGACCCTGCTCAGCGGCGGTGCTTTTGTTGTCGGCCACGAGTGGCTGGCCACGGGATCAGCGCTGGCGACGGGTGCCATCTACGTGTTCCGCGAGGCCTACATCGTGTTGCTCATTGAGCAGCTATGGGCCTTCATAGATTCCTTGCTGAAGCAGCGGCAGGCGCGCAGCCTCAACGGCCTGGTGTGCGGCATTGCCGGTCTCGGCGGCGTCGTCGGTGGGATGGCGGTTCGCTCCCTCGCGACCACAGTAGGTACCGGTAATCTTCTACTGGTCGCCGCCGCGACGCTAATTCCCGCGGCCGCCTGTGGCTTGATCGCGTACCAAATCGGCGGGGAGCCGCAACGGGAGGAGGGCAGCGAAAGCAAGAGCGCTCTGGGCATAGAGCTATTTCGCCGGCATTCGGCGTTGCCGCGCCTGGCGATCATCATCGTCTGCACCCAGGTGATCGCCGCCGTGCTCGAGCTGCGATTCGCCGGTCTGCTGGCGGCGGAGTATCCGGAGACCGATCTCCGGACCGCCTACCTAGGCGGCTTTTGGTCCGGGGTGAACATCGCCGCCATGACCATGCAGTTTGTCTGCGTTCCTTTGATTCTTCGTTATGCCAGCCTGCGCGCTGTGCACTTGGCCATTCCCGTCTTCCACATCGCCACCGCTGTCGTTCTGTTCGTCTATCCGTCGCTGACCACGGCGACCATCGCATTCTTCGCCTTCAAATCGGTAGACTACTCCATCTTCCGTGCGGCGAAGGAGATCCTCTATATCCCCTTGCCCTTCGATGCCCGTTATCGGGCGAAAGAGGTGATCGACGCCCTTGGCTATCGCGTGGCCAAGGGTAGCATCGCTGGAGCGTTGGCGGTGGCCGGTGGTCTCATGGGCCGCCTGCCCGGCGGGCTCTTCCCGGTACTGGCCATGGCGGCTGGCTTAAGCTGGTGGGGCTCTGCTCGGGGTCTCGTCAGCCCCCAAGAACTTGAGGAGGGGTAAATTGCTGCCGCATTGGCAGTATCGGTTGGCGAAACGACCCCCCGTGCCGATGTGAACTGCTGTTTAGGCAGCAAAACGGGCTTTCTCAGCGAAAGTCTCAGAGACAAACGATGTGGTACGGTCATTGCGATGTCCGGCTCAACTAACGAAACGAATACTGACTCCGACCCGAAGCTCAACCATTCACAGGAGGCATGAGCAATGACACTCATCAATCAGCCTAAAAATCTCTTCCACCTGCGGCGCGACTTTAGCCGTCTTTTCGATAGCTTCCGGGGGCACATTATTAGTGAGAACGAGACGCCGGTTGCCAATTGGCGGCCGGTGGTCGACATCGATGAGAAGTCGGAGGAGTACATCATCGCCGCCGAGCTCCCCGGTATGGAGAAGGACAGCATCGACGTCACCGTCGCCGACGGTCGACTTACCATCAAGGGGGTGAAGAAGCAGGGGACCCAGTCGGAGTACGAAAATGTCCACCGCGTGGAACGACGCTACGGCAGCTTCGTCCGCTCCTTCGATCTCCCCAATGCGGTCGACGCCGAGAGCATCTCCGCCGAGTATCGCGACGGCGTCCTCAAGGTGATGGTGCCGAAGGCGGAAGAGGCCAAGGCACAGCAGATTGAGGTTTCTATGGCGTAACCGCGTCGCGCGTAGGCGGCAGGTAGATTGCTACTGAGCCTGACAAGTGGCTTGACCAACTGTCAGCATGGGAGCACGCCAACGATTGACCGAATCTCGCCCCAACGCACTCAAAAACGAAAAGAGGCCCTCTAAGAGGGCCTCCTCCAGCTGGTACTCCCACGGAGAATCGAACTCCGATTGCCAGGTTGAAAACCTGGAGTCCTAACCGTTAGACGATGGGAGCATGCAACTCGCACAACGCCTTCGAAAAAGGCGCTAAGTCCATCGACGAGACGAAGATATCAGAGACTCGGAATTTTCGCAATATGTTGGTGGTGTTACATGCGTTCATTCGAAATCGCCCAAATCCGGGTGCCACTGGTGCCACTCAGTAGCCGACTCGAAAGCCTGAGCCAGACGCAGAAGCCGATGCTCCTCGAAAGGTCGCCCGATGAGTTGCAGCCCTATGGGCAGGCCGTTGTCGGTGAAGCCGCAAGGTAGAGAGATGGCGCAGAGCCCCAGCAGATTGGCAGCGCTGGTATTGCGCAGACAAAGCCCGTTGACGCGGAAGTACTCTGAGCCGGAGTCGTCAATCTCAGCCACCGGAGCTGGAGGGATCGGTGTCGTCGGGGTCAGCAGGGCATCGACATCCTCCATGGCCCGCCAGGTGTCGCGACAGAGCTCTTGCCACAAACGCAATAGTCGGAGGTAGTCCGCGGCGGAGATCTCCCGTCCGTCGAGCATGCGCCGCGATACGATGGGATCGAAGTCGTCGATCCTTTCGGTGAGTTCACGCTCGAAGTGGGCGTAGGCCTCGGCGGCCGTGAGGCTTTTCTCCTCCCGCAGCTCCGCGAGTCGGTTCAGCTCGTCCATGGAGATCTCGTCCACGTACACGCCGAGGTCGGCGAAAACCTGCGCGGTGGCGCGCACCGAGGCTTCCACCTCGGGATCTACCTCGTCCCAGAAGTACTCTCTGGGAATGCACACGCGACAGCCTGCGATCTCGGCGTGGAGATCGTCTACCGGGCCCTGGATGGGCTGTTTCAGAGTCTTGGCATCGTCGGCGTCCGGGCCGGAAATGATGTTGTAGAGCAGCATCGCGTCGGCGACACTACGGCACATGGGTCCCACGGAATCTAGGCGTGGATCCAGGGGCATGACGCCGGCATTGCTCACGCGGCCGTAGGTCGGCTTGAGCCCGACGAAACCGCCGAATGCGGCAGGGATGCGCACCGATCCACCGGTGTCGCTGCCCAACGCCGCCGGCGCAAGATCGGCGGCGACGGCGACGCCTGAGCCGCTGCTGGAGCCCCCTGGCAGTCGTGGCGTCGACGCATCCCAGGGATTCCAGGGTGTTCCGTGGTGGTGGTTGATGCCGGCTCCACCATAGGCGAACTCCACCATGTGAGTCTTGCCGAGCAGGACGGTTCCCGCGTCGAACAGTCTTCGGGCCACCGTGGCATCGCGAACTGCGCCGGGCGCGTTCTGAAAGATGCGCGAGCCTCCTGACGTCGTCAGCCCTTGCACATCGATCAGATCCTTCAATGCCAGCGGCACCCCGTGTAGGGGGCTACGTATGTCGCCAGCGGCCAGCGAGGCCTCCGCCGCATGGGCGGTAGCGCGCGCCCGCTCGGCGGTGACCTCGATGTAGGCGTTGAGCGTCGGGTTGTACTGCCCGATGCGATCAAGGTAGTGCTCGGTAAGCTCTACCGGACTGAGCTCTCCACGCCGCAGAAGCGCGGAGAGCTCGATGAGGGTGGGGAACTCGAGGCGGGCCACAGGGCTAAATAGAGGGGGGGGCGTCGAAGTGGGCAATGGACCGCAGGTAGGCGGCAGAGCGTCGTGCCGCCTCTTCGGCGCCGCTCAATCCCGCCGAGGCCTGATGGATGGTTACGAAGCCATCGTAGCCGATCTCATCAAGGGCGGCGAAGATGGCAGGGAAGTTCACGCCGCTACTTTCCCAGACGGGAATCTGATCGAAGGGTACCCGTCCGCGACACCAGGTTTCGAGAGAGTCGGCACCGTCGGCGGTCAGTTTTTGGTTCTGCAGATAGACGTTGAACATCCACGGGGCGAATTGGCGGATGGTGGTGGCCCCGTAGTCCTGGCCACAGAGCTCCAGGTTGGCGGGCTCATAGATAAGTCCGAATCCCGGCCGTCCGATGGCACGCAATACCTCAAGAGTTTCGTTCATGGTCTCGAACAGCGATTGCGTATGGCTCTGGTGGGCCAGCCGCAGGCCGCGCTCGCCAGCCTCGTCGCAGGCCTGTTGCGCCCAGACGATGTCATCAGCGCTTTTTATGGCGACGCGTAGCAGATCGCATCCGAAAGCTTCCGCCAAGTCCAGGTACGGGGTGATGTCGCGCAGGGCCAGGGGTCCCTCTTCGTTGTTCTCGGGTATGGTGAAGTCGCCGGTGACCATGGATACCGAAAGGGACATCTCCCGCAAAGTGGCAATCGCCTTGTTGCGTTTGCTCTCCGGGGTATGTACACCGATCTGCGACGCACGCATGCACAGGGCGTGATAGCCGTTGAGCTGCGCCAGATCGGCGAGATCCTCGAGCTCCATAGTGGCTCGGCGCTTGTCGAGAAAGCTCTCGGCGACACGCACTGAGAGAGAGAGTTTCACGCCAACGCTCCTTTGTGACCAGCGCAAATCGCCTCGCATAGGCACATGGTGTGCACGGCGTCATCGAGGGGCGACCAGGGGGGCCGATCTTCCAGGATGCAATCGACGAAGTGGCAGACCTCATTGAAGAAACCCCCACCCACCGACTTCAAATCGAGCGCGTCTTCGTGCTCTCCCGAGGTCGTATTGTCGCCGTTGTCACGGGCGCGGTAGATCTCCACCTCAGGAGGGGATTCAGTAAGCTCAAGGTACGCGGAGAGATCTTCCGCGTGAGCCTCGGCGCGCTGAATGCGATACCCCACTCCGTATTGACTCATGAGCACCCCTATGGCGCCGGTGTCAAAGCGAACGATGGCATTGCGTCGATACGCTCCTGACCGGTCGCCTTGGGCAGACTCGGCATGGACTTCCACGGGGACGGCGGCGCATTCTGCCTCCCCAGCGAGCCAGCGAAGGAGATCGACGTGATGAATGGCGTCGCAGATCAGTGGATCGGGAGTCGTCGGCATGGCCGGTGTGCCAATGAGGCTCAGGGGCTTGTTGTATGTGGCAGCGACGTGGACGGCTCCACCCTGAGCCTGAAGGAGTTGCCGGAGGGCCAGTACCTGAGGGAAATAGCGACGGTTGAAGGAAACCATGGCCTTGCCAGAGCTGGCGGCAGCGATCTCTGCCATGCGCTTGGTCTCCTGCGAGCTCATGCCCGGTGACTTCTCTACCGACACGTGCAATTCTCGGTTCAGACACTCCTCGACGATGGGAAGCAGGTGGCCCGGCATGGTGATGACGTGGACGATGTCGAGATCATCCACGACGTCGAGCATGCGACTGTAGTCTTCGAACGCCGCCTCCGGGCTATGCTTCGCAATGGCTCGCTGGCGACGCTCGTCATCGAGCTCGGCAATGGCAGCCAACTGCAGGCGCGGCTCGTCAGCGATCATGCGGAAGTGTGACTGCGCGTGAGCGCCACAGCCGATGACGGCGATTCGCAGGGGATTTGTCATGGCACGCTCGGCTCCTCAGTTCATGCGATCGAAGACGGAGTGGCCCAAGGGGTCTCTTCGCCCTCGACGTTTCCGTCGGGGAAGTACTCCGGCCAACGTCGAGTCACTCGAGCCACGGTGTCGTCGTCGGCGATGAGCTCCTTCGGGAAACCAGGCTTGAGGCGGCAGTCGAAGACCACGGGCTCTGTGAGCATTTCGTGATGGCGGTGCAGTCGACTGCTGGCGGCGTGAATATCGGCGGCGGGCTCGAAGCGGGTGAAGGCGGCCCACAAAAAAGAGACGTTGCGCTCGAGCAGTTCCAGGTCATCGAGCAGGAAGATCAGCCGCCACTCGGCGACGACGGGATCCGTGGCGATCGTTCGGGCGTATTCAGGGTCGTCCGCGTACGTCGGTGATTCCACCACCAGCGCGCCGGGACAATAGGTGCCGGCGGCTCGGGCCCCGGCGGGTAAGGCACCACGAAACTCGCTTGGTAGTGAATGGCGGGCTTCCCCGATGCCGAGCAGAATGCCCTTGCTACCCTCATTAATTGCCGGTCCGGAGTAGTCGAGGGTGTCCATGGCGAGATTGGCGAGCACGAACAGGTCGGTCTCGAAGCGGCAGCGAGCCAATACGTAGGCCAGGACCTGGCGGAAGTCCCGCTGGTCGAGAGCGGGATCGTCGACGACGACGAGGAACTTGGTTAGCGCCAGCTGCCCACCGTCCTCGCCCAGGATGCGGAAGGCGAACTTCATTGCCTCTCGCGGGTAACGCTCCTCGACGACGATGGAGGAGAGACAGTGGTAGCCTGTCTCACCGTAGCTCCAGATCGAACGGATCGCCGGCATCACGAGCCGGCTCAGGGGGGCCATGAGGTCCTGGATGTAGTTGCCGAGCCGAAGGTCCTCCTGGGGCGGCTTGCCTACCACGGTGGCCGGCCATATCGCGTCGCGGCGGTGGTACACGCGCTCGACCTGCAGCACGGGATAGTCGTGCTGCAAGGAGTAGTAGCCGTAATGATCGCCGAAGGGTCCTTCCGGACGTCGCTCCTTGGGGGCAACACGACCCTGGATGGCGAATTCGGCCTCGGCGATGAGAGCATGTGGGTGGGAACCCGGGTTGCGAACCCGACGTAGCTTCTCGCCCTGTAACAACGAAGCGAGGATGAGCTCGGGCATGTTCTCCGGGAGAGGTCCAATCGCCGAAAGAATGAGAGCCGGCGGACCGCCGACGAACACAGTGAGAGGCAGCGCTTCATCACGCTGTTCGGCGACGTGGTAGTGGAAGCCTCCGCCCTTCTGAATCTGCCAGTGCACGCCGGCATGGGTGCCGTCGTAGCGCTGGATGCGGTACATGCCCAGGTTGTGATGACCGGTCTCTGGATGCTCGGTGTAGACCAGCGGCAGGGTGGCGAAGGCGCCGCCATCCTCCGGCCAGGTCTTGAGCAGCGGAAGGGATTTCAGATCGGGAGGATCCTGGATTCGATCCACCACGGGTCCCGATTCCACCGTCTTCATCCCCAAGCGCAATCCTTCTCGAGCCAGGCCGCGATGGCCCCACAGCTTACTGGGTGACAGGTAGGGGAGATCCTGCGCGACCTCGACGAGCTCGCGGATGACGCGCTCGGGGCGCGGGCCGAATGCCATGTCGACGCGGCGCGAAGTGCCAAAGAGGTTGGTGACACAGGGGAAGCGAGTGCCCTCCACATTGCGGAACAGCAGCGCGGGCCCCGCGGCGGCGATGACGCGACGGTGGATCTCGGCGATTTCGAGATCAGCGGAGACCGGTGTGTCGACTTCCACGAGCTCTCCCTCGCGCCGCAGCGCTTCGAGGAAGGGACCGAGAGCAGTATATGTGGGGTTCGCGTCAGCCAAGGCGGCGAGGATTGTACGGTGGATGACACAGAGCGTAAAGGTTTGGAGTGCCGCCGATTCGGGGGTAGCTTGTCGGTATGCGACTGATGCTACTGGGCACCGGAACCCCGTCGCCGCTGGTACACCGCGCCGGTTCCAGCTACCTCGTCAACATCGCCGGTCAGAATCTGCTCTTCGACTGCGGCCCGGCGAGTGTAAGGCGATTATTGGAAGCCGGCCTCTCCCCGGTCGATGTGGACCGGCTGTTTCTGACCCATCTGCACTACGACCACTTCGTCGACTACGGCTATCTCACCCTGACCCGCTGGGATCAGGGCGTCGGCAAGATCCCTGAGCTTCAGGTCTGCGGTCCGGCACCAATTACTGCCATGACGCGACGACTGTTCGGCGAGGACGGGGTGTACGGGCCCGATCTGGCAGCTCGTACTCAACATCCTGGAAGCCACTTCATATACGAGAAGCGCGGCGGCACGCTACCTCGAAAGCCGCCCCTTCCGGAAACAAGCGAAGTTGGAGACGGAGACCTCATCGAAGGTGACGGTTGGTCGGTGCAGGTCGCCGAGGTCATGCACTGTCAGCCCCAGATCATCTGCTTGGCCTACCGGCTCAACGCCGGCAAAAGCAGCATCGTCTTTGGCGGTGACACCGCGCCTGTCGAGACGCTGACGAATCTGGCCCGGGGTGCGGATGTGCTGCTCCACATGTGCCATTTCATCAACGGCGTTGTCAACGACGAGCGTCTTACCACTTGTTGCTCTGGCCACCAGGATGCGGCGCGCACCGCACGTGATGCCTGCGTGCGGACGCTGGTACTGGTCCATCTCACCGAGCAGCTGGAGACCGTCGGTGTGCGCGAACGTGTCGTACGAGAAGTCGGGGAGATTTTCGACGGTCAGGTGATTCTGGCAAACGATCTGCTTGAGGTTCCCGTGGGCGCTATTGAGACAGAGGCGATTCGATGACGAGGAAGGCTTCGCGAGGAGCTCTCGGCATCGTCACCGATCGCGACGTGGCCGTGCCCATGCGCGATGACGTCGTGCTCCGGGCCACCGTCTTCCGCCCGGAAGCAGAAGGGCAGTTCCCCGGTATTTTGCTACGCACGCCTTACTGCAAACCGGAATCGGGATACGAACGCTACGTGCGTGCCGGATACGCGGTGGTCACCCAGGACAGTCGTGGCCGCTACGCCTCCAACGGAGAGTGGATTCCCTTCACTGTGGAGAATACGGGCGACGCAGAAGACGGCTACGACTCGGTGGAGTGGCTCGCTGCACAACCCTGGTGTGACGGCCGCGTGGGCACTTTGGGCGCATCCTACAACGCCTGGATGCAGTGGCAGCTGGCGAAGCTGCGTCCTCCGCATTTGGTGGCCATGTGCGCCTACACCATTCCCCTCGAGATCACCGCCGTCGACTGGACCGGAGGATTCCGGCCGGGACGGCGCATCAAATGGTGGCTGACTTCAATGGCGCCCGACTTGCGACGTCGCCACGGTCTCCCCGAGCCGCACACCCCCGAGCAGGCGCGCCAACAGTGGGATGAGGTGGCCGGTGAGGGTCACTGGATCGGCTACCTGCCCTGGCACGACTTCCCGCGTCACCTTCCGCCCGGATTGGCGGAGTACGCTGTGGACTGGCTCGAGAACCCGAGTCGTCGAGCCTGGCGTTTCGATGAGGTGCACAAGGAGGTCGAGGTACCCAACCTCGATGTCAGCGGCTGGTTTGATCACTGCAACGACTCCATGCGGCATCTGACACTCATGCAACGCAACGCTGCCACGGAGACGGCGAGGACGCAGACCAAGCTCGTTGCCGGGCCATGGAACCACCCTGGTCTAGGCAAGCGCAACATCGCGGGAATCGACTTCGGCCCGGAGGCTGAGGTTGACCTCACCGATCTTATCGTGCGCTGGTTCGATCACTGGTTGAAAGGGATCGACAACGGCGTCGACAAGGATTCGCCAGTGCGCTATTTCGTCATGGGCAGCGGGCAATGGCGCCACAGCGAGGCTTGGCCTCCGGCGGCGAAGGATCTGGTTTGGTACCTGTCGAGCGGCGGTTCTGCAGGGCGGGCCTGCGGTGACGGGCAGCTGTGCGAGACCCCGACTGAAAGCGGAGGAACCGACACCTTCACCTACGATCCCCGTAATCCGGTACCCACGCTGTGGACGAAGGAGTGGTTCACCGGTCCCGGCGATCGCCGTCGACTCGAGGGGCGGACGGACATTCTCTACTACCGCTCCGAGCCGTTGAACCAGCCCGTGGAGCTTGCCGGCTATCCGCAGGTTGTCATGCACGTGTCCACCACGGCGGCGGACACCGACTTCTTTGCTCGCCTTGTCGATGAAGAACCCGATGGCGAGGAGGGACGGGCGCTGGAGGTGAGTTACGGCATGGTGCGACTGCGCCACCGAAACGGACTGGATCGAGACGATCCTGTGCCCGCTGGGGAGTGGGTGGAAGTGAGAATCGAAATGAGCCCTACAGCCTGTTGCTTCCAGCCTGGTCATCGCATCCGGTTGGAGATCACGAGTAGCGACTTTCCCAACCACGATCGCAATCACAACACCGGCGGTGATGACCTGCGCGAAGTTGAGTTGGTGACGGCGCAGCAGAGTGTGCATTGGGGAGACGCCTCGGATTCATGTCTCATTCTGCCAGTTCCCGACAATCGCGGCTGACGATGGAGAGCAAGGTCATGAAACCCACCTTCAAGGAGATCACCGAATTCTTCGACCGCGAGGGCGCGTCGCGAGTGAGTCATACAGAAAAGACCTATCTCGCACACGCAATCGGTGTGTACAACGACCTCAAGAGGTGGGGCTTCGACGAAGAGATCGCGCAGGTCGGGCTGTTCCATTCGATATACGGCACGCAGATCTTCCAAGGTTTCACTTTGCCGCTGGAGCGTCGCGACGACGTTCGGGCCCTTATCGGTGAGCGTGCCGAGCGACTCGCTTATCTCAACTGCGCCCTGGATCGGCCGAGTTTCGACAACCAAGTAACATGCTGCGAGGCAACGTATTTCATAATCGACCGCTTTACTGAAGAGACGGTAGAAGTCGACGAGGAGACCTTCACCGACCTCGTCAACGTCCACCTGTGCGACTGGCTCGAGCAGGTGGGCCGGTCAAGAAAATGGGACTATCGCCGTCAGGCCTACGGGGACATGGCCCGGCGGCTCGGAGGGATCGCACTGGAGTCCTTCGAGCGGGCGTACGCGGGACATTGATACCAGATATCGCCGGTTTGGGAGGTCGTCGCGCTATAGAGCGCGGTTGTCCTCCGCGTAATTCACGTTGTTACCACCAATCTGCCAGGTGCCGCGGAACAGGGTACGTCTCAGCGGCGGCATGGACTCAATCTGCTCGTGACTGAGCCCGGTGCGGTGCCACTGCGCCCACAGAGAGTTGTAGCAATTGAACACGGCGCAGCGCGGATTATGAGAACCGGTCCAGCTGTTGGCAGCGTGCAATAGGCTCTCCGTGAAGATCACTGCGGAGCCGGCGGGACAGCTGTAATCCTCCATGGCGTTGTCAAGACTCTGCTGCCAGAGTGACCCCCCGATATTCGGCGTGTAGGGGTCAGGGCCACCGTAGTTGAAGTGCGCCTTGTGGGAGCCGGACAGAAACGATGTGCCTCCATGTCCCGACTTCACCTCTTCCAGCTCCCAAACCACTCGGGTCAGACCAGAGTATATCTTGCCGCCCGCGACTTGGTAGCGCATGGCGTTGGCCTGTTGCGGCGGTCTCACCACGTGTGCTAGTCCGGTGCCTGCGTCGGCACTCCATCCCGCTGGGCGCACGGTGGTGAAGGAAGATTCGCAGCGGAAGCCGTAGCAGTCCTCATGTAGGAATGGGGGCTCGCTCAGAAGCGCGGACAGGATATCGACGATGGTGGGATGATCGAGTAGTGTCTGCAGGTGTCCCCTGTAGCTGTTCTTGGCGCCGTCGTAGACCTCGGCTTTCATCTCCGCGATCTCCGAATCCGAAAGAACGGCCGGCAGCAGAATCCAACCGCGCAGGTCGAAGAAGAACATCTGCTCGTCCGTTATGGGGTAGGCGCCGGTTGGGCCGGAGGCAGTCATGACGATCTCGCTGGCGAAGTAGGTGGGTTATCCAAGGCTCAAACGATAGCAAAGAGCACGACCGGATCGAGGTAGGCAAGGCATTTGAAGCAAACGTTTGCTGAAACAGTCTCCGTCCAGGCAGGAGACGAGGAGCGAAAGCAGGGCCGAATTCCTCATGCCACTTGGTAGAGCAAGGTCCGTGCTCACAGCTCTCCAGCAAGCGCACTTCACCAAGTCCACACAAGTTTCAATCTGCCGCACACCGCCGTACTTTGTTTCCCCCTCGAAGGTCAGGAGCCACGCCTTGCAGACCCCGAGCTTCGATGCCCTCGTCATCGGTGGGGGCATCAATGGGCTTTCTTCCCTCTATCACCTGACTCGCCGCGGTCTGAACCGCGTCGGTTTGGTAGAGCGCTTTCGCCTGTCCCACGGCCGCGGCAGCTCGCACGGACACTCGCGCATCACGCGTAGTGCTTATGTCGATGCAAGATACGTGCGGCTGATGCAGCGATTGCAAAAAGTCGACTGGCCGGAGTTGGAGGCGGTGGCCGGGCAAAGGTTGATCCATCCCACGCCGGGCTGCTTCTTCGGTTCGCCCGGGGGCAAGTGGGAGAGCTATGCCCGTGCAGTGACCGAAATCGGCGCCGACTGCGAGGTGATCGACCTCGCTGAGGCGAGGCGCCGTTTCCGCATGTTCCGTTTCGTTTCCGCTGTGGGTGCCGTCGACGACCGCACGGCGGCAGTCGTCGCTGCGGCGCGGACAATTCAGGCGCTTCTGCGGTTGTCTCTATCTAGAGGCGCAGAGGTGCTCGAAGAGACCAAGGTCGCCGCTATCGACGCCACCCGATCTCCCATCCACGTGGATCTGGAGGACGGTCGACAGCTCATCACAGAGCGGCTCATCGTCACCGCGGGCGCCTGGGCGGGCGACCTGCTCCCCCCGGTGCGTCCTCAATTGCAAGTGGCTCGCCAGACTGTGGGTTACTTCCGACTTGCTGGCGACCCCCGACAGTTCGAGGTGGGTCAGTTTCCTGTGTGGGGGAATTTGGGCGGCACCCCGGGCCAGGAGTTCTACGGCTTGCCCAGTTTCGGCCAGCCCGGAATCAAAGTCGCCCGTCACATCGTCGCCGGGGCGGATGACGATCCGGACGAGGTGCCCGAGGAGGTGCCCGAGCAGGAGCTGACTCGACTCGAGCAGTATGTGACAGAGGAGTTCACGGCACCCGTTGAGGGAATGATTAGCTATGAGCACTGCCTCTACACCAACACGGCGACAGAGGACTTCGTTATCGACCTCCACCCGGACAGCGACGCCATCGCCATCGGTGCCGGGTTTTCTGGCCATGGCTTCAAGTTCGGACCCTTAATCGGCCGGGTACTAGTCGAGCTCGTCTGCGACGGTGCCTCGAGCATTGAGGAGTTCAACATCATGCGAAAGACGTTCTCGGGGTGTACGGACCGAAACACACACCGTCCCAGTTAATGCACCGTTCCCTTCTGCGCTCTTCGCTGATGGCATGACAGCCAACCAAAGGGGCTATACGACCCGTAGCGCTGGATGAAGTGTCGAGCTGGATGACTGTTACGAGACGGTGTGAAAGGGCCAACTGGCGTTGTTGACCCGGTATCTCAAAGCGGACGCGGAGACGGAATGGGTAGAGGCAATGACGGGGCGAGAGCGGAAGCTGTCGCTGCGTCATTCTGCGTCCGCCTGACCCCAAATCGGTTCGTGGCGAAGGTGGCTTTTGCTTGCCCCACAGTGACTTGCGAGCCTGTTCAAGTAGCCGATTACGTTGACAGGGAAGCCGTCCCCAACGAGCTTTTTCAGGTTTGACAGTACCGCCTACCCATAGCTGTCAGACCACTCGTATGCCAGCTACAAACCCCGCAACACGGGCTCGAAAACCGCAAGGGATGTCTCGATGAGCAAGGACATGTTTGGCGCCCGCACCGCCCTATACGCGGGTGGCGCCCAGGGTTCGTTCTACCGCATTCAGAAGCTGGAAGAAGATGGGATCGCCGAGATCTCTCGCCTGCCCTACTCCATCAAAATCTTGCTGGAGGCGGCGTTGCGGCAGTGCGACAACTTTGAGATCACCAAGGCCGACGTCGAACGCATCGCGCGGTGGAGCCCGGAAACCGCGGGCAAAGAAGAAATTCCCTTCAAGCCGGCGCGAGTCGTGATGCAGGATTTCACCGGCGTTCCAGCCGTCGTCGATCTCGCCGCAATGCGGGAAGCGATGATCGAGCTCGGCGGTGCCCCCAATAAGGTGAACCCGTTGATCCCCGTTGACCTCGTCATCGACCATTCCGTGCAGGTCGATTACTACGGGCTGAAGCAGGCCCTCGATCTCAACGCCGAACGCGAGTTCGAGCGCAATCGCGAACGCTATGAATTTCTGCGCTGGGGCCAGGAGGCCTTTGACAACTTCAGCGTTGTTCCTCCCGCAACCGGGATCGTGCACCAAGTCAATCTCGAGTACCTCGCATCTGTCGTGCAGGCCAAATCCGGAGATGACGAGGACGTCTTCCTCCCTGACAGCCTGGTGGGCACCGACAGCCACACCACCATGATCAATGGTCTTGGCGTGGTCGGATGGGGGGTGGGGGGCATCGAAGCGGAAGCGGTCATGCTCGGCCAGCCCATCTACATGCTTTTGCCCCACGTGGTTGGCTTCAAGCTTGAAGGTGAGCTACCCACGGGGACCACGGCGACCGACCTCGTACTCACCATCACCCAGATGCTGCGCCAGCACGGAGTGGTGGGCAAGTTCGTTGAGTTCTACGGGCCTGGGCTGAGTAAGATGGGTCTCGCCGACCGCGCCACCATTGCCAACATGGCGCCAGAGTACGGCGCAACCGTGGGTTTGTTTCCCGTGGACGAAGAGACCTTGGCCTACCTGCGGCAGACCGGCCGCAAGCCCGGTGTCGTCGAGCGGGTACGCACCTTCATGGAGGCGCAGGGCACGTTCTACACCCCGGATTTGCCGGACCCAGTGTTCTCTGAGACCTTGTCCCTCAACATGTCGACGGTGGTGCCGTCGCTGGCGGGTCCGACCCGACCCCAAGATCGGGTGGCTCTGAGCGACATGAAGAGTTCCTTCAAGACCACACTGATCGAAACCCTGGACCGGGACGCCGCGGGCAGGACCGTGTCCGTCGACCTCGGCGACCGCGGTACCACCGACCTTCCGGAAGGCGCAGTGGTGCTGGCGGCAATCACTTCGTGCACGAACACGAGCAACCCGTCGGTGATGCTGGGAGCGGGTCTGCTGGCGCGCAAAGCTGTGGCCAAGGGGCTGACCGTTCCCGCGTACGTGAAAACGAGCTTGGCGCCCGGATCCAAGGTGGTTACCCGCTACTTGGAAGCAGCCAACATGATGGAAGACCTGGAAACCCTCGGCTTTCACACCGTGGGTTACGGCTGCACCACCTGCATCGGTAACTCCGGACCCCTGCACCAGAATATTGAGAACGCGATTGCCGACGAGGATCTTGTGGTCTGCTCTGTACTGTCAGGCAACCGCAACTTTGAAGGTCGCGTGCACCCGCAGACGCGGGCGAACTATCTGGCATCGCCGCCGCTGGTGGTCGCCTTCGCATTAGTGGGTCGTGTTGACATCGACTTTGATAACGAGCCCATCGGGACCGGAAACGACGGAGACGTCTATCTGCGCGACATCTGGCCCACCCCGGACGAAATTCGCGAAGAGATCGCTCGCTCGGTGCAGCCCAAGATGTTCGAGGAGGAATACGGCAACGTGTTCTCCAGCAACGAGACTTGGAATCTGATCCCGGTACCGGAGGGCGAGCGCTATGCTTGGGACGAGGCGAGTACGTATATCCGCCTGCCCTCATTTTTCCAGGAACTCAGTAAGGAGGCCGACAACATTGAGCCCATCACTGGCGCCCGAGTGCTGGCGCGTCTCGCCGACAGCGTCACCACCGACCACATCTCGCCGGCGGGTTTCATCGCCCCAGGGTCACCCGCCGCGCAGTATTTGGAGAGCAACGGCGTCGAAAGCGAAGACTGGAACAGTTACGGATCTCGCCGGGGGAACCACGAGGTGATGATGCGCGGAACCTTCGCCAATATCCGCATTCGCAACGAATTGGTGCCGGGCGTGGAAGGCGGCTACACCCGTCACCTGCCGTCCAATGAGCAGATGACGATCTATGACGCCGCCATGAAGTACGTGGAAGAGGGCGTTCCTACCATTGTTCTCGCCGGTGCGGAGTACGGCACGGGCTCGAGTCGCGACTGGGCGGCGAAAGGTCCATACCTGCAAGGTGTGAGGGCGGCGATCGCCGAGAGTTTCGAGCGGATCCATCGATCCAACCTCATTGGCATGGGGATCCTTCCTCTGCAGTTCGAGAGCGGAGAGACTCGAGACAGCCTCGGTTTGACCGGCGAGGAACTGTACGATATCGCCATCGTTGAGGATCTCGCTCCGGGGCAGAAGGTGGAAATTGTAGCACGGGGCGGCGACGGCGGCGAAGAGAAGTGCTTCACAGCGGTATGCCGCATCGACACTCCGGTGGAGCTGGAGTACTACCGCAACGGCGGCATTCTGCAGACCGTGCTGCGACGAATGGCGTCGTAAGTCAGGCCACAGCTGTCCCACGATCGTCTCTGCACATTGGCGCAGCACGGTCTGCGACTGGGAAACTGCACGGCGGCAGCGGCTTCTCTGCGGGCAGCTGTCAGACTCGATTCCACCAATCGGGTCTTCCGGCAGTCCCACCGTCGAAGGATGTGACGACTCTCACCCACAGGCGAAAACCATGAGCTTGAATCACGCGCCTTTCTTGATTCGGGAAATCCGGAGTCAACGGCTCAACGTGCCCTTCCACCCGCGCAGCGCTCACACCGTGGATGTGCGCGTGCCCACTTGGTCGGTTGTCGATCTCTATCGTGTGACGCTGAGCTCAGGAGCGGTGGGGATCGGCGAGACCATCGACAACTACACCTTCGGCACGATCAGCTGTGAGCGTGCCCAGGCCCTGGTCGGTCGCAACGCCATGGAGCTGTTGTGGGACGACAGCTTGGGTGCAGGCGTACAGATGGCGCTGTTCGACGCCGTGGGCAAGACGGCAGGAGTGCCCTGTCATCGTCTCATGGGAGTGCAGCACCGGGAAACATGCCCGGTTTCGTGGTGGGCTCAGGATATGCCGCCGGAGTTGTGGGCGGCGGAGGCGCGTAGCGCCGTGGAGCACGGCTTCACCACTATGAAGGTGAAGGCGCGTCCCTGGTTTGACATTGACGCCCAGCTGGCCGCGGTGTCCGACGCCGTTCCCGACTATTTCCGCCTCGACGCTGACTTCAATGGACTGCTGCTCGGAGTCGACCACGCCGCCCACATCATCGGATCCCTGGAAGAGAAGTATCCCGTACTGGCGATTGTGGAATCGCCGATTCCGCAGGAAGACGTTGCCGGCAACGCCCTGCTGCGGAGCAAGGTTCGCAGTCCAATCGCCATGCACTTCGGCAATCCGCCCGCGATGACAGCGATTCGCGGGGGTGTGTGCGACGGCTTCGTAATCAGCGGTGGCGCGGGTCGGGTGATGAGTCAGGGGACGCTGGCCGAACACGCGAGCATGCCCTTCTGGCTGCAATTGGTGGGTACGGGGCTCACGACAATCTGGAGTTGCCACCTGGGCTCGGTGCTGAAGCAAGCGCGCTGGCCAGCCATTCCCGGTGTCAACATCTACGAGCACACTCTGGTTTCTCTCGAGTTCTCGGGAGGGCATCTACGTGTACCCAAAGGCCCTGGGCTGGGCGTGGAACTCGACGAGGAGGCTATCGCTCGCTTCGAGGTAGCGGCAGATTTCCAGAAGCAACTGCCAAGAGAGATCCACACGATTCATTGGCCCGACGGCCGCCAGGATCATTACCCGGACGGCAGCTATCGTCAGGACTTTCTCGAGGGTAAACTACATCCTGGGTTCCTCCCCGGCATCCACACTGATCGAGTCCTCGACAACGGCAGTGCCGAGTTCGACAAGCACTGGCGAGAGCTGTTCGCTAGGTGAACCGCATGGCCGTCGGCGGCGTGCTGCTGCTCGCCTTTCTATTGCGAGTCTGGGGCCTGCTGTCGGGGAATCTTGTCCCCCACCCCGACGAGATCTTTATGGTCATCTACCCGCTGGGCCTATTCAGCGGCGACCTCAATCCCCACCACTTCCACTACCCCAACTTCCACTTCTACGAGCTCGGCCTCGTCTACGGTCTGCACTTCATCGTGCAGTACTTATTCGGAGAGGGGCGCTCCCTGATCGATTGGGCGGCACATCACTTCTTCTGGGGTGCCGAGTCCATGATGGATGTGGCTCGCCTGATCGGAGTTGCTTACTCGATGGGAACGGTGGCATTAGCGGGATTGCTGGCGCGGGAGCTGGCAACCTGGCGGGGCCATTCGGGCAGCGCTGAAAGGTGCGACATTGGCCAGACAGCGGTAGCCACCTTCCTGGCGATGCTACTGATGGCAGTGAATGTTCTGCACGTTCGGCAGTCGCCGATCGCCTCAGTGGACGTGCCTCTTGCGTTCTGGTTCGGCATGGCTACTTGGGGAGGCTTGCGGCTGCTCACCAGGCACGAGGTGCGTGACTATCTGATCGCCGGAACACTGGTGGGACTCTCCGCGGCTTGCAAGTACCCCGGCGTGATGTCATGTGCTGCGGTGATGACTGCCCACCTGATTGCAAGGCGACGTGTCCTGGACAGCCGTCTCTGGCTGGCAGGCCTGGCATCGATCGTCACTTTCTTAGCGCTCTCTCCCTATATCGCTCTCGACTTCGAGACCTTCAGGGCTCATTTCCTGCATCAGATCGTGCATGTGGAGGAGGGGCGCGACTTCATCCCAGCGCCCTTCTATCACCACCTGTGGATCAGCCTGCGCTTGGGATCAGGCCACCTGGTCTGGGTGGTTTCCCTTGCCGCATTCGGAGTCGCGCTCTGGGAACGAAGATCGGCTCACCTGGCCGTGGTGGCACCGATCGTCTGCGGCTATGCTATGGTCAGTTGGGGAGAGCTTGTCTTTTTGCGCTACGCGTTGCCCCTCCTGGCTCTGCAGGCCGCGCTTTCCGCGGATCTGGTGGCTCGTTTTCTCTCGTGGGTTCCCGTCCGTACCCCGCAGCTGAAGTGGGCCCCTTACGTTTGTGCCCTCTTGCTCACGGCGGAACCGCTGCACGAATCCCTGCACACGGTACGCTTGCAGTCTATGGCTGACACTCGCCGACAGGCGCGGGCGGATCTGACCGAGATAATTCCCGATGGCAGCGTCTGCTGCAACTTCGGCGGATGGGCGGGCGATGTACCGCTCTGGACGTACGAGGAGCTGTGGTGGCGCTCCGCGCGGTTCGTGTCGCGCTTCGGCATGCAACAGCTCGCTGACGCGATTCCGGATTTGACGGCGAACCGGCCGGACGAACCCTTCGTAAGCTACGCCCTGCAGGGGCGCAATCGCCATCTCAGCGAAGGATCGATGGAGCTGTTGCACGGTCGCGAATGTCGCTACGTGCTGATGCATCGACATTCGCTGGTATATTCCGCCGTCGATTCCGGCTTCGTGCCCCAACTCGAGCGCATCGCCGAACGTTTTGCCGTCTGGGGACCGCCGATCGCTGAAGATTCTGCCCACTACGATCCAATGGACGGCTACTATTTGCCTTTCGACGGGGGCAGAAGTGTGGCGCGGACGGGGCCGACGATTGAGGCGTGGAGGGTTCGTGGTTACGAACGACGCTCGAATCGGCCCGACAATCCGTTTTCGCAGGCCTTCGCGGTGTGGGCGGCTGTGCTCATGCGCGAGGGCAGACCCAAGGATGCGCGCGTCGCCCTGGAGGCCGCGCGAGTTTTGGAGCCCAAGAGCCCGTACGTTGCCATGTTTCTTTCCGCCTGGGAAGGCGAGAACGGCGATCTCGCACAAGCGTTGGAGATGGCCCAGTACGTTGCAGAGGGTGCGCCCTGGCTGACTGGGGCTAAGACCCACTACGGGCGCCTGCTCCGTCAAGCCGGACGGCTCGCCGAGGCGGAACGTCAGTTACTCCAGGCGAGAGGTCACAATCCCATGCAGGGCGAAGTTTGGCACGAGCTGGCAATGTGCTATTTCGAGAGTGGCGCCTATGCGGAAGCGGCGGAGGCTTGGACGCGAGCCATTGAATTGAGACCGACGCGGGCAGACTACTCCTTCAACCTTGCCTACACCTACCTGGAGTATCTCGACGCGCCCGAGCGGGCGGTGGCACCGCTTCGCACCGCGATGGCGAAAGGTCACGATGTCACTGACGCGCAGATCAAGCTCGCACAGGCTTATCTGAAGACAGGAAATCGAGCCGAGGCGATGCGGTGGTACGAGGAAGCCCTCCTGGGCAATCCGGACGAGGAGCAGAAGTCAGACCTTGCAACGGTCCTTTTGCAGCTAAATAGGGAAAGCTCGTTGTAGAGGCTTCCGTTCAGCGGACGAGACGAGCAACTTCTTTGAAGGCCGGATCTTTCGCGTCCCGCAGTAATTCGAAGAGAGCCATTTCCACCGAAGTAATGCTCGTCCCCACTTCCGCCATACGCCGAAGCCCCAACCGGCAGTTGCTCTCCGTTCGCGAAGAGACCGCGTCCGAGACCACCTCAACGGCAAAACCGGCGGCGAGAAGGTCGCGCGCTGTCTGATACACGCAAACGTGGGATTCGATGCCCACGATGAAGACAGTTTCGGCTTCCGTCTTTCGCAAGTCTACGAGGAATTGCTCCGCTCCACAGGCACTGAAGCTCGTCTTGGCGATTGGTTGAAGACCTGCCAACAGCTCAGCGATCTCGGGAGCCGTCGGCCCGAGACCCTGGGGGTATTGCTCCAGCCATAGGGTGGGAATCTCCAAAGCTCGCACCCCGCGCAGGAAGATCTGCAGCTGCCGGTACAGGTTGTCACGCTCATACATCAGGTCGGCGAGCTTACCCTGCACGTCGATAACGACGACGGTCGACCGGTCCCGTTTCACACGCTCTGCTCACGATGATATCTTCGCACAGCGCCCGCGCCGCGCAGGCGGATCCGAATCATGTCGATGGGGTCCTGCGCCAGGCAGCGCAGGGGGTTGATCGTCGAACCCGGCGCGTTCTTCCAGGCAACCAGGACGAAAGCGATGCGCAGGTTCAGGCGGTGGGCGAAGTAGAAAATCTCCACGTCAATGGTACCCCCGTTGATTTCTGACAGAGAGAAGATCTTGCGGGCCGCATCTCGCGTGAAGACCTTGAACCCGCACTGGCTGTCGACGACCGCTTGGCGGAACACGATGAGGTGGGCGAGCCAGAGAAAGCCCAGGCCCATGACCCGTCGCGCCCAGCTTTCACGGGTCTCCACGGTTCGCACACCTGCGGCGACGTCGTAGCCCTCGTCAATGCGGGCCAGGAAATTCTCGAGGTTCTCGATGCGCGTGGAGTGGTCGGCATCCATGAAGATGATGCGCTCGCCGCAGGCTTCGAGGCAGCCCCGGCGCACGGCAGCCCCTTTGCCCTGGTTCTGCCCCTGTGCCAGCACCCGTAGCGCGGGCCAGTCCGCGGCAATCCGGGAGACTTTTTCTACGGTGTCGTCGCGGCTGCCATCATCGACGACGATGACCTCACAGGTGTAGTCCTGACGGTTCAGATACTCCTTGCATTCACATAGGGTGCCCTCAATGCGGTGTGACTCGTTGTACGCCGGGATGACGATGGACAGGTCGACGCTGTCGCTCAAGACTCGAACTCCACCGTCATCACCACATTCGAGCACTGCCAACGAAAGAACGGCACCCGCTCAATGATGTGATTGAATAGAATGAGAGGCTGTAGAAGAGGTTTGGGGGTGCCTCCGGGCAAGGGAAAGAGGAAAGGCCGAATCCGGAAGTCGCGCAGGGGGCCGGCTTTGGCAAAGAAGCGCCGGTACTGGCGGGGAGTGTAAGAGCGTTCCCCTGTGGCACGATGCCCCTCGGTCTGCTCCATGAGCTTGCGACCGACGCTCAACCCGTTGGATTCGGTCAGGAACAGTCGACCCCGAGAGACGCGGGCCATTTCTCGCGCCATAAGAAAGGGATCGGACACGTGGTGGAGGACATCGTAGGAGATGACGGCATCGAAACTGCGGTCACGAAACGGAAGGTGCAGGGCATCGGAGGAAAGGCTTGGCAGCCCCACGGATCGTAACCATCGAGCCCCTTCCGGAAAGATCTCCGATGTGGTATACCGAGAGACGCACTCCGGATCACGATCGAGGACGCGTCGCGGAACCTCGCCGTTCCCCGCACCTACCTCGAGAAAAGTGAGGGCACGGTCTTCACCGAAAGTCTCGAAGAACAGATCGACGTAGCGGGGAATGGCAAAGGCTGTGGAGAGGTCACCCAACAGCCGCGTCCGCCAGCTTTCGTCTTGGGAGTGAAAGCGGGTCCAATCTACCTCTGCGTCGGACTGGGGCCTGTTATCGCTCACAACCAACCCTGCTGACGGGCCCACTGCACGGCAGTGCGCATTCCCGCAGAGATGCCCGTCTGTGGGTCAAACCCCAATTCCCGGCGGGCTCGATCGTTACGGCACCCCATATGCCGAGTGCCCTCACCGGCGACATGGATCATCATGGAGTACAGGCCGAACGCGGAGAGGCCCCGATCGAGCCAGTGACAGAGCTGTGCACCAAAACCCGGCAGGTAACGGGGCCGTACGTGAGCACCTTGGGCCTCACCCATTTCCCGGAGCACTTGAGCCCAGTCATAGATCTCGTTGTCAGCGATGAAGTAGGTGCCGCCGGCGGCAACGGGAAGCACCAAGGCACGACCCACGGCGTCGATGAGATCGTCGATATAGATCATGCTCACCCGATTGTGTCCATCGCCTAGAATGGGAGGCCGCCCTCCGCCGGCAAGTTGGTAGGCCCGTAGTTGGCGGCGCGGGAAGAACGGACCATAGAAGGTCGTCGGCCGCAGCACTACTCCCTCTGTGGAGGAGCCCTCCAGACGCTCCCATAGAGCTCGCTCACCCCGCAGCTTGCTGCGACCGTAGTGGCTCCTGGGCTTGGGTGGGTCTGTCTCTCGCATATCCAAGGTGGCGGAACCAAAGCCGGCGGCAGCATTGCTGCTGATGAAGACCAGTCGCTGAACGCCTGCCTGCACCGCAAGGTCGGAGAGATTGCGACAGGCATCACCATTGATCTCGTAGAGCTTCCGAATTCGTCGGGGATGAATGATGCCGCCGGCGTGGAGGACAAGCTGAGCACCCGACACAGCCTTTTCGATCACCGCTACATCGCGGAGGTCACCCTCGACAATCTCATCTACAATCGGCAGACGAGAATGCTTGGAGTAACCCGGAGCAACGAGTGCGCGCCAGCGATAGCGCGATAGCTCCTTCGACCAGTTGCCGGCTGTGCTTCCTGCTTGGAGCAGGCGCAGCAGGTGTTCGGTTAACCAACCCGGATAGCCGGTCATCAGCGCCAAGGGCGCCGTCACTGGCCATCTCCCACTAAACTCATTCGCGACAAGCTATATATAACCGGTAGAGCCATCCGGGCGAACCGGACAGGTGCGTTGCCAATGAATGTACTCGTTGTCGGTGATCGCATCCTCGTTGATTTCGATGCCGAGACCTGGTCGATCGACTCGGAGCTCTAGGTAGCCGTCTTTGGGCATATAGGGCTCATCAACCCAGTTGTTCCATTCGGTGTCGGTCGGTAGGAGGTATTCGAGGATCTTGAAATTGCAGGTCGATGCGGCGAAGTGGACGTTCACTGCAGTCGCAAGGGGACCCATGGGGTTATGAGGAGCGACACTGACGTAATGGGCTTCCGCGATGTGGGCGATCTTCTTCATCTCCAGCAGACCGCCGCAGATACAGACGTCAGGTTGTACAATGTCGGCTCCATTGCTAGCGATGAGATTGAGAAACTCGAAGCGGCCATACAGACTCTCGCCCGTGGCCAGGGGGACGCGCATCTGCTCACGCAGTCGCGACCACTGCGGAATGTGCTCAGGTCGTAGCGGCTCCTCGTAAAACAATGGATCGTAGGGCGCCAAGGCATCAGACAGCTGGAGGGCGCGAATGGGTTCAAAGATCTTGGCGTGGGGGTCGAAGGCAAATTCCCACTCTCCTGGAGTGTTGAGACGCAGCTCTTCGAAGTATTTCGCCGCCGCGGAGCAAACACGACCCCAGCGATCGGAGTCCGGAT
The DNA here is from genome assembly GCA_036336855.1 of Candidatus Latescibacterota bacterium. GTDB lineage: Bacteria > Latescibacterota > UBA2968 > UBA8231 > UBA8231 > JAYZFI01. The sequence continues at coordinate 81,203 of JAYZFI010000014.1, forward strand.
CGAGCTGGTATGGGCTTGTCTTGAAAGCGGTGAAGCCCCAATCCTCGTGGAGCCGACGCGCCTGATCTGCTGCCTCTTTGCCGTCGCGCCCCCCGATGCCGCGGTAAACGCGAATGCGATCCCGGGCATTCCCGCCCAGCAACATGTACACCGGGAGTCCCGCCGCTTTGCCGGTGATGTCCCACAGGGCGTGATCGAGAGCGGATATGGCGGGCAGCCCCACGCCTCCAGGCGGGAAGCGAAACTGCTGATGCAGCTTCATCATGATGTATTCGATGCGCCGAGGATCCTCACCTTGAATCATCTCGAAGAGGTAGTCGGCGATGGGCTCCACTGAAAGGTCAGGACCAGTGGAGTAGGCCTCGCCCCAACCATGGATGCCCTCATCAGTCTCAACCTTCAGAAGGGCCCGGGGGCGATTGCCGAAGCGAGCGACGAACGTTTTAATCGCGGTAATCTTCATGATCGTTAACCAAAGAATGTCGGATACGGTTCGCCCAAGGCCTCGCGGCGGATCAGCAGAACCAGCTCCATGGTGTGATAGTCGCCCCACATGGCGGACTCTCCGCAAGGGATCTTGCGGCCGCGGGGGGTGTGATCCCAACCGTTGGGACGGTGGTAGATGGCATGCAGGGTGAGCCCCTGATGGCGCGCTGTCGTAGAAAGGTAGGGCTCTGTGAGCAGCGCGGCGGCAATGGTGAAGGCTGCGGCGCGGTAGCGACGACCCCGGGTGAGGTCACCTTTATCAACAAAGTAGTTGCCCAGTCTCAAGTAACCTTGGGCGCAGATAGCGGCGGCCGACGAGTCTAGGGGTTCGACGTCATTGTAGGGATCAGACGTAGACCGCGAATAATCGCCAAAAGACGCGACGCTCGGTGCGCCCGTGTCCCAAAAGGGGACGCCGTCGGCAAAGCTGTGATGAATGTGGAAGTCGGCGGTGGCAACGGCGGCTTTCTCCATCATGGCCAGGAGTGGGAGGCGCTTTGCGTGGGGTTCGAGATCGGAGCTCTTCAGTTTTCGGATGAATTCCAGCTGCTCGGCGTAGCCGCATAGAATCCAGCTCAACCCCCTTGTCCAAGTGGAGAACGGCGAGTAGCCCTGTTGGGTGCTGGGGCAGCGATAGTTGCCGTCGTTGGCATTGAAGATGGATTCATGGACGACGCGGCCGGGCCGGTCGTAAGCATCGCGACCTTCTCCGTAGTAGACGTTGAAATTCGCTGTCGTCGTGGTGTGCTCGATGGCGCGACCGAGCAACGAGATCGGTTGATCTCCTTCGCCCATGAGCACGTGGCCGAGCTGGTGGGCAAGGTACAGGATGCGCAGAGTGCGAATGGTATCGGAAAACAGGGAATGGGACCCGTTGAAGGAGTGGATGAAACCGCCTCCAGAGGCGATCTGTGTCCAGCGCGCAGCCTGAATCGCACCCGACAGTTTGATTGCCAGCTCGTAGAAGTCAAGCTCGGTTCGGTCCCCTGTGATACGCCCCTCGCGTATGAGACGGCGGAGGTTGCCGTACGTGGAAAGGTTATTGAAGCCGTGGTCGTGAACTCCGACGTGGGAAACATGTGGAGCCATGTTCCGAATGGTGTGACGGCGTCCGAGCTCGAGAAAGCTATCGTCGTCCGTCATGTCGTACTGGAGAATTGCGCATCCGTACTGAAACCCCTGAGTCCACTCCGTCCAGCCCCGGGTAGTGTAACGACCGTTGGTGGTGAAGACCGGAGTGCCGTACTGCGGATTCCAAGTCGATTCCAGTGAACGGATCTTCTTGCCCGAGAGCTTGAGAAACCGATCGGTGGCGGGCAGGAGTTTCTTCGCAGTCTGGCGTTTGTCGATTTTCACTGTGCTCTCTTTGCTATTGATAGGACACGTTATAGATGGGCTTAATCCCTTCTGTCAACCACTGCGAGTGGGATTCCCTCATTCGGCGTAGCTGATCTGGGTAGACCTTTGCGACGTTGCGCTGTTCGCCGGAATCTTCGAAGAGATCGCTCAGGTGAACACCTTCTGGTGTAGCGGAAAGTTTCCACCTGCCCTGACGCACCGCCCAGTAAGAGCCCAGCATCCAGTGAAGAGCTTGGTGCGGACTGGGCGCGTCATCGATCAGCACGCCAGTGAGGTTTTTGCCGTCCACTGTTCCGGCCTGAATTCCGCAGAGTTGGCAGAGAGTAGGAAACCAGTCGAGGCCACTGGAGATCTGTTGGCGAATCTTGCCCGCTGGGAATCGCGCCGGCCACGAGGCGATGCAAGGCACGCGAATACCCCCCTCCCAAAGTGTGCCCTTGTGGCCGCGATGAGGACCTGACCACCCTCCTCCACTCCCAGCTGCTTCCTCCTCTGAATGGCCGTGATCGCTGAGGAAGATGACGATAGTCTTTTCGGTAAGAGACGCTTGGTCCACTGCATCCAGAATTTGGCCAATCTTGTCGTCCATGGACTGCACTGTAGCTGCGTAGGCGCGTCGATTCGCGGATGACAGGGACAGATTCTCATCCACAAAACGTTTCTCGGGCTGAAGGGGGTAGTGAGGCATGTTGAAAGAGGCACAGAGAAAGAAGGGACGAGATCTGTTTCTCTCAACGAACTGACCGCACTCCCGCGCCAGGATGTCGGGGAAGAACACCCCGTCCTCACGATAAGGCTGCCGTTTCTTCCACAGCGCGTGCCTCGGAGCCCCTCCCCAGTAGTTGTAGTGCGAATAGTTGTCGATGGCCCCGACCAGGTGTCCGAGGAATTCATCGAAGCCCTGCGACAACGGATCCCAGTCGTCAAATCCACCGAGATGCCACTTGCCGAAAAACCCAGTGCGGTAGCCCCCAGCGCGAAAGGTTTCCGCGATGGTGGTCTCGTCAGGGGCAATTCCCTTGCCGGGAACGAGGCAGCGCTGGAAGTGGCGGCCCGTCATCAGGCCCGCCCTCGAGGCTGTGCACAGAGGGGCGGGCGCGTAGAAGCTGGTTAAGCGTACTCCGCGGCGCGCCAAATCGTCCAAATGCGGTGTCTTGAGATCGTCGGCCCCGAAGCAGCCGACGTCTCTACTTCCCAGATCATCTGCCACAATCAGCACGACGTTGGGCCGGACCGGGGCCTGCGCCCGTACGGCCGGAACCGCGAGGGCTGTCGCCCCCCAAGCCAATCTCTGAAGAGCTTGGCGCCTCGAGAGCACACGTGTGGATCCCGCCATAGCCTACTGGTAGTCGACGGTATACACCGGCGTCATTCCCTTTGCAAGCCAACGCTGGTGGAGAGACTCGAGTCGCTCCACGACGTCGGGTCGACTGTTGAGCTGGTTGGTGCCTTCGCCCGGATCGGCTTGCAGGTCGCTGAGTATCTGTCCCGCGGGTTCGGTTATGAGCTTCCATCGTCCTTGGAGGACAGCCCAATGCGAGCCCACCATCCAATGCATGCTGGCGTGGGGACTGTCGGCATTAGCGGCAATGACGTCGGCAAGGTCACGGCCGTCGAAGGAAAACGAGGAAAGGGAGATGCCACAGTAGCCTGCCAGGGTCGGCAGGAGGTCCATACTTGATGCTATCTGTTGGCGTACCTCACCACGCGGAAAGGTTCCCGGCCAGGAGATGAGGGCGGGAACCCGCAGGCCTCCCTCGAACAAAGTTTTCTTGTGGCCGCGAAACACACCTGTCCACCCCCCGCCACTCTCGGCTGCCTGCTCTACGGAGTGGCCGTTGTCGCTTAGCAGAACAACGATAGTGTCACGCTCTATGCTTAGCTCTTGAACACGGTTGACGATCTGCCCCACTTTTTCGTCCAGGGAAGCGAGGACAGCTGCATAGCGTCTGCGGGCCGGATCCTGGATGTGATCGAAGGCTCCTGAGAACTCGGACTCCACCTGCAAGGGGTAGTGGGGCATGTTGAAAGAGGCACAGACAAAAAACGGCCGACCGACAGATTCGCCAATGAAGCGTATGGTCTCCTGGGTGACGATGTCCGGGAAGAACTTACCGGGGCGGTGCAGAGGTTGCTCGTTGTACCAGAGGTCGTGCTCCGGTGTTCCCGACCAATAGTGGTAGTGGGAGTAGTTGTCGATGGCACCTGTCTTGTGACCAATGAACTCGTCGAAGCCACGGTCGGTGGGAATCATCCCGGGCCTGCCTCCCAGGTGCCACTTGCCGAACATCCCGGTTCGGTAGCCGGCGTCTCGAAAGACCTCCGCCATGGTCACGAATCTAGGATCGATTCCGTGCTCGGTGAGCACGCGCTGGAAGTAATGACCAGTAAATAGCGACGCCCTCGATGCCGAGCACAGGGGAGCGGCTACGTAGAACTGAGTGAAGCGCACCCCCGCACTCGCGAGTGCATCCATGTTGGGAGTACGCAGGTCAGCGGCTCCGTAGCAACCCATGTCTAGCGTTCCCTGATCATCCGTAATGATCAGCAGCACGTTTGGGGACGGAGTTGCCATCGCTCCGGGCGCGATTCCACTGAAAGCAGCAGCAGCGCCTCCGCCGACTAGCGTGCGGAGGGCCTGACGGCGCGTGATCTCGGCTGAACCCGGCAATTGACTTCGTTAGGAGGGAATTAGAAGGGCGGCAAAGATACGCGACCCTGCTCTCGGGTCAATCAGCCTGGGTACAACAACAGTGACGCCCTAGGTTCTTCCACTTCACCGAGCCCGTACGGAGAGGAACATGACGACGGCCAATAGGCCCAACCTCATTTTTATCATCACCGACCAACAGCGTGCAGATACGATCCGCGCCTGGGGCCATTCCCACATGGTGACACCGGCCATGGACAAGTTGTGCAAGGATGGGCGCTCTTTCCGGCAGGCGTTTTGCCCGGGAGCGACCTGCGTCGCCTCCCGCGCTGCTATCTTCACCGGCATGTACCCGCACACGACGGGAGTGTACAGCTTCGATGCCTGGGCGGGGCATCGAAGCTGGGTGGAAGATCTCGCCGACGCCGGCTATCGCTGCATTAACATTGGCAAGATGCACATCACTCCACAGAGCGAGAACGGAGGATTCCATGAGCGGATCATCGTCGAAAATCCGACCAATAAGGAATTGATCAACGGTGGCGCCGACGACGATTGGGGGCGTTACCTGACTCATCACGGTGAGTCCAGACCCAACGACCGCCACGAAACTGATTCCGACTGGATCGACAAGGTGCAAGGCGTGCCGTGGCATCTGGAGGAGCGTTTCCACAGCGATGTGTTCATTGGCGACGCGGCAGTTTCGTGGATCCGTAGTCATCGGGGCGACGACCCGCTGTTTCTCCAGATCGGGTTCGCCGGACCCCACGAGCCCTGGGACCCACTACCGCGACATCTCGAGCTCTACCACGGAGTGCAGCTACCTGATCCGGTCTTTCGGGAGAGCGAGCTCGACAGCAAGCCGCCGCAGCACCAAGCGCATCACCGCACTCATGCCGAGGCCGATCACGAATCCCGGATCGACGTCCAGAATACGTCCCCGGAGCAGATCGATCACATGCGTCGCCACTATTATGCGAAGATCACCACCGTCGATGAGCAGATCGGCCGAGTGTTGGAAGCACTGGACGAGCGCGGCTGGAGGGACAACAGCCTCCTCGTGTTCTGCTCTGATCACGGCGAGCTGCTGGGAGATCACAACCTCGCGTACAAATGGCTGATGTACGATGCCATCACTCGAGTTCCCCTCGTCGTTTGTGATCGTCGCGAGGGTGCGGATTCGCAAGGCGGCGGCGTCTGCGACGAACTGGTCTCCCTGATCGATCTGGGACCGACCTTTCTCGAAGCAGCGGGGATCGACCGGCCGGATTATCTGGAGGGGTGTTCTCTGCTGCCCTGCTCGAACAGCGGTAGATACTCCCGAGATCGCGTGTATGCGGAAGACAACTACCAAATCATGATGCGCACCCACGATCTCAAGATCGTGTATTACATCGGCCAGGAGCTTGGCGAGCTCTACAACCTGAGTGAGGATCCAGACGAGCTTTGGAATCTTTGGGAAGACCCGGCGCATCGAGAGACGCGCGATCGCCTGCTACGGGAGTTGCTCGACTGGTTGGCATCGAGCACATACTGGAACGCAGGTTATCGCCGCGACCGCAGCGCGAACTACCGGATGCGCTGGCCCGCCCCGGATGACCCCTACCTCCATGGGCGCTACTCGCGACCACGGAAGAGGCAGGCTGATCTGTGAAAGCCACCCGGATCCTGCTGCTCGTCATCATAGTGGCAGGGTTCTCACTGCGTGCAGCAGGCTTCACTCGCGGCGACACGGATTTCGTACTGCCAGAGGATCGCGCGAAGGGATACGAATCGTCGTTCCACAGCTTTCATCCCGATGAGCTAACGCTGATCGAGTCGGCGTTGCGACCAATCGACCTCCTTAATCCTCCGTTCACGGTCTACGGAGCGCTCCCGGTGTACATGCTACGTGGCGTGCTGCTCACGGTCAGCGCCATCGGCGGATGGAACAAGTTAGAGTTGGAGACACCGGATTCAAGGCGTCGGATCTACTTTACAACACGCGCCGTCGCTCTGCTGTTCAGTCTAGGCGTATTGGCGCTGACGGCGATGATCGCGCGTCGGTTGGCCGGTGAGTGGGGGGCATTGGTTGCTGTGTTCGCCGTCGCTTTTGCCCCCGGGGCGATTCAGCAAGCCCACTATTACATCGTTGACGGGTTGTTCAGTCTTACATCGCTGGCGACTGTCTGGGCCATCTCTACTGTTCGCCGGGATGATCGTTGGGGGCGCTTCTGTGTTATCGGCGTCATGATCGCCATCACCATGGCGATCCGACAGAACGGCGGTCTTCTCGGTCTGTTACTCTTTGTCCAACTTGCGATTCAGGAATCATCGCCCGTGTGGCGGCAAACGATAGCCACGATACGCTTTCGAGGCTTGTGGATAGCGGCCGGGGTCTCAGCCCTGCTATTTCTCTGTATGCATCCGTTCGTGCTTATTCGGCCGGAGATCCAAATCGCGAAAACCGGCTATGGCAGCTTCGGCAGCGCCCTCGACACGGCCAGCCTGGCGCTGCTGCAGCCCTGGACCTTGGCGGATGTGCACACGAGCGCATTCATCGACCACTGGTTTGGGATGATGCCCGATGTTACCGGTTGGCCCTTGACAATCGTGTTCCCTGCCACACTGGTCTGGGCCTTGTGGAAGGGGGGACCCACGGCCCGAATCATCGCCGTTTGGTGTGTTCTTTACTTCTTACCTATCGGTTTTCTCAAGGCGCGTGCAGTGCGGCACACAATCCCGCTGCTGGCACCGCTAGCGATCCTGCTGGCACTCGCTGCCCGCCATCTGTGGCCCACCATGTCCAAGAAGATCAGCATCGCGGCCATCGGTGCGGCAGCTCATTTGGTGGTATTCGGTTGTGCTTTTACTCGGATTTATACAATTGAGGACAGCAGGCTGCAGGCGGCCAGATGGCTACAGGCGAACGCGCCGCCTGGCTCTCGAATCGGTGTCGAGGGCGGAGCGTACACGATGTCACGCTTAGTCAGCAATCGCGAGCACCAAACGCGGGGTCTGGAAACGCCGTGGGTGTTTTACTCTGGGCCTTTCATGCTGTGCGAAGATCGCGCACGTTTACTCCTTCGTCGCCTGTTGCCAACAGATTATGTTGCCGTAGTAGATGCCAATCGGCACCTCCAATACCACAAAGTTCCCGAGATCTATCCGGTAGTTGCTGATTTCTACAACCGTCTTCTCGCAGGACAATTAGGTTACGATGTAGTAGCGATCTACAAAGTGGAACCGAGGTTAGCGGGGGTACACTTTGACGAGACGTCGGCGGAGCCTTCCTACCTGGGCTACGATCACCCCACCGTATACTTGTTGCAACGGAGGTCACAGCCACTGCTTGCCGCCAATCTGTGGGCGAATGAGGTATCTATCGGGCCGCACTGTCCCGACGAGTCTTTGAGACGACTCAGTCGTAGGCTGGTAGCGGGCGATTTCGAAGCGGTGATCTCGGAGATGCCAGAGCATCAAGCAGCATATCCCTGGAACCTGCTCGGCGATCGTCTCGAGGCTGAGGCGGGGTGGCGACAAAGCCCAAAGGGAGACCGCCCGCCCTTCACCCCCGGTGAAACCGGCGGACGACTACAGCACGTGCGCAACCCGGCGATGGTCCATCTTTCCTATGCCTCCGCTGCAACCTCGGTTGCACGACTTGGCCTGCCGGGGTTGGCCGTTGCCACTCTCAAGGACGGCGTTGGGACCCGGACCTTGCGCTCTCGTGACTTGGTCACACAGGCGGAATCTTATATGGAGACCGCCATCATTCTTGGCGAACTGGGTCATGATGAGGAAGAGGTGCAAGCCGCGCGACTTTCTCTGGAAGTCACGCCCACTACTGCTGTGGTAAACGCACTGGCGGGTATCGCTGCCAGGCGTGACGACAGCGAGGCGGTTCGTCGGCATCTGGAGCACTCGCTTTTACTTGACGCGAAGCAAGCGGACGTTCACGTCGGTTTGGCCGAGGTCTACCTGAAATCGATGAACAACCCGGAAACCGCGCTGCGGCATGTCGAGATCGCCCTTGGCATCGATTCCGGGCTCGCGGAAGAGGCGGAGCCGCTGCGAGCCCGAGCCCTGCAGGAGTTGGGTAGCGGTCCTTGAGTTCACACTGGCGCCTGGCTCTGCTCAGTGTCCTGCTCCTTGCCACGGGTCTTCGCCTGGTCGGCTGGCAGCGAGGCGATACGGATTTTCTCAAGCCCGAGCAGGCGAGAAGCGGTCTGCAGCGCGCTTTCCACTCTTTCCATCCTGACGAGAACACTCTAATCAGAGCGGGGGCGCAGATGAGCTCCCCTCTCGATCCTCCACTCACCGCGTACGGCCTTCTGCCAATCTACCTCTCGCGCATGGCGACCGATCTTGGCGGCTGGCTCACCGGCGTGTCCAGCTACACAGGCAGTCTTGAAAGCCATCGTCAGGATGTGTTTTCCGTCAGGCTGCTGTCGGTCGCTGTCTCCATCGCGGCGCTACTCGCGCTCTATACCATTGGCCGACGACACTTTGGTGCACCGTCGGGTGTTCTGGCAACTGCACTCGCCGCAGCGCCCCCCCTCTTCCTACAGACCGCCCACTTTTACACAGTCGATGGGGTTTTTGCGTTACTCTGCCTGGCAACGATCGGATCCGTCCTGCGAGTCGATGAGCGCTCTGGGCCCCTCTGCTACACACTAACAGGTGTTCTCGTGGGTCTGACAGCGGCTGTTCGGCTCAACGGCCTGTCTCTGGGAATCCTTCTCGTGGCGACGCACCTATGCCGGCGCACCCCTAACTCGCGGGCATTCGGCCGCGCCTTGTTGCAGCCGTCGCTTTGGCTTGCCGGAGCTGCCACCGTTGTGACCTTGCTTGCGTTGATGCCGTATGTCGCCGTCAGCCCCGAGCTGTTGTGGCAAGAGAACAACACCAACGACTTCAGTTATTCCGTAGGCGTGGCGGATGGACGGATCTTGCGGCCATGGTCCCTGGCAGACACACACACACCGCCATATCTGCACTACCTGACCAATCTTCTTCCGCTCAGCGTTGGATGGCCGCTGGCTATTGCTTTCATCGTGGCTCTGCCATCAGCTGTGGCGACAGGAGGTCGGAGTCGCTGGTTGCTGCTGGCGGCAACGGCGTTACTGTTCGTGCCTGTCGGGGCGTTACACACAAAGCACGTCCGTTATCTGCTGCCGGTATTGGCTCCTCTCACACTCTTGACTGCCGATATGTTTGTACGTCTGCAGACGGGACAGGTAGCTATCCGGCGTCTGACAGCCAGAGTGTTGCTGATCGGCGTTCTCTCTGCAACCCTCGTGGAGGGAATCGCCTTCGCGCACATCTACACCGTTGAGGATGCCCGTCTACAAGCGGCCCGCTGGATTCAGGGGGAAGTGCCGTGGGGGACTCCCATCGGTGTCGAAACGGGCGGCTTTTCCATGAGGGGACAGGTGAGCGAGGAGGTCTACCCCGTACGGACACTGAACACGAGCTCGATCTTCTCCACACGCGGACATCTAACCTGTCAATCCGTGGCATCCTACATGGGAGCACGATTGCAGTCTGCACAGTACGTTGCTCTCCTTGACGTCAATCGCTATCAGCAGTACGTGGGAGCGCCGGTGATCTATCCTGGACTGGCACGGTTTTATCGGGACTTTATCGCCGGAGAGCTGGGGTTTTCACTGGTGCGCACATACAAGCGCAATCCTCAGTTGCTTGGTCTCAAGATGAGCGACGATGGTGCCGAAGCTTCCTTCCTCGGCTACGATCATCCCAGAGTGCGGATCATGGCTAAGGATCCAGGCTTCGAAGCTCGGTTTGTGGCCTGGGAGGGCGCCCTTCCCTCGCACGAACATTGTGGAGACGAAGTCGTCTTCGATCTCGTTCACCACATCAAGAGCGGATCCTATGAAGAAGGTTTGCGGCTGGCCCTGCAAAATTCAGCGCGTCACCCGCAGAGCCTCATCACATTCATAACCGCCCATCTGTACGGTCTGCTCGGTGAGACGGAGCTGCAACAGCAATTCCTAGATCGATGGGCTGACACCTACACGGACAAATCCCTGAGCGCGTTCCTGCTACCCTGGGCGAATTCCAGTTCTCTTGTCTTGGCCGGTCTACCAGAACTCGGCGTACAGGCATTGAGATTCGGGTGGCGAAAAAGGGGCGCGTTCTCGGACGACAAGGCGAACATGGCTGCCTCGTACAGGCATGTTAGTGAGCTCTTGCTGAGTGTGGAAGAGGGTACCCTCGCTGAAGAGGCGACTCTGATGGCGCTCGATATCAATCCTAGCGTCGAAGGTTATAACCGAGCTGCGGAAATGCTACTGTCTCGGGGAGAATACGGGCACGCGGTGGCTCTCTGGGAAAGATCTCTTCAGGATCAGGAGCAGATCGGAGTCCGGTGGCAGCTGGGCAGAACTGCGGAGGAGCGGGGCGACTGGGAGCGCGCTGTTCGTCACTTGCTCCATGCCGTATTCCTAGACGATCAGATATCGTCAGACCGTCGAACTCTTGAGCTCGATAGGCTCACGCGTATCGCTGAGCACAATGGCCTAGCCGATCTGGCGCGAAAAGTCCGAGCGCAGCACGAGTCCAGGCAGGCACCCCTGTAACGGTTCTTGACGCTCAACAAACACCCAGTATTTCGTACAGGCACTGTACAACGGAGACCCCGATGAATGGAGCCGACACCTTCACTGCCGCCCTGCGTGCCCACGATGTCGAGTGGGTCAGCACGTTGTGCGGCCATGGGCTCAACGAAGTGTACGCCGCTTGCGAGCGCACCGGATTGCGCATAGTCGATACGCGCAATGAACAGACGGCCTCGTATATGGCAGAGTGCTGGGGCCGGCTCAGCGGCAAAGTCGGCGTCTGCGCAGTGAGCAGTGGCGTCGCTCATGCCAACGCACTGAGTGGCATCGCCAACGCCTACTTCGATGGCGCTCCCATGTTGCTGGTGACCGGCAGTGGTCCGCTCTCCACGGCGGGCAAGGGTCACTTCCAAGATTTCGACCAAGTGGCACTGGTGCAGTCGGTCTGCAAGTACGCCCGCACCATCGACGTGGCCGAGCGTATTCCGGAGATCGTACACGAGGCCATGGCGACGGCGGTGAGTGGTCGCCCCGGGCCCGTGCACTTAACCTTCCCCACGGATATGCAGGAACAGATGGTGGCGGACTCCACGCCTCCCTCACCGCAGCCCGATAAGGCTCGGCCGATCCTGCCGTCGGATGATGCCGTTCGGCAGGCGGCGCGCTTGTTGGCGCGCAGTGAACGTCCCCTAATGATCACCGGGAGCGGCGTGTTCTACGCCTCGGCGGGAAAGGCCGTCGCGGACTTTGCGGCTGCGTACGCCGTGCCGTTTGCCATTCCCATCTGGGATCGGGGTTGTGTGGCTCAGCCCCTGCCGGAATACCTCGGCGTCGTGGGCGCCGCAAGTGGCGGACCGCGTCTGCTGGAGGACGCAGATTTAATCTTGCTGCTGGGAGCCGCTGCGGACTACCGAGTAAGCTACATGCAGGCGCCAGCCATCGACGTGCAGACCCAAGTCATTCGTGTCGATGTCGATCCCGATCGCCTACACCATATGGGTCGGGCCACTCTCTCCGTGCTGGCTGATCCCGCCATGTTCCTGCAGCGTCTCATCGACGTGTGCGCGAAGGAACAGATCGAAGGTTTCGAAGACTGGCTGCACGAAACGCAAAGGCGCAAGGAGGAGTTCAGTGCGGCGATCCGAACCAGCGGCCATGGCGGGTTGGATGCGCTCCAGCTGTGCGCGGCTTTGGACGAAGCACTGCCCGAGGACGCCGTCGTCGTAATCGACGGCGGTAACATTGGCCAGTGGGTGCATCAGACGTTGGGCCGGGCCCGATATCCGGAATCCTGGCTCACCTGTGGCGCCAGTGGCGTCGTCGGCTACGGGATCGCAGGGGCCATGGCTGCACGGGCTGGCTTCCCCCAGCGTCCTGTGGTTGTCATCTCCGGGGACGGCTCGGCGACTTTCAACCTCACCGACCTCGAACGCGCTGTTCGGCAGCAGCTGCCCTTCGTGATGATTGTGGCCGACGACGAGGCCTGGGGGATCACAGTCTCCGGCCATCGCCAACACTACGGCAAGGCGATGAGCAGCGAACTCGGCCCCGTGGACTTCGCCGCCGCCGCTGAGGCTTTCGGTGCCATCGGCGCCCGCGTGGAGAGCTGCGAGGAGCTGATCCCGGCTGTTCGCCGTGGAGTCGCTGAGAGTCGTCCCGTTGTCATCCATGTGCGAATTCCCGGCGGCATGCCGGGTGAGCAGGGCGCACACTCGGAGGCGTTGACATGAATCTCCCTTCTGAGGACTTCGAGTCTGTCCCCCATACTCGGCTGCACGACTTCGTCGTGTCCGCCACTACTGAGGTGGGATTGCCGGAGGTACGTGCCCGGCTACTGGCGGACATGCTCATCGGCAACGATCTGCGCGGCGTGTTCAGCCACGGCACTGTGCAGGTGGCGACCTACGCCATCTTGATGCGGGATGGGACCTTGAATCCCCAGCCCGCTATCAGCGTGGTGCAGGAGACGGACGTGAGCGTGCTCATCGATGGCGATGGAGGCTTGGGTTACTTCCCCGCCCACGAGGGCACGCAACGCGCCATCCTAAAGGCTAAGGAGCGCGGCATGGCGGTCATGATGACCCGTAATCACGGTCACTTCGGTGCCGCCGGACTGTACTCCAGGATGACCCCGGAACACAACTTGATTACCTATGTAACCTCCGGGGTGCAGTTGCACCTGAAGCCAGGAGACAAGATTTACTCTGCCGCCGGCGGGTCCCCCATGTCCTTTAGCACTCCCGCCGGCGAGGAAGCGCCACTGGTGCTCGACTTCGGGACTATGCATGACCTCTACGCCAGCAGTCCCCATCGGGACGAGATCGCACGCCTCGCTCCCGGTTTGGTGCTGCGCTGCATTGGCATGGGTGAAATCTGCCAGGCTTGGGGAGGCCTGTTGTCCGGCCTGACTTTGCACGCCGATCCCCCGCGGTGGGAGTGGCCGGGGGCGAACCAGGGCTCGATGGTCATAACCTTCCGCATCGACCTGTTCCACGACCCGACGCAGTTCCGGCAGCAGATGGACGAATACGTGCGCGCCGTAAGTGAGCTGGACCCCCTTGAGGGTTTTGAGCAATCCTATGTGGCCGGCGGCGTCGAAGCCGATCGCGAGGTGCGATTCCGGGAGGAGGGCGTTCCCGTGGGCGTTGAGCACCGAAAGGCGCTGGAGGGATTGGCGAGCCAGCTCGGTATCGACGCACCTTTTTGATTCGATATCCGTCATTCAGAGGCGATCCAATGTTGGTAGGTATCTCTCCGCTGTTGAGCCCGGATCTGCTGTCCATTCTCTGTCGAATGGGTCACGGTGATGCGACCGTGCTCGCCGGCGCCCATTTCCCCGGAGAGACAGCGAAGCACGGTAATATTAATCTGAAGAAGGGAGTGTCCCAGGTATCATGAGCCAGATCTATGAGCCCGTGGCTGTACCGCGAGCGGACCGTTACCGAGTCTCGGTGGCGGACTATAAGAGCTATCAAGAGAACGGTTTCATAGTGGTAAAGGGCTTGGTGCCGGAGGCGGAGCACGCCGAGTTGCGGCAGCACGCCATTGACATCTTCGACGGCAAGACGCCGGTAGAAGGGGTGGAGTCGCCTGATCCGCAGGCGACGCCCCAGGAGCGGCAGGTGCGCATGACCCGAGTGCATATGCTGCACCGCGTTGACGCCCTGAGCGAGCGATTCCTACTACACCCCCGGGTGCTCGACGTACTGGAAATCCTCATCGGTCCCGACGTGCTGGCGTTGCAGACCATGATGTTCTTCAACGCGCCCGGATCGGGAGGTCAGGGCTGGCACCAGGACGCTTACTACATCACCACTTACCCGGAAACCCTCATCGGCGCTTGGTTGGCCCTAGAACGGGCCGACGAGGGCAACGGCTGTTTGTGGGTGGCGCCGGGTTCGCACAAGGAGCCGATCCATCCCGATGCGGGCCGGGGTGCTCTGGTGCACACCAAAGGGGGATTCTCCGACGCCGATCTCGTCACCGGGATTAGCGATCTTGACGATGAAGTGAACACTCTGTCTCGAGTCGCCCGCCAGCATGAGCCCAACATGCCGGTGGAGGTGCACGCCGGAGATGTCATCTTCTTCCACTCTCACCTGTTGCACCGCTCGCATCCCAACCCATCTGACGCGCGATGGCGCCGAGCTTTCGTCTCCCACTACTGCAACGCCCGTTCGTGGGTGCCGTGGAACCACGGTGCCTCCTTCGAGGGGGACGCCGCCAACTACCTGCACATATTGGCGCGAGGCGCGACACAACTGCCTTTTGCCAAGCCGCGATTCGACACCCCCTGCGCCGCGCTCGAGGATTGGGAACCGACCGGACCCCAGCAGGTAGTTGCCAGCGGCGGCGACATGGAGATGCTGCCGGCGGGGACATCGGTATCGTTGGGTGAGGAGGGCCGGGTCGAGTGAGGCAAGAGGCATCGAAGGCCTACGAAGAAGGATGGAGGGTTGAGACAGCACTAGAGAATCGTTTTCTCGGCGTGTCCGATGCCAAGTCGGGAGCCGGGGAGAGATCAGCTTGCTGTGATGAACGGGAGCATCCTCGTCGACACCGAGAAGAACGAACGCGGTGGTAAGTCTGCAGGCCTGCGAGGTGAGCCCCACTGACGTCGATCTCGAGCCGCTGACCTACTGCCACCCGGACCGCACCCTCGGGCTGTCCGGGGCCGCTGTTCGGTAATCGCTAGCGCCGTTGTGACCGGCATGTCTCGGCGCGGTGGCGTCCCTGAGCACCCTCACCCTGATGCACTACGAGGCGAGTCGGTTGGCGGCGATCAAGGGGTGCTTCCTCAGCGCAGGGCTGGCCAATAAGGGAGTGCTGGGTCCGGAACAAAATGGTTGAGTGTAAAGGGAGCCGCCCAAGCGAGCGCGACTTCAGTAGAGCGTGCGGTAGAGCCTCTGAGGGTAGTCGCCTACCGCAGGATGCTGCCGTCCGAGGAGGTGGAAAACTGACACCATAGCATCCTTGGCTGCGCCGTTCCGGAAGTT
Source organism: Candidatus Latescibacterota bacterium (assembly GCA_036336855.1). Taxonomy (GTDB): domain Bacteria; phylum Latescibacterota; class UBA2968; order UBA8231; family UBA8231; genus JAYZFI01. The sequence goes on from JAYZFI010000014.1 coordinate 96,754, forward strand.
GCGGTCCTTCTCGACGACTCCGAACCAGGCGACTAGTGCGGTGTCGTAGTCACCCTCCATGGCGGCGCAGCAACCGAGCAGGTACTGGGCCTCGGGATCATTCGGATTAACCTGGGCACGCTCGGCGCAGGCGGCGCGGCCCCCGGCGTCGTGGCACTGACGCACGAACTCGGTATGGGTCAGCAAGGCCTTGCCCTGCTCCCACTCCGTTGTCCCCTCCTCGATCTTTCCCACCCATTCCCTGACTTCCTCTTCGTCGCCACCTTGAAGTAGGCAGATGCGCGCGAGGCCAAGCAGGGCACCGCCATTTTCTTCGTCTTCCTCGAGGGCCTGATGAAAGAGCTGCCCGGCGCCGGCAAGGTCGCCGGAATCCATCCGTTGCCGGGCGGAATCGACGAGATTTGCCATCTCCTCAGCAGCGTTGGGCGGAGCCTCTGGCACGTGGCGGCGCAACATTTCCTCCACCTGCTCGCGGGGTAGGGCGCCGGTGAACTCGTCCACGAGTTGACCGTCCTTGATGATCTTGATCGCCGGGATGCTCTGCACCCGCAACGCCCTGGCGAGATCTTGGTTGGAGTCGACATCGACCTTGGCCAGCAGCACGCCGGGTCCCAGTTCGGAGACAATCTCTTCGAGGACGGGACCCAAGGTCTTGCAGGGTTCGCACCATTCGGCCCAGAAGTCGACGACGACGACCTTGCCCTGCGACCCCTGAAGCACGACCTGCTCGAAATTGGAGGAGTCGACGTCGATGACGTTGCCCGGCGTGGTGTTCAGTTCCATGCTCAGATCTTCTCCTGCTCACTCCTGTTACTGGGTCCTGCCTCTTCCGGCAATGGGCCAGTCGCCGATTACTTCTCCGGTACTGTCAAGGATGAAGAGGCGGTCGTAAAGATTCGTCGTCATCCCTCCGTGCAGGGGGATGAAGGAGAGGATCTCTCCCACCAAGAATCTATGTCCGGACTCGGTGGTGTCCACGTGTCCGTGCTCCACCGACATGCTCTTGATGAAAATTTCGGGGTGCTCGAGACAGTAACCGTAAGGCGTCGGAGGGTAGCTGGCGAATGCCTTCTGGCCGGCGTCCACGATGACCTGGTCCGGCACCGAAGTAGAGACCACAGTCACCACCAGACGCAGGGGACAGCGGTCCGGGTGCAGGTCGTCGCGCTTGCCGACCCGGGTCATGCCCTCCCAGGCGTAGGAGCCGATGCGTGTCTCGGTGCAGCCCAGAGACTTGGAGATTTGCTCCGAGCCGGTGCCGCCGCCGCTGATCATCTCCAACTCAAGGCCGGCGCCCTCCATAAGGTTGCGCACCTCGTCAAGGAAGGGGCGCACCCGCTCGTTGCTGGGGTAGGTCATGACGCCGGCGAAGTGGGTGCCAGGGATGCGGTCGATGAGCTGTGCAAGCTCAAGAGCGGCGGCGGGCGACTGTACGCCGCAGCGATGGCTCCCGATGTCCATCTCGACGATGAGGGGCACTGTACAACCCGCAGCCTCGGCGGCGACGGAGATGCCCTTGACAGTGGTGGCGGAATCGGCAGCGACGGTGAGGGTGAGGGTCGGAAAACGGCTCAGTAAATCGGTGAGGCGACGCAACTTGGGGGCACCGACGAGGTTGTACGGGATGAGGATGTTCTCTACACCTGCTTCGGCCATGGCCTCGGCCTCGCCGAGCTTCTGCGAGACGATGCCGATAGCGCCGGCCTCGATCTGTCGATGGGCGATGGCGGGAGTTTTGTGGGTCTTGGTGTGAACTCGCAGGTCGATGCCGAGTTCGTCACAGGCGCTCTGCAAATTGCAGATGTTGCGGTCGAGGGTGGTCAGGTCAACACACAGGGCGGGCGTGTCGAGTTCAGTGAAGTGCATGGAGGGAGTGCCTCCGATCCGGGCGGTCAGGTGTCGTTAAGGTGGACGGCGCGGAACAGCGCTTCGTAGCGCGACGCACTGGTGTCCCAGCCGTATTCACGGAGCACATAGGCACGAGCGTCTTCGCCTTCCTGCAGGCGCCGTTCTTCCGGTTGATCGTAAAACCGCCGCACCGACTCGGCAAACCCCTCGTAATCCCCCGATTCGATGAGCCAGCCTCCTTCGCGGACGGCCTCGACGAGGGCGTCCACGGCAAAGGAGACCACGGGCGTACGGTTGTACATCGCCTCCAGAGGAGCGATACCGTAGCCCTCGACGTCGCCCGGAGTGGGGACGTTGGGCATGACGAAGAGGTCGCAGAGCGTGCGCAGAGCAGAGCAGGTGTCGTCGTCGACGGAGCCGAGGATGATCACCTGGTCGGGGTCGGGTAGGCGATCACGCGCTGCCAGGATTTCGGCAGCCATGGGACCGGTGCCGACGACGATGAGGCGCACGCCCTCGAGCCTGGCCACACCGTGCTTGATGAAGTCGGCGATGCCTTTCCGCCGTACCTGGCGGCCTACGTTGACAATCAGACGGTCCCCACCGAAGCGGACGCTGAGTTCGCTCTCCAGAGAGCGCCGCATTTCGGTGAGTCGGTCGGCGGACAGCTCGACGGGTTCGACGCCCACATAAATTAGCCGGATGCGCTCGTCCGGCAGGCCACAGTCCACGGCGATGCGTCTGGAGTTGGCGCTAATCACGGCGATCCCCGCGCACTGCAGAGCTCCCTCCCGTATGAGACCTTGGGCCAATCGATTCCCAAGAGTCATCTCCAGGCCGAAGATGCTGCACACAAGTTGGGCGGGGCCGCGCACCAGCCCTAGGCCGGAGGCAACAGAGGCAGCGACGCCATCGGCGAAGTAGATGATATCCACGCGACGGAACAGCAACAGGAAGAATGCCCGCAGCCAAGCCCAGGGCAGGAACCAGGCCAGGTGCAGAATTGACTCGCGACGCAGGGCAATGAGGGTCAACGGCATGCGCTGACGGAGGTACTGGTAAAGTTTAAACGCGTGGGTCTGGGCACCGCCTCGACTGGGGGGAAAGCGGCGAGTTACGAACAGCACCCGAAGGGGCTTCTGGCGCGCCGTGGTGGGCTGGTTAGTGGGCGTTTCTTCGGCTGAGGTTCGTTGCATCCGATCTGCCTGATCTGTTAATTCGTTGGTCCAAACCGGACCATTAAAATCAACCCGAATGACCGTGCACGACGAAGGCGCGAGGGGAGAAAGAGATGATCCCGATCCGTAATGTCATTCACACATCGAACTGGAAGCATGCCACGAAGGCGGGTGACTTTCGCTGCGTGGTCCCTTCGTTACTGACCAAAAAGGGTGCCCAAGACCATCAAGATCTGCGACGACAGCAACAGCCGTCCCACCAAGGAACTGCCGCGCAAGCTGCGCGCCGCAAGATTCGTCGCCGAGCACGGTAACTGAGTCTGTCCGGCGAACTGGGAGCCGGGCGCCGGCCCACTGAAGCCGGTTGGGCCTGGTCGGCAAGATATAGCCACCTTTTCGTACCATGCCAGTTCGCAGGGCGGTGAGGGTCCCTCTTCGCCGGCCCTGTCGTGTATAGTCGAACATCTGGGTCATGACGAACTCCGCCCAAGCGGTAGCCTGCACACCCTCGCCTAGACGCCTGAAATGGCTGGATCGGTTCCTGACGTTGTGGATCTTCTTGGCCATGGCCCTCGGGGTGGGGTTGGGCTACGCGGTTCCCCGGGTGACCGATCTGCTCATGCAGTTCCAGGTGGGTACTACTTCGGTGCCAATTGCCGCCGGGCTCATTCTGATGATGTATCCGCCGCTATCGCGGGTACGCTACGAGAAGCTCGGCGAGGTCTTCCGCGACAGGCGGATTCTTGGCTTGTCGCTGGTGCAGAATTGGATCGTAGGACCGATCCTCATGTTCGGCCTAGCCGTGGTCTTTCTACAGGACTATCCCGAGTACATGATAGGACTGATTATGATCGGCCTGGCGCGCTGCATCGCCATGGTGATTGTGTGGAACGAGCTGGCCGATGGCGACACCGATTATGCGGCGGGACTAGTGGCTTTCAACTCGCTGTTTCAGATCCTTTTCTATTCTTCGTACGCCTATGTTTTCGTAACAGTGCTTCCGCCCCTGCTGGGCGTGCAGGGCGCGATCGTCGCGGTCACCATAGGACAGATCACCAAAAGCGTAATCATCTACCTGGGCATTCCGTTCCTTGGCGGGATGGCGACGCGTTTTGTGTTGCGCAACGCCAAGGGCGAGGAGTGGTACGACGAAGTGTTCGTGCCGTGCACGGGCCCCATCACCCTGTTGGCCCTGCTATTCACCATCGTCGCCATGTTCTCCCTGAAGGGGGAGTATATTGTCACGCTACCCGGCGACGTGATGCGCATCGCCATCCCGCTTCTCATCTACTTTGTGGTGATGTTCGTCATCTCCTTTTTCATGGGAAAACGGGTCGGGGCGGACTATTCGAAATCGGTGACTCTGTCCTTCACTGCGGCGAGCAACAACTTCGAGCTAGCCATCGCTGTCGCCGTGGCCGTCTTTGGGCTCGATTCCGGAGCCGCTTTTGCTGCCGTAATCGGCCCCCTGGTCGAGGTCCCCGTGCTCATCGGACTTGTGAACGTGGCTCTGCGCTGGCAGAGGCGCTATTTTCCTGTCCCTGCCTGAGCGATGACGACGACACGAGGGCTGTTTCTGTGCACGGGCAATTCCTGCCGTAGTCAGATGGCCGAGGGCCTGCTGGCTGCCGTGGGCGATGATTTCTTCACCTTAAGCGCCGGCGTCGATCCCCACGGCCTGAACCCGCTGGCCGTGAAAGCGATGGCGGAGATCGGCCTCGACATCTCTGGCCAGAGTTCCGATCACATCGATGACTACGTGGACCAGAGCTTTGACTACGTGATCACTGTTTGCGACCACGTGCGCGAGGCCTGCCCCGTCTTCCCCATCGGCCAGCAGGTGTACTGGAGCTTCGACGATCCCGCGCAGGCGGGGGGCACCGAGGAGGAGCGCATGGCTGTGTTCCGGAGGATACGGGACGAGATTCAGCGTCAACTGCAGGAATTCGCATCGGGATTGCGAGACCCATGAGAGTCGCCGTCGCCGGCTTCGCCCACGAATCGAACACCTTCGCTATCCACCCCACCGGGCTGAGTGATTTCGGCGTGATCGAGGGAGCCACCGTCCTCGAGCGCCACGCCGTGACTTACCATGAGATCGCCGGTTATGTTGCTGCTGCCGAGGAGCTCGACATCGAGTTGTTGCCCACGCTGTCGGCATCGGCTACTCCTGCGGGGCCGGTCACTTCCGAAGCGTACGAAGAGTTCACCGGACGTATTCTGTCCGGAATCGAAGCGCTCGGAGAGATCGACGGAGTGCTGTTGGCCCTGCACGGGGCCATGGTGGCTGAAGAGTTTCCCCATGGAGACGCGGAGACAACGCGGCGGGTGCGCGAGTTGGTGGGCGAGCGGATCCCCATCGTCGTCACCCACGATTACCACGCCAATGTGGCACCCGAGCTTGTGGACGTCGCCGATGCCCTCATCATTTACAAGACCAACCCCCACATCGATCAGAAAGAGTGCGGCATTCAAGCGACCCGGATTTTGCACCGTACAATCCGTGGAGAGATAACGCCGAAGATGGCGCTGGCCAAGCCGAGGCTGGTTTTCAACATCTACTTTCACAATACCAGTGTGGCGCCCATGGCACCGCTCATGCAGCGGGCCATCGCGCTGGAGCAGGAGCAGGGCATTATAGGTTGCTCCATCGCTGCCGGCTACCAGTACGCCGACGTGGAGTGCATGGGCCCTTCAATTGTTGTTGTTACCGATAGCACTCAGGAGCGTGCTGATTCTGAGGCGCAGCTCCTGAGCGAGGAGATGTGGGCGATTCGCGATCAGCTGATTCCCGACGTGCCCGACCCTGCTGAGGCTGTGGCGCAGGCGCGAGCCAGCGGGGAGAACCCAGTGGCTCTGCTCGACTTCGGTGACAACATTGGTGGCGGCTCGGCGGGCGATTCAACCTTTGTGCTGCACGAGCTGGTGAATCAGCAGGCCGACGGTTGGGTGGTGACGATCTACGACCCGCAGTCGGTGACTCGCTGTGTTGATGGAGGGATCGGCGTCGAAGTTTCCCTGAAGGTAGGCGGCCACCTCGACAATCAACACGGCTCACCGGTGGCGATCGCGGGGACGGTTCGGTCGATCAACGACGGCCGCTACGAGGAGAGGGAACGACGCCACGGTGGTGGGCGCTTCCACAGCCAGGGCCTGACTGTGGTGGTGCGGGTGCCTTGTGGAGACGGTGAAGGCACGCTGATCCTGAACAGCGAGCGCTCGAGCCCGAATAGCATTCACCAGATTTTCAGCTGCGGCGTGGTGCCAGAGCAGCAGAAGATCCTCGTTGCAAAGGGGGCGGTGGCCCCCCGTGCGGCGTATGAGCCAGTGGCGGCACGTCTCATCGAAGTCGACTCGGGTGGCGCCTGTTGGATCGGCCGCGGTCCCGAAGAATACCACAACGCGAATCGAGAACTGTACGAGTGGACGCAACAAAGGTGAAGGAGATGAACCCATGAGTTTGCGCATCGGCATCGTCGGCGCTGGGGCCAATACCAAGACGCGCCACATCCCCGGTTTCCAGGCAATCGATGGCGTCGAAGTAGTAGCGGTCTGCAATCGCAGCCGCGAGTCGGGACAGAAGGCGGCGGAGGAGTTCGGTATTGCTACGGTGTACGACCACTATAAAGAGCTGGTCAACGCCGATGACGTGGATGCTGTCTGCGTGGGTACGTGGCCGTACATGCACTGCGAGATCAGCATCGCCACGCTGGAAGCGGGCAAGCACATCCTCACTGAGGCGCGCATGGCGATGAATCTGGAAGAGGCCCGCGAGATGCAGGCGGCGGTTAGGTCGGACAAGGTCGCCATGATCGTGCCGGCACCGTTTTACCTGGAGACCGAGCCGCGCCTGCTGCAGATGGTGAAGGCGGGATTCTTCGGCGACTGGCTGGAGGTGCACGTCAACGCCCTGGGCGGGGCCTACGCGCCGGATGCGTTGCTGCACTGGCGGCAGCGGCGCAATTTCTCCGGTCAGAACATTATGACCATGGGGATCCTCAACGAAACGGTGCGCCGCTACGCCGGACATGACCGCGCCGTTATCGCATCTGCCACGACCTTCACGAAGGAGCGGGTGGAGGAGGAGTCGGGCAGCAAGCGCGCGGTGGACGTGCCGGAGAGCCTGGGCGTCGTCTCTGAGTTGGAGGGCGGGGGTACCTCTGTCTATCACTTCAGCAGTGTCGCCGAGCACGGCCGCGGCGGTGTCCTCGAGATGCACGGAACCAAGGCGACCTTCAAGCTAGAAGACGATTCGGCCTTCGTTGCTGAGAACGGTGGCAACTTCCAAAAGCTGGAGGTGCCCAAGAAGGAGCAGTGGGGCTGGACGGTGGAGAACGATTTCGTCGATGCCATTCGTGACGGCAAGCCGGTGACCCACACCAACTTCGACGATGGTGTGAAGTACATGGAGTTCACCGAAGCGGTGCAGGTTAGTCTCGCCGAGGGCCGCAAGGTGGAGCTGAGCAGCCTCTGAGCAGGCAGGGCGAAGTAGCGCTCATCGTACTGGCCGGGCTCGCGCTGTTCTGCGGCGGTTTCTTGGTCCTTCACGGTCGCGAGGCGAAAATTTCCGGATCGTGGGACTACGTGCTGACCCACGATGACGAGTACGTAGCCTGGGTCATGGCCGACGGTGCCAGCGAGATCCCCTCTTCTGACGCCAATCCCTTCTACCTGCAGTATCGGGGTGTGCAGAACCCGATCCTTTACTATCCAACCGTAGTCCTCTTCGGCCGCCTGGCGCGGCTCTTGGGCGATCGGGCAATCGGGCTGCTTCCTCTTTGGAAGATCGGGATGCCGTTCGTGTGCTGGCTCACTCTGTGGTGGTGTCTAACGCACTTCTGGGGAGCGAATCAACGCGCCGCTGCCTGTGCAAGCCTGGCGGTGCTGTCGGCCACACTGTTGTTGCACGGCGGTGCTCAGTTCGGCCTGTTGAGGTTCAGTCGGCCCGGGGATGCACTGTGGCTGGTCGCCGTGTGGGTTTCGGCGGTGTTCAACCCTCAAAGGATCCGCGCAGCCGTTGTCCCTATTGTGGGGTCAGTAGCCGTGGCCACCGTCATCCTTTCCCCCTATTACGCGGTCTTCGGCACTTGGGCGACGATTTATGCGGGCGTGGAGAGATCCGTGACGCAACGTGACCGGGTCGGGGCCGGGGTGCTGATCTTTGGCCTCGGGTGCGCGGTGTTCGGATTTGCCGTGATGGTGCTGACTCTGCAGGGGACCGACGAGAGCGGGTGGATGCAGTCGGCAGTCGGGGAGGCGACGGAGGGAAGGCAGGTAAGCCCCTGGCCCGCTGCTCTTTTCCTCATCGCCGTCGTCGCTGTCCTCGTGAAGCGGTTGCGAAGGGGAATGGAGCCGTGGGCTCTCGATGCTGTGTTGATAGGCACGCTCGCCATCGAGCCTCTGGCGGCGAGCGTCAACGTATTCCTCGGGAAGGGCTATGGATTCGACGCCCACCGCTACTACTACCTCCCCTTCGAGCTGCTCGCCCTCGGCTCTTGGATCACTACTGTGATGCGCCCACGAGGGGTGAGCACGGGGAGACCGGTCTGGGAGTGGCTGGCCGCGGCTTCCGCCCTGGCGCTGGAAGTGGTCATCGTCCTCTCGCCAAGCTGGAACTTCCTGCGCGTATTGCCTCGGGACGATCCTAGCTCATGGACCTTTGACAATAGCCTATTGCTGTTGGAGCTGGTCCCGATCCTGGCGTTGGTATGCTGGATCGTGAGACGTCCCCCACGCTGGCTTCCATCGCCGGCCAAACTGCCGGTGGCGGTGGCCGCTGCCGTGGCGATGTGTCTCGCTGGTTATGCCACCAGGCCCTCACAACTGGAGAAATACAACCGGGAGATGCCCTTCGTCGGGGCGCACGGATGGCTCTCCGAACACGCCAGCGCCGACGATGTAGTCCTTACGCTCCCGCCTCAGCACAGTGTCGTCGACTATGTTCCCCTGTTGACGAAGGCAAAGGTCTACTACAACGCCTTCGGACAGGACCACGTACCGCCGAAGCCTACAGAGCGATACCGGAAGGCGTTCTACTTCAATCTCTATTTGGATCTGATCGCCTCCCCGGATGTGCCGATTGTCGCTACGATCGAAGAGAAGCTCGACGTGCTTGAGCTCGACTACATTCTGATATCGCGGGGCGAGATCAACGATGGCTGGAGGCGGTTTGTGGCTCCGAACCGAACCCCGGTGACTGGTACACACGAAGCGTTGATTCGAAGACAGCTCGGAAGCGTGCTGACCACTGTGTACGAGGATGAACGCAGCATTCTCTGGCTCGTAGAAAGGGGATAGGCGGCCGCGTGTTTGAACTCGGCGCCTGAAGTGCCGCAGGCGAGAAGGCTGTACACGCCGGCGTTCAGCAGCAGATAGTTGGGGAGCGAGGGTCGGGTCAGGCTGGAGCTACCGAGCGGATCTATTCGTGCGTCCCAGCGACCCGAAACCGCTGCCGACCACGACGAGAAGGGCACCGATCAGGCTCATCGGGGGCAGGTACTCCGGCTCCAGTATGCCTGGGCGAAGCCACAGCAACAGCTCCATGGCCCCGAAGACAATCAACGGCGTCAGAGCGATTAGCACGCCGATGCGGGAGGCCTCTACATGGTGCAAGGCCATGGCGAAGGTGAAGTACGAGACCATGGTCATCATCGCCGACGCGACTAGCAGCACCACACCGAGCAGCGGCAGATGAAGCAGATCGGTGATCTTGATCCAGGGCGACAGTAGCAACGACCCACCCAAGTAGATGCAGAGGAGGATCACCTCGGGACGCAGATCTTGGAGCAGCTGTTTCTGGGTCACCATGTATAGGCCCCAGAGCACAGCGGCGAGGACAATAAGGAGGACGCCAACTCCCTCGGTGGAGAAGTCGTCGATGAGTTGCTCATAGCGTGGATGGAAGAACAGGGCGAAGCCAGCGAGCAGCACGGCCAGTCCCAGCCATTGCAGGCGGCTGAAGTGTTCGCCGAAGATGAACAGACCGGCGAGCAGCATGCACAACGGCGACAGCTGTACGACGACCTGAGCCGTGCCTGGCGAGATGAAGGTCAAGCCTCCCATGAAGGTCAGGTAGTTCCCAGTGAGCCCGAGAACGCTGAGGAAGAGCAGCAGCCGGGAGATCGCACCGAGCCCACGCCCTCTGAGCGCACCGATGAACGCACCGAAGCTGCGTGAACGTAGCGCAATGGGCAGCGTGAGCAGACCAGCGAGGAGGAAGCGCGCAAAAGCAATGGTGTAAACGTCGAGCCACTCGACGACGAGCTTTAGGATCACCGGCAGGGTGCCCCACACCAGGGCCGTAAACAGGCCGAGGGCGAGCCCGGTTAGGGCACGGCCCGTAGGCCGATGCAGCTTCAAGCGCGCCTGCTGGCGCGCGCGCTCTGGAAGGCGTGAGTAGTGCGCTCAAGCACCCGGGGGTGGAAACCCTCCGGCGACGGAGAGTCGTTGATCACGGAGCCCTCGGGACTGAGCACCCAGTCCTCGCGAGCGATCTGATAGCTACGAATGTGCGCCATGGGCGCATCGTCGTTGATGTACTGGACGGCGAAAATCTCCCCCGAAGGCAGCTGTACCCAGCTGGAGTAGGCGCCATCGGGATGGGGGCTGCGGTCATGATCGACAAAGAAGTAGCGATGGCCGTCGGTGTGGCGAGAAGAGAGATTGGCGACGCAGTCGGGATCAGCGGCGATGGCTTGACTCTCCACGTGCATGACCAGGTTGCGAGGCGGCGAGTTGCCCTGGAATCCGTAAAAGATGACGACCTCTCCGGAGGCGAGGATCCCCGCCTTGGGCCGGCCCACGCAACAAGTCATGTAGGTTGGGGTGGGGCTAGACCAGTTCTGGCCGCCATCTGTGGAGATCGTCTTGAAGGCACGCAGGCGTTCGCGATCCTCGCGGATGTAGCAGACCAGAGTGCCGTCGTCAAGCTCGACGAAGCTGCATTCGTTGAGCCAGCGGTCGGGATCGTGAGCGACGAGCACGGCCTTGTCGAAGGACTGCCCACCGTTGGTCGAGAAGAACGCATTTACATACCAGGCATCGTCGGGCTGGCTGCTGTCGCCTACGTCGTCGGTGCCGATGATGATGGTGCCGTCGCGTTTGCGGAAGAGGCAGGGGCAGATGTGACCGGTAATGCCGGTGTCCTCAGGGCCGTCCCATGTTTCTCCCCCGTCATGCGAGCGCCAGCTGACGATGTGTGAGTCCGGTATGTGCTCGGGCTCGTCGCCGGGGATGAGATCACAGATCATGTACAGGTCGAGACCGCCCAAGTGTAGGATCCGTGGATTGTTGAGACGGTCTTGAACGGTGTGGTCGGGATGGTCGTGGATGATCCGCTTGACCGACCAGTTGCGGCCGCCATCGCGACTGATGTGGCAGGCGATGCGACCGAAGGGCTTGGCGGAGTGGCGCAGGCTCTCGCGATAGATGCAGACGAGGCTACCGTCATCGCACCGTGCCAGATCGGGAAAAGCCTTGTAGACGTTGTCCTCGCGGGACAGGGTACGCCGGATCATGTGGGGCAGAGCTTTACGAGGTCGGGTGGAGTTCAGAGCACATGGCCGACGATCTCTTCAGCCAGACCAAAGGCGGTAGTCATGCCGGCACCACCGACGCCGTTGATGATTGTGACGCCATCCGACGGATGGGCGATATAGTCGGCGCGCTCGGGGTGGCGTGGATAGACGCCGTGCCAACGTTCGGAGATGTGCAGATCGGGCAGATTCACGAAGCTCCGAAGGTAAGCGAGAATGAGCTCGTCCACCTCGCTATGGTCGAAGGGAGTGATAGCGTCGCCGTATTCGTGGGAATCACCGATGGTGACCTCGCCGACGCCGTTCTGCGACGCCATGACATGGATGCCCCAACGGTCGAAATCGGGATACTCTTCACGGACCCGGTCGCGCACCGCCTGCAGGCTGTCACAGATTCGAAAGGCGGCGTAGTGACGCAAGGTCAGGCCTGCCGCCAGGTGCGGCCCCAGCCGCCAGCCGCCGGGCTGCGGATGGGTTCGCATCATCTGCAGCTTGCAGCGCTCGAGGCCGCTGCGCGCGTAGTGTTCGGGATAGAGAGTTTCGAAATCATCCCCTGTGCACACGAAGACATGGCCGACAGTCCAACTCTCGAGCGGAGTTTGCACACACGGTCCGTCGACGGCGATCACTGGTGTAGCGAAGCGCAGTTGTACGGAATGGGTGTCGGCGAGATAGGCAGGCAGCTGTGCGACGGCCTGGCGCGGATCGACGCAGAGCTCCATGGAACTCCAGAGACCGCCCAGCAATCCTTCTTCGACGACGGCCTCACTGCGTTCCCGCACGGCCGCAGGTTGCAGCAGTTCCACGTTGTACCCGAGCTGGGGCGCCCGTTGAGCGAACTCCTCCAGTACGGCGAGTTCATCGCGGTGGTAGGCGAGGTGCAGGGAGCCCACCGACTCACACCAGAGGCCGGCTCGAGGCGCTAAGTCCAGCCAGATCTCACGGGTGCGCAAAGAACGCTCGTGAATCCGCCCCGGTTCCTGACCCACGGGCCAGATCATGCCGAAGTTGCGCACAGAAGCGCCCCGAGCGCGGGCGTGGCGTTCGAAGAGTACCACCGAGTGTCCGCGCAGCGCTGAAGACAGGGCGCAGGCGAGACCAACGATGCCACCACCAACAACCGCGACGTCGGCCCGCAGATCGTTCATATCAGGGGTTGTCCCAAGGCAGGGAGTAGGTTTTTACCCAGGTCATGGCGTTCATGGTCTCGATGACCCCCTCCTTGTAGCCCAGGCCGCTGGCCTTGATGCCGCCAAAGGGAGTCCATTCCAAACGATAGCTGGGGGCTTCCTTCACGTTCACCGTGCCGGCGTCGATCTCGGAGATGCAGCGCTGGATGGAGGGCCAGTGATCGCTGATGACGCCGGCGGCGAGGCCGTATTCGGTGTCGTTGGCCAGGGCGATGGCATCGTCAAGCTGTTCGAAGGGAATAATAGCGGCCACCGGGCCGAAAGTCTCTTGTGCGACGAGGGGAAAGTCGTTGTCGACGCCGACAACTACAGTGGGTGCATATAGTGCGCCCTCCAAGTGATGACCGGTGAGCACCTCGGCGCCGCGAGCGACGGCATCTTCCACCTGGGCCTGGATTCGGATTGCCGACTCCTTGTCGATGACGGTGCCCATGTCGTTGTCTTCGTCGTAGGGGTCGCCGTAGCGTAGGGTTCGCACACGATCAGCCAAAGAGCTGGCAAAGATCGAGGCCAAGGAGCGATGCACGAGAAGCCGGCGGATCGCCGTGCAGCGCTGTCCCGAGTTCTTGAAGATTCCCGCCATGGCAACATCCACCCCCTCGTCGACGTCGGCGTCCTTGAGTATGAGCAGGGGCGAGCTACCGCCGAGCTCGAGCAATAGGCGCTTGTATCCAGCCGAGGCAGCGATCTGCTTCCCGATCTTGGTCGACCCCGTGAAGGTCACCATCTCTACAAGTTCGTGGGTGACCAGTTGGGGTCCCACTTCCCTGAGTTCGCCGTTGACGACGTTGAAAGCGTGGGGCGGCAAGTCGCAATCGAGGGCGAGCTGCGCCAGCCAATAGGCGGACAGAGGTGTCTTCTCCGATGGTTTGAGCACTATCGGTGTGTTGGTGGCGATGGCGGGCGCGACCTTGTGAGCCACCTGATTCATGGGGTGGTTAAAGGGGGTGATCGCTGAAACCAAGCGCAGCGGCTGTCGGGTAGTGTAAATGCGACGCGGGCGTCCGTGCTCGGAGATGTCACAGGGGAAGACCTCGGAGTCGTCCTCGAGGGCGCGAATGGCGGCGAAGCGAAGCACGTCGCAGACGCGACCCGCCTCGTAACGGGAGTCGGTGAGACAGAGGCCGGACTCGTCGGTGATGAGGCGGCTTACTTCGTCGCGCCGTGACGACACGGCGGTGGCCATGGCGTCGAGCACGTCGGCGCGCTGGCGGCGGGTGAGTTCGATGCGGGTTGCGTGGGTCATCTCGAGCACCTCGGCGACGCGCTCGATTCCAAGACGGGCGACGCGGCCCACGACTTCACCAGACCAGGGGCTGCGCACCTCGAGCCACCTACCTGTCCTCTCCTGCTGACCTCCAACGATGGCGCCAAACTCCGAGCTCACGGACACGCCCCCTCGACAGAGTTACAGATTACGTCGAACACATCGTAGTTGCGCAGGGTGCCGCCGGCGAGACGATCAGACGCCTCGATGGTCAGCGGCCGGTTAACGATGAAAGGCACCGTCGCCTCGTGCAGGCCGCCGTGTGATCGCAGCCCCTTGGCGACGTCGGACAGATCGTGCCACTCCGGGGTACGACCGAGGACGGTGTTGCGATCGGCGAGCACGACGAGGTCGCCGATACGGTCGGCGGGCAGCCGATATGCGTCGACCGCCTCGGCGCGAGCGATGACCTGCTCGATTCCATCCAAAGACCTCAGAATTTCCGTCGCGCGCGGCAAGTTCTCTGGGTTAAGGTAGACTGTGGCGTAGGAGCCGAGGGCGCCGTGGTGGACGACGTAGGGATCGGTGATGGGCAGGATCACCCGGGCTTCCGCAACCCCGGCCTCCACCAGCAAGGTCTCGATGTAGCACACGTTGGGCGTGCCGTCTTCGCGGGCCTTGGCGTTCATGCCGTGGTCAGCGGTGATGCCAATGATGGCGCCGCAGCGATGCAGCTGCCCAAGAAAGCAGTCGAGGCGCGCGTAAAAGGCGTTGGCCTCGGGCTCACCTGGGGCCCACTTGTGCTGCACGAAATCGGTGGTGGAAAGGTACATCACCGCCGGTGTTCGCGTCTCGGCGAGACGAGCACCGGCCTCGATGCAGAACACGCTGGCTTCGGGATCGTAGATGCCAGGATTGTCGCGGCCTACCAGGGATAGCGCGTCGTCAATACCGTTGCTCGACTGTGTCGCTTCGTGGGCGTTCTCCACGGAGAAGGAGACCCCCTCCCAACCCTGGGAAAGGAAGGCGCGCAGCTTATCCTTGGTGGTCACCGCCGCCACCTCGAGGCCGGCGGTGTGGAAGGCAGCGAGCAGCGTGGGGCAGCGCAGGTAGACGGGATCGTTCATTAACACCTCTTCGTCCCGCTGCTCGTCGTAGTAGAAGTTGCCAGGAATGCCGTTCACTGCCGGAGGTACGCCGGTGACAATGGCGACGTTGTTGGGATTGGTGAAGGAAGGCATCACCGTCTGAGCGAAGCCTTCCGTACCGTCCGATCGAATCGCCGCCAATTCCGGCATTGCATCGGCGGCGGCCTCCAGGTAAGCGGGGTCGCAGCCGTCGATGCAGATGACGACAACGGGCTGCGATGGTAGGCGGTAGTCCCGTCCGTTGACGCGAATCGCAGAGGCAGGTCCGGGCATTTCAGCTCTCGAGATGGGGGGAGACGGCGACGCGCAGCCAGCGGCGCTGCTGCGACAGCTCGATAGCCTCCTGCAGACGAGTCAGCGCTATGGGAGGGCTGACGAGCTCGTTGAAAGGGTAGCGATCGCGGGTTGCCTCGAGAAACGCGACGCCCTGTCGCAGGTGTTCCGGAGCGTAGTTGTGCACCCCGCAAACGCGCAGACAGCGACGCACAATCTGTTCGCCAGTTATGTCGAGGGGGGAGTCGGGATGCACCGTCCCCACCAGAACGTAGGTGGCCCCGAAGCGCTGAACTTCGATTGCCTCGGGCACAACCGCCGAATCGCCACTCATTTCGAAGGCGGCGTCGACGCCGGAGGGCACCTCGTCCAGCAGGGTGGCGATGCGATCCGATGCGGGAAGGGTGCCATCCACTGGTGTCGCGCCGAAGTGCTCGGCAAGCTTGCGGCGCCCAGGCAGCGGATCGACGCAGAACACCCGAGAGAGACCGCGTTCACGCAGCAGGGCACAAGTATACAGCCCGAGCAGGCCGGCGCCTTGCACGAGGGCGTTGTCGGCGCCGACGGGAACCTGGTTTACGGCGCAGACGGCGGTGGCGAGGGCACAGTTGGCTGAGGCGACGATACGGTCGTCGAGAGCGTCGGGAACGGGAATTACCGTCGTGCCGGCGCGCAGCAGCAGGTGGGATGCGTAGGTGCCGTTGAGTCCGCAGCCGTCGTCGAGGCGCGCGTGCCCGTACTTGAAGAGGCGGTCGCACTTCTGCGGCAGTTGCCAACGGGTGCAGGCGTCGCAGCGACCACAACTAGCGGCGATGCTAAAGGTGACGCGGTCCCCTTCCCGTAGGGATGGGACCGCGTGTGGACCCTCGCCGAGAGCAACCACCCGGCCCACGCCTTCGTGACCGAGCACAGAGGGTGTGAGCTCGGAGCGTCGGCCTTCAACCGTGTGCAGATCTGATCCGCATACGGTGGCCAGGTCGAGGGCAACGAGCATCTCGCCCTGGCCGGTCTCGGGCAAGGGCAAGGTCTGAGGGCGTAAGGGCGCACCGGGCCCGTCGAAAACGATCGCCGTGGCGGATGAGGGCGTCATGGCCCAACTCTAAAGGCGGTGAGAACGATGTTTGCGATCAACGCCGCCAGTAGCCCTCCAGCTTGTCCTCGGGCTCCCAGCCCAACAGTTGCTTCGCCTTGGCGTTGGCGAACTTGCCGTGAGGCAGGTCGGTGAGGATGAAGAACACCTCGTTGCGCGATGGCAATGTGGCGGTGTCGACTTCGAGGCAGCGTCGCAGGGCACGGCCGGCGTCGCGGAAAGTGACGGAGAACGGATTCAGCCGGCGCACCTCATCGCCGGGCGCCGGCTCGGGGTCGCGGAAGTTGAGGAACAGCGCGCACAGCACGTGGATCGGGTAGTGCTCCGAGAAGATCCGGCAGATCTCCTGACCGCAGGCTTTGCTCAGCGCGTACAGATTGGTGTCGGAATGGGCGGGCACCTCCTCCTTGAGGCCGAAGTCGTATTCGTAGTAGAGCGAACCGGCCACCGTGAAGTGCGGGCCGGTGTTCACGAAGCGTTTGTGGCCGAGATCGACAGCGGCGCGGATTGAGTTGTACGTGCCGAGAGCGTTCACGTCAAAGGCGATCTTACGGTCATGGCGCAGTACCGAGCAATTGATGATGGCGTCAGTGCCTTCGGCGGCGCGGCGCACCTGATCGTAGTCGGCGATGTCCACCGACATGGTCTCGTGAGGGCTGTTCTCAGGCGGATTAAGATCGGTGATGACGAGCTCATGATCGCCTTCCAGGGCATCGATGACCGAGGGGCCGAGCATGCCGTTGCCACCCAGCAGTAGGACTTTCATCGCTCAGGCGCCCTCCTTCTTGAGCTGTTTCGGTTGCCAGTCGAGTCCGTGCTGCGCGGCGTGGATGGAGAAGCGGGCGCCCGGATAGTCGCCCTGCACATGATAGAGCCGGAAGTTGTTGTTGGTGTTTACCGCGCGGGCTACGGCACAGGCGGCGTCGTGCAGATGCAGCGACATGTCGTCGCCGGGAGTGTCGTCCTCAGTGAGGTGGCCGAGCCGTAGCACCGTGAGGCCCAGCTGGCGGGTCTGGGCGAACTCTTCGGCAACGAACTCCCCAAGGTAGGCGGCTAGCTGATGCGGTTCGCCGTTGGGCCGGGGCCGGAAATTCTCGTCGACACGGATGTTGCTGTCGTAGGCAACCATGAGATCAAGGGTGCTGACGTAGACGACGTGCTTGATATCGGCGATGCTGGCGGCAGTGAGCAGGTTGTAGATGGTGCGGGTGCCCGCATCGATCCAGGCGCTGGCTTCGTCGCTGGCAGGAACCGGGATGTGGACGATGGTGTGCATGCCCTTGACGAGGCGATCCGTGGTCTTGCCATGACTGAGTTGGGACTTCACGAACTCGCCGTCGGTTCTCAGCTGCTCTTGGTCGCTGAGACGCAGCGTGTGCCCCTTGCTGCGCAGTTCTCTGGCGACGGCAAGACCCAGGGGAGTGCCGGCACCGGTGAGGAGGATCTTCAACATCAGATGCTTTCTGTTACCGCGGCTCGTCGTCACCCCGGGCGGTCTGAAGGCCCCCACGAGCTGCGTTGATGGAGATTTTCGCGATCCTGCTTCCGAGAAGGCGGGGTGTCTCGCGGAGGGAGGGGATAAAATGACATAGTACGCTGCCCGGGGCCAGATACGCGGGTCGGTGCAAATGACCGCATCGGTGTCGGGACCCGACCTCGCGCTGCGCTGCGATCAGGGGGGACTCGACGGGCTCCGGGCCTCGCACGATACGCTCGGCGGCGGGCAGATGACCCTGAACGTGAGGTTGGGCAGTCTGTCGGGTGAATGTACAAGAACCCGGCCGAAGCCGAAGAGTCCTACGACCTGACGTGCTCGCGGTACGTGCGGAGGGTTAAAGAATTCTCTGGTCGATGTTGGCCGGTACTATGTCGTGGATGTCACTGTCGTGCAGCGCGGTAGCGGACTGCATCTCCAGCACCGCCTTTTCGTGCAGTTCGTCGATGGAGCGGGAGCCGGCAGTGGCTAACGTCGAGCGCAGGATCTGCAGCACCACGGGCAGTTTCTCGAAGATCGAACCCAGGTGCGGCACGTAACCGGAGATGCCCTCCTCGAAGAACAGGGTCTTGAGCTGGGCGTAGCGGCGGTGGTTGCGGGCCTTGGAGCTGCCTTCCATCCAGTACTCCTTGACGATCTCCCCAGCGGCGTTGCGCATGAGGTTGCCGGCGGATTCGGTGTAGCGGGCGAAGAAGTTACCCATCATCAGACTGTCGGCGCCCAGCGCGAGGGCGACGGACATGTCGGCGGGTCCGCTCAAGCCCCCGTCGGCGATGAGGGGGATGTACTGGCCGGTCCTTTCCCGGTGAGCGTCGCGGGCGGGGGCAATGTCGAGCAGAGCTGAGCCCTGGCCGCGCCCGGTGGCCTTCACTTCCTGGGTGGTGCATCCGGAGCCGATCCCCATGCCAACCTTGATGCCATCGGCACCGGCATCGACGAGGAACTGGAACCCGGTGCTGGTGACGACATTGCCGCCGATGACGGGCACGTCGTAGTTGGATTTGATCCACTCTAGCATATGCCGCTGATAGTGAGTGTGGCCGTCGGAGGCGTCGATGACGAGGACGTCGACTTCGTTCTCCATCAGAATTTGCACGCGCTCGCGGTCTTCGGGATGGGTAGACACGGCGGCTCCCACCCGCAGGCGCTTCTTGATGTCGATGGACTCGTTGGGATGCTCCAGGTGTTTGTCGAGGTCGCGCTTGAAGACGGCTGAGCGCAGGGTGCCGTCAGCGTCGGTGATGGGTAGAAAGCCGCGGCCAAACTTGATCATGAGCTGGTTGGCTTCCTTAAGGTCCTGAATACCGATGCCCTGCTGCACGTCGGTGCGCATGCGCTCCTCCACGGTGCAGGCACCATCGCGGCGAGTGTCGAAGTCTTTGTCGGTAATGACTCCGAGCAGCTTGCTGTGGAACTCGCCTGTGTCAGTCACCGGGAAGGTGGAGTAGCCGGTCTCCTCGATGATCTCGATGACGTTGGCAATGGTGTGGCGCGGCGACAGGGTGGTTATGTTGGTCTGGAAGCCAGCCTTGAAGCGTTTGACGGCCTGTATCCTCTCGGCCTGCTCTTCGATAGCCTGGCTCACCGGCAGAATGCCGATGCCGCCGAGCTGGGCGATGGCGACTGCCATTTCAGTGCCGGTGACCGCCTGCATGGCGGCGGTGACGAAGGGAGTGCGTAACGTGAGGAAACCGTCACGGGTGCGGCAGAGTTTGGTGACGAGCTCTACGTTGAGGGCGTTGCCGTCGGGAGGGGTGTAGCCAGGGAGAAGGCGGAACTCCCTAAGGCTGTGGGATGGAGTCTCGAGAACCTTCGCCATGGTGGGGCGTCTCCTGTGTGTCTACTGCTGGAGGAGCGGAATCTGCCCGACTGTCGCTGTCGCGATTAAACCATAGAAGTGTAGGCGTTGCTGCCCTTTTGTTCAACAGCTAATGCGTGTATTTTCTCCCTTGAGACTTTTCATTTTCATATGGACCAACTTCATATGGACCAACCGAGCTCGCCGAACCCCGGCGAGTAAGATGGGGAGATAGAGTATGCCGTACGTACGAGGGTATTCTCGCGAGCCCGAGAGCCAGATAACGGGCTTTCTCGCCGGCTGTGTCGCTGGCATCGTCATCGGAACGACCCTGGGACTTCTGATGGCGCCGCACCGCGGTGTAACCACCCGGAAAAAGATTACCCGGCGCGCTGAGGAGGCCAAGGATCAGGTGGTGGAAAAAATGGAGGACCTCATGGTCCACCGTAGCGAAGAGGTGGAAGATGCCGACGCGGAAGCAAATAACTGACACGTTGCGCGATCGCTTCACCGACGTTGCCGAGAAAGGAAAGACTCTCGGCCAGGCGTTGCGGGTGCGCGCTGATATGGCCGCCACCCGGCGTCGGCTGCGCGTCACCTACAGCGAGATCGGCGAGGAAGTCTATCGCAGGCTGCGCGACGGCGAGATGGAGTGCGATCATCGCCTGCTATCGTTGAAGGAGCAGGTGGATGGCCTCAAGGCTGAGGTGCGGCTGCGCGAAGCGGAGCTGCGCGAGATCATGCACTCCGGATTCCGACCTCCCGAAAGGGAGTCGGTGGGCGCGGACGAGGGCGTCCACCGGTGACCCGCTTCTTGTTCGGCGTCATCGCCGGCCTGGCAGCGGGGATCATGATCTTCAGCACCCTGGTGGAGCGGCTGGAAGAAGAGGAAGCGGAGATGCGCGAGTAGGTCTCCCGCGACTGGAACCAATGCAAAGGCGGATGCCCGACGGCTGGGCGTCCGCCTTTTTGTTCTCTGCGGCGAATGGGCAGCGGTGGGCTCCGGCAGATAGATCCGCACATGTTGCCTCATTTGGAATCTGAACAAACTGTTGTGGTAAAACGGGATCACCCGGCAGCCTGCTGGCCAGATTCCCCGCCGTAGTTCAGCCGGTAGAGGCGGGCGTAGATCCCGTCTTCGCCGATGAGTTCCTCGTGGCGCCCCTGCTCGCGCAATTCGCCGTGATGCAGAACGAAAATCTGGTCGGCATTGCGGATTGTGGATAGGCGGTGAGCGATCACGATCGACGTGCGCTCCACCATGATACGGGAGATCGCCTCCTGGATGAGCTGCTCGGTTTCCGTGTCGATGCTCGAAGTCGCCTCGTCGAGGACGAGGATCTCCGGATCGAAGGCGAGGGCACGGGCGAAGGAGAGCAGCTGGCGCTGCCCGGCCGAAAGTGAGGCGCCACCCTCGGCGACGGGATGCTCGAAGCGGCGGGGCAGGCGCTCGACGAAGCGGTCGGCGTTGACGTGGCGAGCGACTTCGGCGATGTGCTCGTCTGCGAGTTCCTGGCCGAGGCGAATGTTGGCACCGATGCTGCCGGAGAACAGGAAAACGTCCTGTTGCACGATGCCGATGCGGCGTCGCAGCTCGTCCACGTTCCAGTCGCGAACGTCAACTCCGTCGACCCGAATTGAGCCCTGCTGAATGTCGTAGAACCGGCAAATCAGGTTAACGATGGTGGTCTTGCCCGAGCCCGTCGCCCCGACCAGGGCGATGCTGTGGCCAGCGGGGACGCAAAAAGAGACGTTGCGCAGAATCCACTCGCTGGCGTCCGGGTCGTACTTGAAATGGACGTGGTCGAACTCGATGATGGGGGCTGCGGCGGGTGCCCGCGTTGGCGATGATAAAGAGCTGGCAGCGGCGTCAGGAGCAACCGCGCTCCGTACGGCGGCGGCGGGCAGGGCGCGATCAGCCGGTCCCTGGGGCTCGACCTCGACGTCGAGGAGCTCGAAGATGCGCTCCGAGGCGGCCATGGCGCTCTGCAGCAGGGCGTAGCGGTCGGAGATGTCCATGATGGGACGGAAGAACCGCCGGATATACTGCAAGAAGGCGACAAGCACGCCAACGTCGATGCGGTCCTGTACCACCGAACCAGCGCCGTACCAGACGACGATGCCCATGCCCACGGTGCTGACGAACTCAGTGAAGGGGAAGAAGATCGCGTAGTAGTGGATCTCGCGGTCCTCGGCGCAGCGGTAGGGTAGGTGTTCACGGTCGAAGTCGCGGCGGTTGCGCTCCTGGCGGTTGAATAGCTGAACCACCTCCATGCCGGTGATGTTCTCCTGCAAGTAGGCGTTGAGGCGTGCTAGCCGCAGGCGAAGCTCACGGTAGGCCTTCATTGCTCGGCTCTGCAGCTCGAAGGTGGCATAGGCGAGTATGGGGATCACCGTGCAGGATACCATCGTAAGCCAAGGATCCATGTAGGTCATAAAGGCGAGGATGGCGACAAGGGTGAAAAGGTCCATAAACACGGAGACAGCGCCCTCGGTGAAAAATTCGTTGAGGGCTTCCACATCATTGGTGGTGCGCGTCATGGTGCGGCCCACCGGAGTGCGATCGAAGTAGCGCAAGGGCAGGCGCTGTAGGTGTACGAAAATTTCGCGCCGCAGATCGCGCATCACGTACTGGCCAGTGAGTTCGGTGACGCGGGTCTGGCCGTACTGGGCGACGTACTGTACGGCGATGCTGAGGAAGTAGAGGCCGATGAGGCCGTACAGCCCCTGCAGGTCTCCCTTGAGGATGTACTCGTCCACGCCGATCTGGGTCAGGAAGGGCCCCAATTGGGATGAGACGGCGGCGAGGAGAATGCAGAGAAAGGCTGCCACCAGCCGCAACTTGTAGCCGCGCAAATAGGCGATGAGTCTCACGGTGAGCCGGAAGTTGAAGGGCCGCTCTTGGATCTCCTCTTCCTGACCTATGGGGGTGGGTGCCACCTCAGCCGATTGCCCGTCGCTGCGCCCTTGGGATCACAGCTCTTCGAGTTCCGCTGCCAGCTGCTGGCGCTTGTAGAGGTCGGCGTAAATACCACCGTGGGCGACCAAGGTGGCGTGACCGCCCTGTTCGACGATGCGTCCCTCGTCGAGGACGATGATGTGATCGGCGTCGCGCAGGGTGGAGATGCGGTGGGCGATGAGCAGGGTCGTCCGGCCCGCCATGATTGAGCGCAGGTGGCCGAGAATTGCCTCTTCCGTGTGGGTGTCCACGGCAGAGAGGGCGTCGTCGAGAATGAGGATGGAGGGCCGACGGAGCAGTGCCCGGGCCAGGGTGGTGCGCTGCTTCTGCCCACCCGACAGGGTGACGCCGCGCTCGCCGACGACGGTGGCGAAGCCCTCGTCGAACTCCTCCACGTCGCCCCGCACCTGGGCTTCTTCCGCAGACTGCAGGATCAGCTTTTCGCTTTCGTCCTCGGGCTCGCGGATCCCATAGGCGATGTTAGCGGCGACACTGTTGGAGAACAGGAAGGGAGTCTGGGCGACGTAACCGACGGCTTCGCGCAGCTGATCCAGTGACTGTTCCCGCAACGCCACACCGTCGATGCGGACATTCCCTTCCGTGGGCTCGATGAGACGCGGGATTAACCGCGCCAACGTGCTCTTGCCGGAGCCGACGCGACCGATGATCCCCAGTGTGGAGCCGGCCGGAACCGTGAGGTCGATGCCTTCGAGGACCGGCACCTCGTCGTCGTAAGCGAAGTGCACGTTGGAGAAGACGATCTCGCCGCCGCTGACCGGCGAGGTGGAGGACGTTGCGGCGGGAGGCAGGACGTCGTCGGCGATTTCGGGCTCGATGGCGAGGATCTCGTTGATACGCCGGATTGCTACCATGGAGCGCTGGAAGCGATCGATGACCCAGCCCATATAGGCTATGGGACGAATGAGCAACGTCAGGTAGCCGTTGAAGGCGACAAAGTCGCCCATGGACAGCGTGCCGTCGATCACTGCCTCACCGCCGAGCCAGAGGTTGAGCCCCAGTCCCATTGACGCGATGAGGTAGGACAGCGGCCGGTAGATGGCGTGGGTGGCGATGAGCCGATTGTTGAGGTGCAGGTACTCGGCGTTGAGATTCTCGAACTCCGCGGCCTGCCGGTCGCCTTGCACGAAGGCCTTCACTACGCGGATCCCGGAGAGGTTCTCCTGGATGAAGTTGGACATTTCTCCGAAGAATTCCTGGATCGCCTTGAAACGTGTGTGCACAAGGGCCGCCATGCGAATGATGCAGTAGCCCATCGCAGGTAGCGGCAGCAGAACGAGCAGGGCGAGTTCCCAGTAGATACTGCACATCATGGCGATGGAGAACACGAAGATCAGCGCCGTCTCCGCGATGCCTCGCACCCCGTAGGTGAAGAAGATGCGCACATTATTGAGGTCGTTGGTGGCGCGAGCCATGAGGTCGCCGGTGCGGTGCCCTTGGTAGAAAGACAGGGACATCTTCTGCAGGTGGCTGAAGTAGATGGTTCGGATGTCGTACTCGATCCAGGTAGAGGCGACGCCGAGTAGGCGACGCATGGCCCAGCCGCCGAGTGCGACGACGGTGGCCAATCCGAGCAGGATGTACACGTGCTCGCGCACCGCTTCGAGTTGAATGGCGGCGTTCCCCACCACCGCCCCGAGGACGTCCACAGCGGCGCCCACCTGTCGCGGGATGAAGGCGGCGGCAGCCTGGGAGAAAGTGATGGCGGCGACACCGGCCCAGATGCGGCAGAGGTAGGGTCGGGTGTAGCGGGCGAAGGGTCCGAACATCAGTCCGCCGCCTCGTTAGCGAGCTCAGAAAAGGTGCGCAGCAGGGGCTCACGCAGTGCACGCAGCGCCTCGCCCCGGTGACTAATCCGATTCTTCTCCTCGGCAGTCAGCTCCGCCATCGTGCGCTCGAGGTTGGGTAGGTAAAACACGGGATCGTAGCCGAAGCCCTGCTCGCCGCGCAGCTCGTGGTAGATGCGTCCTTCGCAGGAGCCCTCCACCTGACACTGCTGCCCGACGGGTGCTACCGCTAGCAGACAGCAGCGGAACCGCGCCGTGCGGCGCTCCGTCTCGACATCGGTGAGTTCGGTCAGCAACAACTCGCAGCGGTCGCGGTCGCTGAGTCCTGGCCCCCCGTAACGAGCGGAAAGCACGCCGGGGCGACCGTCGAGAGCGTCGACCTCGAGGCCGGAGTCGTCGGCGAGGGTGATGAGTCCGGAAGCTTGTGAAAAGGCCCGTGCTTTCAGCCGCGCGTTGGCGGCAAAGGTGTCCCCGGTCTCCTCTACTGGGGGCACCTCGATACCAGCCTCGTCGGGGCCCACGACCCGCAGTCCCGTGAGCATGGCGCGGAGCTCGCGCAGTTTTCCCACATTGCCGGTGGCGACAAGCAGGGGCATGGTAGGTCGCCGACTACTCGGCGCCGTCCGCGGGGCGGTCGAGCTCTTGGATTTTGTATGTGCAGTAATCCTTGAAGCGGCTGTCGACTTTTGCTTTTTCGTACCATGAGCGGGCGTCGTTGGCCTCGCCGAGCTGAAAATGGGCGTCAGCGAGAATGACCATGGCCGGGTAGAAGTCGCGACGCAGGCGCACCGCTCTGTTCCCGGCCTCGATGACGCCGGCGAAATCCCCGGTGCCGAAACGGGCTTCGGCGAGCCGGTAGTGGGCCTCGGCGTTCTTGGGCTCCAGCGAGGCGGCGCTCTGCAGCGGCTCTGCCGCCTCCCCATGGCGAGAGAGCCGGTTGAGCAAGGTGCCGATGAGAACGAAGCCCTCCGCGTACGAGGGATTTGCCTTCACCGCCTGCTGCAGCGTGGCAATGGCGCCGTCGAAATCCTCACCGGCGATACGCAAGTGGGCGAGACCCGCGTAGGCCTTCACGAGATCCCTGTCGAGGGCGATGGCGTGCTCGTACTTCTGCGCGGCTTGGGCCATCTCACCCCGACTACGATGAATGTCGCCGAGTCTTTTGTGCGCCCAGGCGTACTTGGCGTCCGCTTCGATGGCGGCGCGAAAGGCAGGCTCGGCCTTGTCGGGGTCGCGCAGCCGCATATGGCAGTCGCCGATGGTGAACAGCGCCTGGGCGTTGCCGGGCTGGTATTCAAGGGACTTCTCAAAGCGCTGAATCGCCTCGCCGTAGCGTAGCTGCTCCCGCGAGCGCAGAGCCGATTTATAGTAGAGCTTTCCGAGCAGCTCGGGGATGCGAGCGCTGTGCTGCTCCTTGCTGGTGCCGTGACGCAACGCCGCTTCCAGGGCCGCCACGGATTTCGGGTAATCGTTGAGCGATGCCTGGGCCTTACCAAGGGCGTAGTAGGCGTCACCGTACGTGGTGTCGATTTGTACAGCCTGATCGAGCTCAATGGCGGCGTTACGGAAATCCTTGGCCTGAAGCAGCGAGTAGCCGGTGCGGAAGTGGTCGACCGCCTTGGGAGCGGATTGGGCAAAAGCGGAAGCGAACGATGCCAAGAGAACCGCAAGGGCGAGGACGCCCGAACAGAACACGAAAGAGCCAGTCATATTCAAAGAATGGTGTGAAATGGACCGAGAGCCTGTTCGTGAAGGAGTTCTCTTGCAGACAGTACATTCCGATGACGAGAAGGCTAACCTACTCTCGAGAAAGTTCCTTTGTCAAAGCTTGCCACGCCGCCGTTCCACCTTCAGAAACTCAACTCTAACATTGGGTTCCAAGTGTTTTCACGCCCGGCTTCGCGACCGCGTCGCCAGGCCAACTACACTCCGCTCTCACTGACTACTGTCGTCGTCACAGCGCTATTGTTGGCTCTTGGGGTGGTCTCGCTAGTGCAGGCCGAGCCCAGAGCCTTCGCTTACACGCTCGCGTGGAAGCGAGTCACCGGTTCCTGCGTTGTCCAGATTTTGGCGGAGAGCGAGGATCAGCTCTGGTACGGGTCGACCAACGGCGCGATCACGTCACTGGAGCGGGACAGCGGTCGAAAGCGCTGGATGCAACCCTCGGGAACTCGGATCATCGGAGCCGCCGCTCAGCTCTCGTCGCGACGTCTCTACGTTGCCGACGCCAACGGCGCCATCCGCGCTTTGGATACCCGGTCCGGTGAGCCGCAGTGGACACGCCAGCTGTACCCTGGGCGGGCCCATCTGAGTCTGTCCAGGCATCGCCTGTTAGTGTTGAGTGCCGACGGCGTGGCCAACGCCCTAGATCCCTACAGTGGCGAATCTCTCTGGCGGGTCCGCACTGGAGTACGCCCTCAGTCCCCGGCCGTTGAGCAGGCCGGCACAGTCTTTCTTGCCGCGTCCGGCGGCCGTGTGCTCGCCATCTCCGCGGAGACCGGCAGGCACCGACGGGCTGTGACTCCGGGTGAGGAAGTCCACCACCTGGTGGCAACCCCGAATGGCATTGTCGTCGCCGGCGACGAACGTCTGTGGGGCCTCACCGCCGAACTGGAGACCCGCTGGGAGCATTGGCTCGGTAGCGATCTTGTCGAGCCGCCCACCGTCGCAAGGGATGTCCTCGTGTGCCCGGCACGCAACGGCTGGCTCTACGGGATCGACGCTGCTACCGGCGAGCTACGCTGGAAGCATGAGGGGGATTCGCAGGCCACCTTGTCACGGCTTGATACCGCCGTTGTCGCCTCATCCGGTGACGGCAGAATCGCCCGGATCCGCGTTGAGGACGGCACGATCACCTGGAGCCTGTCGCTGAGAGTCGGAGAGACGCGCACCTATTCGGGCCGCCATGGACGGCTTTACCTCAGCAGCGCCGACGGCAGACTGCACGCCCTCGACCCCATCGTCGACGCGGACTCGAGCTGGACCTGGTGGCAGTCGATCTCCGGTGGCGAGAGCACCGGCTACTTGCGGCGGCGCAGCCGTACTCTAGGCGATCAGCTATTGATTGAAGAAGAATCGTTGTCCTGGGCCCGCGGCTTTGTGCGACGGCGGAGTGAGCTGCGACTTGACGCCGAGACCTTGCGGCTCGATCGCGTGAACGAGGTCACTACAGAGGGCCGCCAGCGCGTGCAGCTGCGGGCCCGTCGCAAGGGTTCATCGCTGCATGTGGAGCGCCGGCTCGGCGACGCGCGTGAGCAAGCGAGGGTGAAGCTGAAAGGAGGAGAGGTGCCCTCTGCTGCGCTGATGCTGGCTCTGCTGCGGCGAGGGCGCGAGCCAGGCCGCCGTGACACTGTCCTTCTCGTCAACTACGAGACCGCTCAGACGCGACCGATCTATGCCATCTTCGGAGCTATAGACGATGACGGGCTGCAGCCGCTGGAGCTGCGCCACGGTCCTGTGCTTCAGGGCCGTCCCCATGTCGCTGATCTGCCCCGCGACCTCATCCCCCGGATCCCCTTTACGGTCTGGATAGATGCGGCCGGCGCTGAGGCACGGTCCCAGGCAGCGCTGCTGGGGGTCCACCGGATCCGCAGCGCGCCGCGGCAAGCGATGACCTGGCACCCCGTGCGGACGGCGAAAAGCATTACCCTGGATCGCGAGATACGCGCTCCTGACCAGCTGGACTTTCTGCGCTTTGCCCTGCCGATCAGCATCGGCAGCCTGGAGGAGCTCTTTGTCCTCGAAGGCCGGCAGAAGCTGACAAAGTCTGGCACCGATCCGCACCCTTTGCTCACGGTGCACAGAGCGGAACTGCCCTCGAACACTCCCAACGTGTCTGAGCTCGGCGAGGACGCCGACCTGGCGGTTTACCTTGAGCCCTCTCTGTTCGTGCAGTCCGACTACGCGGGGATCCGCAGACAGGCGAAGATACTGGTGCCCGTTCCCACCCAGATGTCGGCGCTGGACGCGGCGCGGGCGATACACGACTGGGTGTACGACGAGATGGTACCGGGGGAAACCAACGTGCGATTCAAGTCAGCGGTGGAGGTCTTTGCCGAGCGCGAAGGGACCTGCTCAGAGTACACCGTGCTCTACGCTGCCCTCTGCCGGGCCGCCGGCCTTCCCGCCAGAATCACCACCGGCTACGCGCTGTCCCGGCGGGGTGAGCTAATCCTCCACATCTGGCCCCAGGTCTGGGTCGGCGAATGGCTGGAAGTAGATCCATCGTGGAACGCCTTCCCCGTAGACGCGGCGCACATCAAGACCGGCGAGGGCCGTCTTGTGCCCGCCGCCGTCGAGCGCCTCAACATGCCCCTGCAGTGGCTGGCGGCCTACTTGGACACTCTCTCGCTGCGGGCCTACGCAGACCCCGACGGTCTCATGCTCGCAGAAGCGGAAGTGCTGCACGAACAGGCCGAGGAGGCGACCCGTTACTTCCGAGACGAAGAGGCGGTGGCGTTGCTCCAAGAGCTGGCCCACTTGCCGTGGAACGTGCGCACTGCCGACGCCCTGCTCGGCATCGCCCGCCACTACGTGGATCGCGGCCAGCTGGCGCCTGCGGACAGTGCTCTGGCCGACCTGCGCCGGGGATCTGCCGACGCGGAACACCGCTCTGCCGGTATCCTACTCGAGTCCCGCGTCGCCGCCGCACGCGCGCAGCCGGAACGAATGAAGGCTCTGCTGGAAGAGATCGGCGCCTACCATCCCGACACGGATAGAGCCGACGAAGCCTTGGCCCGGCTCGCCGAGATAGTGGAGAACGAGCAAGGCTGTGCCCACGCTCGACCGCTCTACGAGCAGCTCGTCGAACGCTACGCGGTCTCGGGTTGGGCGGCGGTCGCCGAAGGCGCTCTTGAGCGCTGCGCCGAAGAAGCGGAGAGAGCGGAATAACAGGTCCCTCCCTTTGGACGGGGTCTTGGCACCACCTTATCCTACACGTAGCGCATCAACGTGATCCCGCAGGCAGCCCCCTTCGAGAATTGACACCGTGACACTCCTCCGACGACTGATTGTTCTGCCCAGCAGTGTCATGCTGTTCGCCGGCTGTCAGGAGCCCTCTCCCGACCCTGAAATTGAGCGGCTGTCGAGCATGCAGAGCAAGATCCGGGAGAAGGCGGCGGGCAAGCTCCTGCTCTTTGGCGAGCGTGTTGTGCCCCGGCTCATCGAGGAGACGGACTCAGAGCTGATTCGGGTGCGCTTCGAGGTGGCGCGGATTCTGGGTCGCATCAAGGATCCCCGCGCCACGGACGCCCTCATCGAACTACTCAACGACTCTTCTTTCAACGTCGCTCAGTACGCGGCGTGGGGCTTGGGGGAGATCCAGGCGCCGGCGGCCGTGCCGGAGCTGTTGCGACACACCCAGAGCGTGTCGAAGGGCTTCCGTGGCCAGGTGATACGCGCCCTCGGCTCCTGCTACGACGATAACGTGCACGCAGAGCTGCGCGACAGTATCCACACAATCGTGAAGGGCGCGCTGCGCGATAGCACGCCGGACGTGCGCATCTCAGCATTGCTGTCCGCGCGCCATCTGGGCTATCGTGTCATGACGGAAGAAGTCATCCGCATGTCCCGCGACCCCTCGGCCAAGGTGCGCCACGTGGCGGTGCAGGCCCTGGGACAGCTGGCCGTGGGTGACGCACCCCGCTCGCTGGGGCCGGTGTCGGTGCGAACCCGGACCAACATCGTAGAGGCGTTGATGCTGTCGCTGGAAGAGCCGATGCAATCGATCCGCACCAAAGCAGTGCGCTCGCTGGAGAAAATCGGGGCGCAAGCGGCAATCCCGGCCTTGGAGCGGTTGCTTAAGACTGGCACTGACAAAGACCAGCGCGAGGCGCGACGTGTGCTCGAGGGTCTGCAGGCAACGGCCGCTTCCTAAAGGGGCGGCCGTTGCCTGCACCAAAGAGCGATTCGCCGCCGGCGATCAGCGAACGCCGCGCCGCGCTGCACCGCATTCGACGCGGCGACGAATGCGACATTTGAAAGTCGCCGATCGCAGGTGACCACCGAATCAAGCCGAAGAAGACGAGATCCCCATGTCCGGTAGCCCTCTCAACATCGCCTTTCCCTCTGGCAGCTTGCAGGAGCAGACCTTCCGGTTGTTCGGACGTGCCGGTTACAAGGTGAGCCTGCCATCGCGCTCCTACGCCCCCGACATCGATGATGCCGAGCTCGCCGGTATTATGTTTCGCGCTCAGGAGATCGCTCACTACGTGGAGCGAGGCGTCGTCGACGTGGGCATCACCGGCTACGACTGGGTGCAGGAGTGGGACGCCGATGTCGTCGAGGTCGGCGAGCTGCGCTTTAGTAAAACGACCTCCAAGCCCTACCGCTGGGTCATCGCCGTCCCCGAGGACTCACCGGTAAAGACCCTGAAAGATCTGCAGGGCAAGCGCATTGTCTCCGAGCTGGTAGGGGTGACCCGGCGCTTCCTTGAAGAGCGCGGGGTAGAGGCGGACGTCGAGTTCTCCTGGGGCACTACGGAAGTGAAAGCGGGCATCCCCGGCGTGGCCGACGCCATTGTTGACGGCACCGAAACCGGGTCGTCGCTGCGCGCCAACCGCCTGCGCATCGTGGACACCATGCTGGAGTCCACGACGCGCGTCATTGCCAACAAGATGTCCTGGGAAAATCCGTGGAAGCGGCAGAAGGCGCAGAACCTATTCACGCTGTTGCAGGGCGCGTTGGAGGCGGAATCCAAGGTGGGTTTGAAGATGAACGTGCCCCGCACCCGCCTCGACGAGCTCAAAGACAACCTGCCGGCGTTACACGCGCCGACGATCTCCAGCCAGTCTGATGAAAACTGGGTGGCGGTGGAGATCATCACCGACGAGAGCATCGTTCGCGATCTCATCCCCCAGCTCAAGGCGGGTGGGGCCGAGGGCATCATCGAGTACCCCCTCAACAAAGTGGTGTACTGACTGACCCGGCATGCTGGAGATCGTCACCTACAAGGCCGGCTCGGAGCCCACCGGTCGGCTCGCCGTCATCCTCGCTCGCCAGAACGGCGCTCCGCCCGAGGTAGAAGAGACAGTGAGCCGGGTGTTGGCGGCGGTGCGCGAGCGTGGCGACGCCGCGGTGGCAGAGTTCACCAGCGACTTCGACGGCGTCGACCTTGAGCCTGGCGGTTTCCGAGTACCTGCCAAGGCGCTGGAGGACGCCCGCGCGGCGATGGACGCCGACCTCGCTGCGGCGGCGCAGGCGGCGGTGGCCAATATCCGCGCCTTCCACGAGCGTCAGCGCACCGACAGCTGGACGATGGACGATGGCGATGGCGTCAGTCTCGGCAAGCGGGTGATCCCCCTGCACCGGGTTGGCATCTGCGTGCCCGGTGGTCAGGCGCCATTGATCTCCAGCCTACTCATGGCGGCGGTGCCGGCCCAGGTCGCCGGCGTCGACGAGATCTGCGTGGTCACACCGCCCCAGTCCAGTGGCCTGCCACATCCCGATATTCTGGCCACGGCGCAGCTGCTGGGCTTGAGCGAGGTCCACGGCATCGGCGGCGCCCAGGCGGTGGCGGCCTTGGCCTACGGCACTGACAGTATCGACCCGGTGGACACGATCGTGGGCCCGGGATCCATCTACACGGTGGAGGCGAAGCGGCGAGTCTACGGCGTGGTCGGCATTGAAATGGCGCCTGGTCCCTCAGAGATCGTAGTTCTCGCCGACGACACGGCCGACCCCGCCTTCGTGGCGGCTGACCTGCTGTCGCAGGCCGAGCATGGCACCGGCTTCGAGGCTACCGTCTCCATTACCACGTCGCGGTCCATCGCCGAGGCGGTGCAGGCCGAGGTGGAGCGGCAGAAAGACGCTCTGCCTGACGTGGAGACGGTGAATCCCGCCCTCGATCGCTTCGGCGCCGTCGTGCTCGTCGACGACCTCGAGACCGGTGTGGAGCTGGTGAACCGCATGGCCCCCGAGCACTTGGAGCTGCTCGTGGCCGAACCACGTACATGGCTGGAGAAAATCCGCAACGCTGGAGCCGTCTTTCTCGGAGAGGCTTCCACCGAGCCGGTGGGAGATTACTTCGCCGGTACCAACCACGTGCTGCCCACCAATGGCGCCGCCCGCTATGCCTCTTCGTTGGGTTTGAGCGACTTTGTAAAGACGACGAGCGTTGTCGAGTACAGCGCGAAGCGCCTGCGCCAGACAGGAACGAGCATCACCACCCTGGCGCGCGCCGAAGGCTTTGAGGCCCACGCGCGGGCGGTGGAAATGCGCCTCGAGAAATACGCGAAAGAGGACGGAAGGGGGACGAAGTGAGCGATGCCACACGCTCCGCGCGCGCGGAGAGACGCACATCCGAGACCAAGATCGACCTCCGTCTTACTATAGATGGCTCCGGGGCCTCACAGATCGAGACCAGTATTGGGTTCTTCGATCACATGCTCGCCGCGTTCTCCAAGCACGGGCTGTTCGACCTCGAGGTGAAATGCGACGGGGATCTCGAAGTCGATGCTCACCACAGCGTCGAAGACGTAGGCATTGTTCTCGGTCAGGCCATTGCCGAGGCGGTGGGTGACAAGGCGGGGATCGTGCGCTTCGGTCACAGTTACGTGCCCATGGACGATGCTCTGGCCCGCGTGGTGGTGGACCTGTCGGGGCGGCCTTGCCTGGCGATCAACCGCTCCTTTCGCGGCACGCTGGGGGACTTCCCTGCCCCCCTTGTCTCCGAGTTCTTCCGCGCCGTCTCCGACCACGGCCGCATGAATCTGCACGTAGACCTGCTACGAGGACAGGACGATCACCACAGCATCGAGGCGATCTTCAAAGCTTTCGGACGCGCCCTGGACGCGGCGACTCTGCGCTCGGAGCGAATCCAGGGCGTGCCTTCCACCAAGGGCAGCCTGTAGGCTCACGCCCGAGCCTTGCAGGTTCCAGGCCCCGCTTGAGAATCGCCCACCTCATCTACGACGATCTCGGCAACCCCTGGCTCTCCGGCGGTGGGGCGGTGCGGGCGCATGAAATCTACAAGCGTCTCGCAGACCGCCATGAGATCACCCTGATCACCGGCCGCTACCCCGGGGCCCCGGAAGATGAGGAGCGCGGCGGGTACCGGATTCGTCGGGTGGGCTCCGAGGCCAGCTATGCCCGTAGCCGCCTTGCCTACATGAGGACCGCCCTATCGACCATGCGGCGTCTCGACTGCGACATCTGGGTCCACGAGTTCTCCGCCTTCGCGCCGCTGTTGCCGAGCCGCTCCCTGCGTCGTCGAGGCGTGCTGTTCTTCTACCACTTCGTCGGTTCCTACGCCTTCACCAAGCACCCTTTGGTAGGGGGCGTGTCGTGGCTGGCGGAAGCCCTGACCCTGCGAGCCTACGAGCGAATATTGACGATCTCGCCGAGCGTCACTGCCGAGGTGCGTAAGCGCCTCGGCGACGGCGCCACGATCAACTGCGTGTACACCGGGGTAGACAGCGTTTTTTTCGACCTCGAGCCGGAGGACGGCGACTATATCCTTTATTTCGGCCGCATCGACGTGGTCACCAAGGGTCTCGACGTCCTGTTTCCCGCTTTCGCTGCCATCGCCGACGAGTATCCGCAGATCGGCCTCAAGGTCGCCGGACGCGGCTCAGAAGACCAGGTGATCCACCTCGAGCGCTTAATTGCCAATGCCGGTCTCGATCACCGCGTCGAGATATGCATCGGTGTTGACGAAGCCACCAAGGGCGAGCTGCTGCGCAAGGCCCGCTTCGTGTGCACGCCGTCGCGCTACGAGGGCTGGTGCATCGCCGCCGTGGAAGCTTCGGCCGCCGGCCGGCCCGTGCTCGGCACCCGCATCCCCGGGCTCACGGACGCGGTGCGCGACGGCGAGACCGGCACCCTAGTGGCGGCCGGAGATGTGAATCAACTCACCGATGGTATGCGCCGCTATCTCGACGATTCTGAGTTGCGGGCGAGTCAGGGTGCCGCGGGACGGGAATGGGCGCGCCGTTTCGACTGGGACCACATCGCCGAGCACCAGGAGCGGGTTCTCAGCGAGGCCGCGAACCGGGTGTGACCGGCCCGGTCCGAGGCCTTCCACTTCTACGGCAAGGGCACTGCGGGGTGAGCGTCGGTATTTCGCCTTAGGCTTGAACAACGCCGAGACACCTCAGCAGGGACTCGGCGTCTCCACCATCACCCTACAGGGGATTCCATGGCCAAACGGGGAAAGCAGCGCCAGGGACAGCGTGCCGCGTCGGCCCCGCATCCCGCCAGCGACCCGTCACTCAAGCACAGCGCCACATCTGCCGAGCCCAGCGCCAGATCTCCGATCTGGCAGCGCCCTTGGTTCGTGCCCGCCTTCTATGCCCTCGTCGCTGTCGCCTACTTCTATGAGTTTCCCCTCAGCGACAAGATCATCTACGGCGAAGATGTGGGGATGGACTTTCACAAGGGCAAGGCGCCGGTCCTGCAGAAGCTGGCCGAGCTCGAGCCCTCAGCCTGGGATCCGCGCATGGGCGGCTACCCGATCTCCGAGGAGATTCGCCACAAATTCTTCCCGACGTACTTGATCGAGCTGTTCACCACCAGGCAGCGCACTATAGGATGGCGCTACATATTCGCCGTGTTTGGCGCCGGCTGGGGGATGTTCCTCTATCTGCGTCAACTCGGCGTGGGAAGACTGGCGGCGCTGTGGACGGGTTTCGCCTTCCTCTCGGCACCCA
Source organism: Candidatus Latescibacterota bacterium (assembly GCA_036336855.1). Taxonomy (GTDB): domain Bacteria; phylum Latescibacterota; class UBA2968; order UBA8231; family UBA8231; genus JAYZFI01. The sequence continues at coordinate 131,925 of JAYZFI010000014.1, forward strand.
CCTTCCTCAGCTTCCCCTACGCCGGCCAGTATGCGAAGATGACGGTGATCGCCCTGTTCCCGTTCTACCTGCTCTGCTTGGAAAAGGGCATGGCAGGGGGCCGATCCGCCCTACGGTGGTACATGTTGCTCGGCGTACTGATCGCCTTGGGCGTATTCTCCCCCCACCTGCAGATGCTACAGTACGCCCTGTTGGGCTTGGGGATCTACTTCCTCTTCAGGCTCTACCGGTTGTACCGGGGCGCCGAGGCGGGCGCGGCTCCGTTCCGCTCCGTGTTGGAACGCACCGGTCTGTTCGCCTTCGCCGTCGTGCTGGGCCTGAGTCTGGGGGCCGAGGGCCTGTTCCCACCCTACCAGCACGTGCGCACCCAGTCCAAGCGCGCCGCCATCCAAGATGACAGCGGTCGCACCGAAGAGCAGCAGCTGGCGCTGGCGCGCAGTTGGTCTCTCCACCCGGAGGAAGCAGTGTCCCTGCTGGTGCCCGAGTTTGGCGGTTTCCGCGATCCTAAGAATGACACTAACACTTACTGGGGCCGGAACCCGATGAAGCTGAACTCCGAGTACTTCGGCATTCTGGTGGTGTTGCTGGCCCTGCTCATCCTCCCTGAGGCACGGCGATGGCCCATCGTGATCTACATGAGCGGGTTGTTCGTGCTCGTCCTCGCCTTCACCCTGGGGGAGCACACGCCTGTACACTGGATCGCCTATCACGTTTTGCCCGGCGGCCAAGTGCTACGCACCATCGGTATGGCGGCCTTCCTCTTCGCCTTTCCCGCCTGCGTGCTCGCCGGCCTGGCGCTGCATCGCTGCCTGACCGCCTCCGACTCCGAGGAGCGGCAGCAGCTGCAGAGCCGAACTCTCAAGATTGGTGGTGGGCTCACCGCTGCGCTGCTGCTCATGGCGATCGCGCCTTCGGCGGTCATGGAAGGCTGGGTGAGTCTGATCTACTCCGATATCGCCGCGCCCAAGCGGCAGATCATGGTGGCAAGTGCTGAAGCTCTAGGGCGAGGCGCGCTGATTGTGGCGCTCATCTGTGGGGCAGGCACGGCCCTACTGGTGCTGCGCTTGCGGCGCAGCGTCAACCTGGCGACCGTCGTCATCGGCCTGTTTGTACTGACCATGCTGGACACTTGGCGCATCGATCGGCTGTTCCTGCGCTACGAAGATCCGACGCGCTGGCAGGACTTCCGAACCACCAACTCCAAGACGGTAACCTTTCTCGAAGCCCAGCCCGGCAAGTTCCGGATCTTTCCGATCCCCGAGTACGGCTATCTGAGCAATCCGCGCTACTACCTGCACGGCGCCGACGTGGTCACCGCGTTCAACAACTACACCCTGCGCCGCTACGACCGTCTGCTGAAGGAGTTCCTGGCCGTGGAGAGAGTGTTCTACGCCCGGATGTACCGCCGGCAGGAGGTGCCCTACAGCGACGACCAACTGCTGGCGGCAATCCACCCCTTGCTCAATCTGGTGAACGCCCGCTACCTGGTGACCCCCAAGGAGATCTCCTTGCAGGCGCAGCACTTCCCCGAAGTGTTCGCCGAAGAGGGCGTACGGCTCTATGAGAACCGCTTCGCCCTGCCGTGGTTGCAGCTCGTTGCCGATGTCACCGTCATGGAAAACGAGACGCAGATCATCGAGGCGTTACGCGAGGGGAGAGTGGACCTGCGGCAGACGGCGATCGTAGAAGCGCCTCTCCGCTCCATTCTGCCAGGTCTGGAGACTGATCGGAGCGACGATCGCATCGAACTGGAGGAGTACGACCACCACGATGGCGTGATCCGCCTACGCACATCCGTTGGGGGGCCGCGACTGCTGGTGATCTCTGACAACTACCATCCCCACTGGCAGGCCACCATCGACGCGCGACCTAGCGCAATTCACCGAGCCAACTACCTCTGGCGCGGCATCGAGGTGCCGGCGGGAGAGCACGTCGTGAGGCTCACCTATTACTCGAAGCCGGTACAGTTGGCCAGAACGGCGAGTGGCGTCTCTGCTCTTGTCGTGCTGGGATTCGTCGGTTGGCAGTGGCGTCGCCGATCGAAAAACGATGCCGAGGCCGGGGTGGCGGCTACCGCGAAGTGACCTGGCGTTTTACCGATCGCAGAGCCCGAATGGGATGCTTCAGGCCGCGGCTCGCTGTGTGCATTAGCAGTCGGGCCTGAACCGCAGGGCTCTCGTTCCTCCGCCGGAACGCCTCTCTCTGCTGGTCGATAGGCAATCCTGTCTTTTTTTCGAGCTCCACGATCTTTTCCCGAAATACCACCCCGACCTCCTCCACCAGACTCGCATCCAGGCGGTTCCAAGACTCCAGTGCTGAGAGCTCTGAGGCCGTGAGCTGCAAGTATGCAGCCCCTTTCTTGCGCACGTTGATCCGACGGTAGTACGGCGCGGACCAATCCAGCTCGTGAGCCCACCACAGCAGCGCCGCGTCGAAATCATCCACAGGGGCCGCGAGCAGTCCACCGTGAACGGCATCCAGCGCCTTCTGAAGGTCCCCTTTCTCCATTCGCGAGGTGAGGGTCATGCCATCGTACTCCGCAGCTCCACTCAGGTAGCGCACCTGGTTGTTGTCGAACAGCGCCAGGGGCTGCGATTCTAGAAGGTCTAGCAGAGATCGACCAGCGACATCGAACTGCTCTGGAGGAAGCCAAGCTCCCGGCTCTGCCTGCACGTGGGCCCAGTGCGAGACGACCCTCTTCATAGAGTCTCGAACCGACGTGATTCCACGGAAGTCCGGCCAGTCTGCAACAACTAACGGGCGGTGGGCGCCGACGCTAACGGGAAAGGTTTTGCCTTGCCCGATAGCGTCGGAAACCGTAGCCGAGCCGGCGTGGAACCATTGAGGAATCACATATTGGAATCGTCGATACTGGCGGTCGAGAATCCACCGCATCGTCGATCCCGCCGTCTTAGGTATATGTATGAAATTTATTGATTTAGGAAATTTTTCGAGCACTTTAACCGTCAGTGTGTGGACTCAAGGCCGGTACACCATATCAGGAGCGCCGATTCGCGCATTCCTGAAACTGTCGAGTGACCGTAAGAATCTGTTGTTTCTGCCATTTACACCGAATTGCAGGATGTCACAGCGGACTGCGGGCACCAAGCCGCTCTCGGGTTTCTTCATCCATCTCGCAGGGGCATTTTCCCGCCATGGCAAACAGAAAACCAGTCACATATTAGCATATCACACAGGCCTCGCCTACCCTGTCCTCTTGAGGATGAAAAAGGTCCCAAACCGGCACTTCGTGAAATTGACGTATCTCTAGATTTCACCCTAGGTTGGCGCTACGGATCCAGGTCAAAAAAGTGGTAATAGTGCTTGACACTCACCCCGTTTGAGTCTATCATAAGGCTCCCTCAACGCCTGTGTAGGGCGTAGTGCGGGTATTTGTGTGAGGTGAGCGGCTGTTCTGCTTGATCACTCCCGCCACCTTCGGAGAAGTTGGGAGATAGACAGAAGACTCAAGAGGTCAAACCCTAAGGGGTACGTTTCGAATCACGTAACGCACACATGGTTGAAAACACACCACATCGAGCACATCGAGACTGTAGTTTCACAACAGGGAGAGGGTCCCTGAGGAGGATGACAATGCAGTATCGCAAATGCATCACCCTTTTTGCCGCCATGCTGGTGGGCTTTGGGGTCGTCGCTGTCGATCAGGCGGAAGCCGCCAACGTCGCCAGCGTGACGATCACTGCGCCTACCGACAGTGGTGCGAAGAGGGGCATTGACTCGACCTTCGTCGTTTCGGTGAAGGTCCGAGACTTCACGCCTATCGACAGCCTTGAGGCGTTCATCTATTTGGTGACGGCCAACGACAGCACTGTCGTCCAAGACGGCCAGTCGGGGGTGGCTTTTACCGGCCTCGATGAGGGTAGCGCAATCCTTGCTGCCATCGGCGGGGATGCTGCTGTTGCCCCGGCGCTCCGTACTATCACGGGCGGCGCCGTGCTTACGAAGGCTAGTGGAGGCGATCTGGCGGCTGCCGACAACATCGTCGCTGTGCGAGCCTTCAAGGGTCGGAACATCACCTCAGGCAAGGCCTCTGTGAAGTATCCGACGGCCTTCGAAGGAGATGCTGACTCGGTCAAAACAGCCACCAACGCCACTGGCGATACGACGACGTTCACCTGGTATGGCAAGATTCATCACTCCAGTGGCACGATTGCAGGAGTTCGGGCGGCGGCCTTCGCCGTTGATGACCCTTCTGCCAATCCTCCGGCAGTCGCAACCGCGGAAACGACCGCCGTCGTACTCTCTGCTACTTCTCTGAAATTCGATGTCGATGCTGATCGTCCGGACGATCCGGACGCGATGGTCACCGCGAACGGTGGCGCCGCCTTGGCAAACAAGAGCGGCACACCCTTTAAGACAGTCGACTTCACAACCGCCGCTGACACGGTCATCGCCGGAATCGGCGATACCCTGAAGTTGCGAGTCAAATTGGGAACCCAGACCGACGCCGTGCTTGGCGGCGCATCCGGTCTGACCGTCGTTTCCAACATGTTCGGAAAAGTCCGCACCGTAGACACCGGCGTCCGTAGCGTCGACACCCTGAATCACAACGTGGTTCTGGCGGCTGGCGACTACAGCGCTGCTCGAGTCGGCGCCGACAATGCAACTGCCACTGATACTTTCGCAGTGTTCATCGTCGATGCGGCGGGCAATCTCTCCAACTCCAACGACGATACAGCGCCCTACGGCGTTACGGTGGGAGTTGCGTTCTTTGCTGACGTGACGGCACCTGTTCTCGACGGCCAGATTGTTGCCGGCGACACAATTCTGCCTGTCAGCAATGACACGATCAGTGACGGTACGTTTGCATCGTCTTGGGGCCGAAGTGGTGTTGTGGATGACCTCAATCCGATCACCTACCAGTTGGCTGAGACTCTCGATTCGCTGATTATCGAGCTTAAGGACAGTGGTAATGTGGTCACCACTTTGCGTATCGGGAACACGGGCGGCGACGATAACGGCACCGCTCACTCGCTGAATAGCGGCGAGAAACGCGTAGTCGACTTCAGTGCCCTCGGCAACACGGGGACAAATGCAGCCACTACCGACACGTTCCGCGTAGACGGCGCAAGCTTAACGACCAAGAAGTGGCCGGCAGCCAACATCACCGGCGACACCCTCGTTGGAAGCGGTGTGTATACCGTTTCCTTCACGCCTACCGATCTCGCTGGCAATACGGGTGCAGCGCTCGTTCGGACTAACGTCCTGGTAGATGTCGACGACATCACACTGGAGCGACGGTTCCCGACGGCTGCGTCCGCACTTGACACGCTTGAGGAGGCTACTTCTCAGGTCGTCTTCAAGCTCAGTGAGCATGCGGACAGCGTCCTGATCACATACACCGGTCTCGCTGGTGCCGATAACGGCAAGACCCGCACACGTCCACTGGTTTCTAGTGAATTGGTTAGCGCGACCGAGCAGACGTTCACGGTCGACTCTCTGAAAACAGGCACGCAGTACAAGCTGCAGATCGTTGCGGCGGATCTCGCCGGTAACTACACCCAGACCGCGGCGGATACCTTCATATACGACACCACCTTCGTGGTTCCTGTCATTGCCAAGTTCGACATCGCGGCGGCCACCTACGGTAAGGCGAATACTCTGGCCGCGGGTGCTTCAAATGTCCTCACCATCACGGCAAAAACGGCAGCAAACAAGACGGCCGTCACGTACAAAGAGGACGCTGTTCTACAGGTTGCAGGCGGCGGCGGTCTGTCATTCGCGGGCACTGGTTTGGATACGTCCGCAAATCCCCGCCTTCTCGCGACGCTCAAGGCTGATGATTGGGTCGTGGGCACGCGCACCGTTACCATTACAAACACGACTTCCATCGACACCCTCATGGTGACCGTTTCCGACTGCACGGACGCGAGCAATCTCTATCTGGGTTCGTTGAAAGCTGGTGAGGTGGATTCGGCCATCTTTTATCACCCGGCGATCTACAATAAGATCCTCGTCAGCGCTGACAGCGTCGTTGGTCAGGGCGATGACTTCTGGGTAGGCGTTACCCTCGCCGACAAGTATGGCAACACCCGTGTAAAGGACTCCCGCTTCGTGGCCGTTTCGGCCAACAAGCTCGGCGTCCGGGTGCCCGTCGGCGACGTTCAGATCAGCTCCGGAAGCGGTGGCTTCTGGGCCAACAGTTCCGGCTGGTCCGGCACAGGTCTGACGTTCACCGTGCGTGACATCGTCGACTCTAACGGTACTACGAGCAACGCGACCGGTGGCGACTTCTTCGTTGGCTCGGCGTCCATCAGGGTCGACGGGACTGGTTCCACCGTCCTCGACGCTCCGGATGAGCTCATCGCGGCCGACTACAAGGGCGCCAGCGGCGCCGGGGACCAGGGTGGCTTTGTCATCCTGACCTTCGACGCCTCTGACGACCACGCAAGTCTGAGCGGTTACCGGATCACCCGGAAGATCGCTGTCTTCCATGGTCCCGACAGCACTGGCGCTTTGGTCGCGCTCACAGAGCCCACCACGGCACTGGTTCCGTGGGGCGTTGTGGATGCGGTTCCTGGCCAGAGCACCATGCGCGTAGTCGTGGCTACTCTGGACGGTGATTCCACCAGCTACGGAGTTGCTGCGGAGCGCGGCAGGCTGTCCTCGAAGCAGGCATTCGATGGTGCTGAGAGCGTCAGCAACCCGTACGAGATCATGGCTCAAACCATGCTCCAGAGCCGTGACGCTGCCGCTACATTGGACGCCGGCCCGGTCTTTGCCACCTTGACGCCGGAGGCTCTCGCCTTCGACGCCCAAGGCGTAATTCCGAGCCTCAACAAGGTCGTCGACGGTGTGATGCAGTCGAACGTGCGCCTTAGCTCCAACGCAGTGCGCGCGATTGACGACATCGCTCCTGAGGCCGTGCCCACGATGCGTGTCCTGGACACGCCTGGTGACGCCGGTGGCAGCATCAGCGTGCAGTGGGCCAGGTCCGCTGACGACCGCATGATGACGACTACCGTCGCGAACGCCGTCGGTGGCAGCAGCTATTCGACGCCGGGCGTGACCGGTTACAACATCTATCGCTGGGTGGGTACCAACTCACCGCAGCTGGTCGGTAAGGCTGGCCCGGGCGAGACCTCCTTCACGGACGCGACCGTGTTCAACGGCGTGCGCTACCGCTACGATGTGCGGGCGCATGACGCTGACAACGTCACCGAGTCCGGGATCAGTGGTTCCGCCATGGCCATTCGCAACAACGTCGTCGATGCCGACGGCAAGGCGGTGTTCGGTCTCTTCGGTTCCGACACCGTTGTCGACTACGACGACTTCTTCATCTTCGCTGACCACTTCGGCCTAGGCGCCGGGGACGAGGCCTTTGATCCGGCCTTCGACCTGAGCCAGAACAACCGGGTCGATTACGACGACTTCTTCGTCTTCGCCGACAACTTCGGCAGGGTGATTGCGGGCGTCGGCAAGGTGGTCCCGACGATGGCTGGTCTGAACACCGATGCCGCCTTCTACCTTGACGCGGGCCTGGATCTGCCGCGCGTGGGTGAAGAGATGGGCATCGCTGTCAACCTGGAAGACTACGTCGAGCTCCGCGGTTACGGCTTGACTCTCACCTACGACCACGAGCTCCTTGAGTTCGTCGGCCCGCAGGTTGAGAACAACATCCTCGGCGAGGCTGAGCTTGCAGTTCCGCAGGCTTTCGCTCAGGGTAATGGTCAGGTCACAATCGCGGCCTTCGGCGACGCCGCCACAAACGGCGATCTCGGCCTCAATCTCATCTTCCGTGCGAAGAGCGATATCGAGGCGAGCTACATCGAGATCACCGAAGGGGCGCTCCAGGACGGCGGCTACGGTATGAACCAGATCGCGAATCCGGTCTCGATTCGGATTGAGACTCTCCCCGAGGTCTATGCCCTCCAGGAGAACTATCCCAACCCGTTCAACCCGGAAACGACGATCAAGTACCAGCTGCCTGAAGCTGGTGATGTCACGCTGGAGATCTACAACATGCTGGGTCAGGTGGTCCGGACGCTCGTCAGCGAGCACCAGAACGCCGGTCGGTATGTCCTCCAGTGGGACGCCACCAACGACACCGGTCAGCCACTGTCCTCTGGTGTCTACTTCTACCGCATCCAAGCGGGCGGAGAGTTCCAGAGCTACAAGAAGATGCTGCTGCTGAAGTAGGCAGTGAGCTTCGCAAGTTAGGATGAGATGGGATCCCGCATCCGGCGGGGTCCCATCTCCCCTAGACAGCGCCCAACAGACGCGAATCAGGATGATTTCGCAGAGGAGAGTGGAAGAATGATCAATAGCGTGCGCAGAGCGATTCCGATCGCCCTGGCCGTGATCCTCGCGCTGGTTGGCGGAGCTCTCGCTGGCGACAATGCCGGCGCCACCTTCACCCTGGCCAGCGCATCGTCGGTCGGGGGGGTTGGCGACGGCGACGCTGTCACCCTTGAGGTGGCCGTCAGCGACTTCGTTAACGTGAAGCAGTTGAAGGTCTTAGTCGAAGCCGATGCCGCGGCGTTCAACTTGGGCGGAACCAGCATGGCGCTGGGGTCTGAGTTCTCGGCCGCGGACGGCTGGATGGTTATGGGCGCGCTCGTGGATGCGAGCAACCCCAACCAGGTTGAGTTAGCCGCCGCCTTGCTCGATCTTACTCGGTCGAAGCCCGGCGTCAACGGAGAGACCAGCTTCACGATAAGCGTACCAGCGAGCGATGGCTTGGCCATCGACGCGGAGACGACGATTTCCGTCGTCCAGGTCACGGCAGGTCCGACCAGTACAGATAATGACGTCCTCAGCGATGTCGGTGTTGCAGTGGTAGTGAATCCGCCCGTCACCGAACCCGTCTTGACCGCCGTGGGCGATTCGGACGTTAGTGCCGACTTTTCAGCGGTGGGCGCCGGTGGTGGAGACGGTGAGGTTGCGCTCACGGTCGATTTCGCCGATGCGTCGGGCGCCGCTGCGTCCGGACAGAGCATCACATGGAGCGTCACCAACAACGGCGCTGAGGCGATCACTGTGGACGGTTCGTCCGTCGCAGCGGGTGCCTCCGCCGATGTCAGCTCCAGTACCGATGCGGACGGCGAGGCCAGCATCACCCTCGACTCCGAGGGTGACAAGTCCTCCGGCAGCACGAGTGCTAGCATCACCGCCAGCACCTCCGCTGAGAACTCCGACGGCGAAGCAGTCGGTCTGGCCGTTGAATTCAGCGTTACGTGGGACGTGCCGGTTCCGGCTGAGTTGGCGGCGTTTGCCGGAAGCGTGACGCCCGAGCAGGGGGTCCTACTGCAGTGGGCGACAACCTCACAGACCAATAATCTCGGCTGGGAGGTTTTCCGGAGCGTAGACAACACCGCATTCCAGCGGGTCAGCAGCCTGATTTCTGGCGAAGGTACTACTGACGTACTGCGTACGTATGAGTACCTCGACGAGAATCCCCCCGTTGCGGACGCCGTGTTTTATTATCTGCGTCAGATCGATCTCGATGGTAGCGCCAGTCGCTCTAACGTAATCGAGGTCGCATTCGCGCTCACCGCGTTCGACCAGCCGGCTCTGCCGACCGTGAATGCGTTGATGCAGAACTATCCTAACCCTTTCAACCCGGAAACGTCGCTGCGCTTTGAGCTGGCCCAAGAGGCAAACGTCAGCTTGCGTATCTATGGCGCGGCCGGCCAGGTGGTCCGCACTCTGATCAGTGGCACGCGCGCTGTTGGCAGCTACACCGAGTTGTGGGATGGTCGCAATGACGCCGGGATTAAGGTTGGCAGTGGCGTCTACTTCTACGAGTTGCGGACCGATGGGTTCTCCTCGATGAAGAAGATGACGCTCGTTCAGTAGTTATCGGTGTCGTAGGGGAATTTCACGACATCGTTACGCGATCCAGAAGGGCCGCCAGACTCTCGAGTCAGGCGGCCCTTCTTTTTGATTGATGGTCATTCGGTCGCCCGGGGGACCCTTTGATTCGAGTCCGCCTGTTCGCACGTTGTCGGGAGTTGGCCGGTACTGCACAGCTCGAGATTAGCCTCGCGCCCGGTGCTACCGTCCGGGACGTTAAGGCGCACCTGATCGCGCGGTTCCCTGACCTCGCTGGTTTAGCCAGCACCCTGGCGGCCGCCGTGAATTCGGAGTACGCCGACGAGGAGCAGGTGGTAAATCCCGGGGATGAGGTGGCGTTTATACCGCCCGTGAGTGGAGGGAGTGGGAAGTGGAAGTGTTTCGTGTGGTGACGGAGCCGATCCGGCCCGATGCTCTGGCCGATATTGTTGCGGATGTGACGGACGGCGCTGTGGTGACGTTCTGCGGTGTTGTTCGCAATCACTCTGGAGACAACGCAACGGCCTATCTTGAGTATGAAGCGTATCCGGAGATGGCGGAAAAGGTCTTGGCAGACCTGGGCAAAGAGGCCCAATCGCGCTGGCCCATCGGCAAGGTCTCTGTTTTGCATCGGACCGGCCGGCTGGAGATCGGGGAAACCGCCGTGTTGATCGCAGTCGCCAGCCCGCATCGCAAGGAGGCCTTCGAGGCATGCAGCTACCTCATGGACCGGATAAAGGAAGCCGTGCCTATTTGGAAGAAGGAAATCGGAGCGAACGGCGAATACTGGGTCGAAGGCCCCGAGCCAGCCCGTGGGACGGCCCCGGCATGATTCCGAACTTCAGCTGGCTGCTTCCCGGGAAGCTGGCGGGATCGGGATGTCCGGGAGGGTCGAGTCCCTTGGCCCACCCCGGGTTGTTGAGGAAGGATTTGCAATTCCTTAGGGGACAGGGAATCGGTGCACTAGTTTCGCTCACGGAGGATTCACTGGACGTGGCAGAGCTTGCTACGCTGGATTTGCGCTACCTTCATGTGCCGATCGTAGATATGGCGGCCCCTAGCTCTGATGACGTGAAACGATTCGTCCAGTTTGTGGACTGCGCTATCGAGGATGGACTGGCGACTGCGGTCCACTGTCGGGCCGGATTTGGGCGCACTGGGACTCTGCTGAGCTGTTATCTCGTCAGCCAGGGGTGTGAGGCGGAGCAGGCGCTTAGGGAGGTGCGAGATCGGCGGCCCGGGTCCGTTGAGACCGGTGCCCAGGAAGAAGTGGTTCGGGAGTACGGCCGAACTCTCGCTGCCTACCGCACGCAAGCCTGACGGGATGGTTGCCACCACCCAACGGGAGGGGAGGTATTAGGATGGAAAGCGAACATCCGTCGTGTCTGAAGTGCTCGAAAGGGATTCTCGTTCCGCTGTCCGACTACGGTCGGGACGGGGCAGCCATACATTACAAGGCATGGGTCTGCACGAATCCTGATTGTGGATTTAATATCCGCATCGACAACGGCGAGCTCAGCATCGGCAAGGAGCTGCGCGAATCGTATAAATAGCGGGGAGTCCGGCACACCATCGACGAGTATTTCACGTCAGGCCTCGATGTGTCGCGGAGCCTGACGTGTTTGTGCCTGACCCACAGATTCGACCACCATCATCTCTTGAAATGGACCACAAGGGTTGCACAGTTGGGTATTGCGTGACTGGGGCGTGAAACTCGGTGCTGGGGTGTTGGCGGCGTTTGTCTGGTTTCACGCCGTGACCGAGTTCTCCTACCAACGAGAGGTCGAAATCGCGTTGGAGGTGCAAGAGCCCGTCGTTCCCCCCGCGGGCGTCGCTCCCCTCGTGGTGGCCAACCGTCTGCCGAACAAAGTAACGGTAGCCGTCTTTGGCAAAGGGAAGGATCTGCTCGCTCTGAGAGCTAGCGACTTGGTGCTACGCCTGCGTCCGCAGCAGGGGCGAGCTAGCTCTCGGCTCTCTCTTCGGCTGACTCCTGACCTCGTAGAGAGCCACAGCGATCTGGACGTGGCCATCGAGCACGTCGTGACTCCTACCACCCTCGAAGTCGTCCTGGATCGACGTATTGAACGTGTCGTGCCGGTGAGGCCGTGCGTCCGGCTGCAACTGGCTGACTCCTACACCAAGGTTGGACCCGTGCATGTGGAGCCGGAGTCTATCCGCGTTTCCGGGCCAAGGCGAGACGTACAGGGCATTGAGGCAATCATCACGGATTCCCTGGTCAGCGAGAACGCCGCCGATTACGTCGAGCAGGAAGTCGCCCTCATCCCGCCGCCGGACCGAATGGTAACGTTGAGCAGAGACCGAGTCACCATCTCCGTCGACATCCAGGAATTAGCGGAGTACGAAATTCCCAACGTGCCTGTGGCACTCAACGACGCTCCCCCGGGGGCCCAGGTCGAGCCGTCGCGGGTTACCGTGAGGGTGAAGGGCGGAGCTGATCTCCTGATCCCTCTGCTCGACGCCGAAGGTGATCTGGGACTGGTCGTGGATTACTCTCGATGGCAGTCGCAATCTGAGGACGCGGGGATAGTGGAGCCACCGGCGGATCGGCTTTACGAAGTCGTCGAGATCCGGCCCGAGCGCGTTGCCGTAGTCTCCCGCTAGGTGTTCTAAGTGCTCGTCCTCGGCATCGAAACCTCCTGTGACGAGACTGCCGCCGCTGTCGCTGAAAGCTACCGGAGCATTCTCTCGAACGTAATCTTCTCCCAGCAGGATCACGCTGAATACGGTGGCGTTGTTCCGGAGCTTGCCTCCCGAGCCCATGTCCGCACTCTGCTTCCCGTAGTCGAGCGCGCTATAGAGCTCGCCGGTGCAGCTTGGAACGATATTGACGCCATTGCTGTCACCGAAGGCCCGGGTCTGGTTGGCTCCCTGCTGGTCGGCGTCAACGTCGCTAAGGGGCTGGCCTACGGTCGCGGTATCCCCTTGTTGGGCGTTCATCACTTGGAAGGCCATATTTTCTCCAGCCTCATCGATAGCGATCTCGAGCCGCCCTTTGTGACGCTCTTGGTCTCCGGTGGGCACACCGAGCTCATCCACGTGCCAGAGCTGAATTGCTACGAAATGCTGGGCCAAACCCTGGACGATGCCGCTGGCGAGGCCTTCGACAAGGTGGCTCGTCTGCTTGACTTGATGGGTCCCGAGCAGCTCGTGATGGGAGGTAAGGCGGTTTCCGAGGCGGCTGCCGAGGGCGACGAGGATGCCATTCGATTCCCGCGCGCCTTGCCTGGTCAACGGGGCCTCGACTTCAGTTTCAGTGGCCTCAAGACAGCGGTGTTCGTCCACCTTCGCGACCACGCCGTCGACGAGGCAGAGGTCCCCGACGTGGCGGCCAGCTTTGAGCAGGCCGTGGTGGACGTTCTCGTCACTCGTACCCTCCAGGCGGTGCAGCAAACCGGTTGCACTCGGGTAGCGTTGGTGGGAGGTGTAGCCTCCAACAGCCGACTCCGCGATCAGATGCGCCGCCACCTGACCACCGCCGGTGCCAGGCTGTACGTTCCTGAGCTCCCCTTGTGCACAGACAACGCCGCTATGATTGCCGTAAACGGTTACTTCCGCCTGGCCCGGGGCGAGCGCAGCAGCTGGGATCTCGACGCCCGTCCCCGGATCCCCATCGGGGTCGTGGCCCGGTGAGCTGGCTCCTCGGGACGGCGATGTCGTTGGATGCTGTCTGGCTGTGGATCGCCCTGATCCCCCCATCGGTGGCCTTTGTCAGAGTGGTTTACGGTCGCACCCGTCCTGACGCAACCAAGGCACAATCCCTGGTCCTGCAGGGGTTGCGTACCGCCGCCTTCGCCCTAGTGCTCCTCTTGCTTGCCGAACCGGTCCTGTCCATGCTCGCGCGTCGAGCCCTCAGGCCCGTATTGCCCGTACTCATTGACACCAGCCCCTCCATGGAGGTTTCAGACGGTCAACACGGACGCCTGAGACAGGTGCGTGAGAGCTTGTCCGAGGGACTTGCCGAGAAGCTTGGACCCCGAGCCCGGTTCTGGAGGTTTGACCGTCAAGCGCGGCCGATCGATGTCGATAGCCTGCCTTCGCTGGTCGCCTCTGGGTACGCCACGGATCTGGGCAATGCCCTGCGCCGCGCCGCCGAAGAAGGTATCTCCGCCCCTTTGTTCGAGGGGCTACTCGTTATCTCCGATGGTGCTCACAATCTCGGCGAGGATCCCGCCGCAGTGGCCGCAGAGTTCGAGGTGCCCGTTCACGTTCTCACGGTGGGGTCAGAGGAGCCTCCTGTCGACATTCTGCTGCAGTCCGCTGAGCCTGTTGGCCAGTTCTTCGGTGGCCAGTCCCAACAGGTTCAGGTGCAGCTGCGCAGTTGGGGAATCGCCGGCCAGTCCGTCGCCGTGCGGGTCTTGGCAGAGCCGGATTCGCTGGTGGCCACAGCGCATCTGACTCTCAACGGCGACGGTGGCAGCCAAGAGGTGATTCTCCCGATTCCCCCGCTGGAGCCAGGGCCGCACATTCTCCGCGTTGCCGTGGAGGAGGTGCCGGGGGAGCTGTCCACGCAGAACAACCAGAGCCTGCTGTTCGCTCAGGTTCACCCACGACGTCTACAGGTCTTGATCGCCGCAGGGGGCCCCGGAGCCGAGTTCACCTTCCTGCGCCGGGCCTTGGAGGCCGACTCCACCCTCCACGTGGAGACTCGTGTTCACCGGCATGATGGTGACTGGTACGGCGCTTCTTTTCCCGGTGCTGACGAGCTGGGTGAACTCGACGTGGTCATTCTTGTTGATCCCCCGAGATCACTATTGCGAGGCAACGAGGCCTTGCGGATCGCCGAGTTTGTGCAGTCCGGTGGGGGCCTGCTGTTCATCGGTGGGACCCGCGCCTTCAGCGACTGGCGTCCAGCCGGTCCGCTTGCACAAATCCTGCCCCTCCGGAGCGAGGTGGGCAGTCAGGTGATTGCGCAACCCGCAAGATTGCGACTGTTGCCAGCCGCCGCCCAGCACCCGGTGACCCGGTCATTGACGACACAGGACGCCGCCGACCCCTTCACCCCGCTTCCGCCTTTGCTCGGTCGCGTGTCCCATGTCGACGCTGCCAACACTGCCGCCGTGCTGGTGGGGGTGGCCGGACGAAAAGAGCCGGTAATCCTGTCGGACACGTACGGCCGTGGCAAGGTTCTGGTCGCTATCGGAGCGGGCTTCTGGAGGCTCGACCTGCTTGCTAGCGGCGTGGGAGAGTCTCCGGGCACGATTCACTCTGTGTGGAACAACGGGGTGCGGTGGCTCGCCGTCTCTGCAGATGCGGGCCGCCTGCAAGCAACCACGCACCGTCGCGTGTATCGGGCAGGAGAAGAGGTGGTTATAGCCGCCGAAGTCTTCGACGAGCTCATGAAACCCTCCACCGCCGAATGGCTGGAGGTGACGTTGGGAGAAGGGCAGCCGCGGGTCATGGAATCCGTAGGTGCCGGGAGCTACCGCACCAGCTGGTCCGGCCTTGCGCCCCGGGACTACAGGTACCGCGTCACCGCCCACCATCAACAGGGCCTGCTCAGCGAAAGCGAAGGAAGCTTCGTGGTGGAGGAGTATTCCGTGGAAGCCGCCGACATGCGGCCCCGCCCTGCTCTGCTTCGTAGCTTGGCGCAGGGCACGGGAGGCGAGTTCCGTCCCTTGAGCCAGTGGCGGGAGCTGGTGAAGCGGATCGCCACGCCGACGCAGATCGTGCGTGAGGAACGCCGGCTCAGCGCCGAGGTCACGCAAACGGCGTGGATGTGGTTTATCGTGCTGCTCTTGGGCGCCGAATGGCTGATTCGCAAGCGAGGTGGCCTGCTGTGAGGCAGACGCGATCCTGCTGTTGCCGCGGATCCCTTTGCAGCTGCGCGGGGGGTCATGCACGACCCGTCCGGATCCGAGCCGGTCGACCTCCAGGGCTGAATGCTGGGCGACGCCGATGAAGAGGATGCTCTCGCCAGGGCCGGCTGGGGCCTGAGCGTCCCCGCCCACGGTCTCGCCCTGGTGCTATCCTTCGGCGCCCCCACCAGATGCGATTCGGTGGCCGGCAACACACAGCGAGAGTGTGGGATAATCGTTACTATTGAAGATAGGTCGTTCGGTTGGTTCGACTGGTCGAACTCTTCCGGAGACGGTACTATTGCGCTCTGCAGAGGAGATGGTGGAGCCCGATCCTTATAGTTGATGGCGTTGCCATCACACTGCGATGGTCGCGGGCCCCGGCGCTGCTCACCCTACCGGTCTTCGATGCCGAGGGCAATCGGGTTCGGTGGTTTCTCGATGGCGGCCCCATCGTCGATCGAAACGCCGCTGTTCTGGGACGGTTCCGACTCCCACGGCCGCCCCTGACCGCTCTTCCCACGCCACTCTCCCTCCCCTTTCGTCACGGACATCTCTGCCCGCCTCGGCGGGTGGTGAGTTAGAAATCGCCAATACTCATGCCCGAGTTCCCTGAACGCTTCGTGGCAGGTCGCAAGCGGGCCCAGATCGCCGGTGTACTGCTGAGCGCCCTGGGTATCTTCCTTCTTCTGAGCCTTGTCACGCATTCCAAATTTGATCCCCCCAACGCCAGCCGCTTCGGCGAGATGGCCACCATCAACTGGGCTGGCCGCATCGGCGCCTACGTCTCCCACGGAGCCTTCACCGCCGTCGGCTATGGCGCCCTCCTACTGCCCGTGCTTTGTCTGCAATGGGCTTGGAACCGCCTTCGCCGTCAGCCCCTGCGCGCCGATCTGCTGCGTTCCGTTGGTCTGCTGGGCGTGGGACTGTTTTTCACCGCGGGCAGTGGTCTGCCCACATACTCCCAGTACACCGCCTTTGAACTCAGCGGTTGGTTGGGCACGTGGGTGTGTGGCACTGTCCTCATCCCCTACGCGGGCCGGGTCGGATCTGCCATCCTGCTCGCTGCCCTGCTCGCTGCCTCTCTTCTGCTAGTCACGGAGATTACGCCGCGGCAGCTACTGGATCTGCTGCAGAGAGCGGGACGATTGCTGGCCGTCGTACCCCTGGCGATCTGGCAGCGCCTCCAGTCCCTCCGTCTGCCACAGCTGCGCCGCTCCTGCGACCAAGAGGACCACGAGCCCGAAGAGGACGAGGAGTTTGAGTTGGAGGGGGACCGTGCAGAAGTGCAGGAGCCCGAGTTTGAGGAGAAGAAAGCCATAGAGGTGCTTCTGCCCACGATCAGTCGGTCTGCGGCTGCCGCCGAGCTCACCGCGCTGAATCCGGTCGACGAGGCTCCGCCCGTCTCGGCACCTGTAACGGTGAGAGAACGCAAGCTCTCCGCGGAGACGGCCTTGCATCCTCCGGCTCCCGCCACGGCAGAGCCCGAGCCAATACGGGTATCGAAGCGCAAGAACGCCAAGTACAAGATCCCCAAGACCAACCTTCTCGACCCCGTGCCGCCGGAAGGACAGGGTGGGCCTGACCGCGAGACTCTACTGGAGAGGGCCCAGGTTCTCGAAGACGCCCTCGCCAACTTCGACGTCACTGGCAAGGTGGTGGAGGTGAGCCCTGGCCCAGTGGTGACCCGCTACGAGGTCGAGCCTGCCGCCGGGGTCAAGGTGAACCGCATTGTCACTCTCGCCGACGACCTGGCACGGGTAATGAGCGCCCAGGGCATCCGCATCCAAGCTCCGGTGCCTGGGAAGAAGGTGGTGGGCGTGGAAATCGCCAATCACCATCGCGAGATCGTGTATCTGCGGGAGATACTCGAGACCACCGCCTTCCGCCGCTCCGATGCGGATCTCACGATGGCGCTGGGCAAGACCATCTCCGGAGAGACTTACATCGCCGATCTGGCCAAGATGCCCCACTTGCTGGTAGCTGGTGCGACGGGAGCCGGAAAGAGCGTGTGCATAAATAGCCTTATCACCAGCATTCTGCTGCGCTCGACGCCCGAGCAAGTACGCCTGCTCATGGTCGATCCCAAGGTGGTGGAGCTCACTGTGTACAACGACATTCCCCACCTGCTGGTGCCAGTTATCACCGAGCCCAACAAGGCATCGGAGGCGCTGAAGTGGGCGGTGGCCGAGATGGAGGCCCGCTACCAGTCTCTGGCCCGACTCGGGGTGCGAAACCTCGCCGACTTCAACGCCAAGGTGGAAAGGCAGCTGCGGGAAACGAAGGCGGCGGCTGGGGCGTCAGATGAGGGCGAGCACGATGATGGAGAGCGCAAGCTGCCCCACATCGTCGTTATCATCGACGAGTTTGCCGACCTCATGCTCACCGCACCCGCCGACGTGGAGACCTCACTGATGAGCCTGGCCCAGAAGTCCCGGGCCGTGGGCATCCACATCATTCTGGCCACCCAACGGCCTTCGGTGAACGTGATTACTGGCGTGATCAAAGCTAACTTCCCGTCGCGCATCGCCTTCCAGGTGGCTTCGAAGATTGATTCGCGCACGATCCTGGACATGAACGGAGCTGAGCGTCTTCTGGGACGTGGCGACATGTTGTTCCTGCCCAGTGGGCAGGGCGAGCCGATCCGCATCCACTGTGCCTTCATCTCTGGAGAGGAGACGGAACGAGTGGTGAACGCCATCAAGGAACAGGGCTTCGAATCAGAAGAAGTGGCGGTCTTCGCATCACGCGCTGGAGCCGGTCCTGCCGAGGAGGATCGTGATCCCCTGTTCGAAGAAGCCGTGTCTGTCGTCCTGGAATCGCAGCAGGCTTCTACTTCGTTTCTGCAACGTCGCATGAAAGTGGGATACTCTCGCGCCGCCCGCCTCATGGACGAACTCGAATTGGCGGGGATCGTCGGTCCTGCCGAAGGCGCCAAGCCGCGCCAGATTCTTGTGGAAAGCCCCGCTCCCGGTGCCGATGAGCTTGAGGAAGCCGCGGGGTGAGTACCCGCCTGTCGAACGCCGCCCTTGGAGCGCTAGTTCTGCTCAACTCGATCCCCTTGCACGCCATTACCGGCTCCGAAGTCATCGAGCGCATGCGGGAGCGCTTTGCCCAGGCCAAGACTTACTCTGCTCGATTCGAGAAGCAGTTCTTCTGGTCAGTTCTTGACAAGCGGATGAGCCGGGAAGGCCGTATTTACGTCCGGAAGCCGCTCCAGTTCCGGGTCGAGGTAGACGGGGACATCGTTGTCGCGGATGGCGAAGCGATCTGGGCTTACAACAAAGACAATGACCAGGTGGTGATCGCCACCTACCAAGACGAGCTGCAGACGCCCTGGGAGATCCTCGTGGACTACGCCGCTGGCTATGCCCCGGTGGCGATCTCCGAGACCGAGATCGATGGCCGCAGAGCCTACGAGATCACTCTGCAACCCCTGGAGACGGCACCTGCTGATCTGCGGGTCAAACTCATGCGGGTGTGGGTGGACCGAAAGAACTGGCATCTGCTGCGTGTGGAGCAGGTGGAAGCCAACGACGACGTGCGCACCTACGTGTTCAGCGATCACCGCACCAACAAGAAGCTGGACGACGACCTCTTCGTCTTCACGTCCCCGGAAGGTGCCGACATCCTTGATCGCCGCGAGCGACCGGCCCTCGTCCCCGCTTCGCCGTGATCGCCCCGCCCCGCCGGCGCCTTGTGGACTGGCTGCCTGCG
This sequence comes from Candidatus Latescibacterota bacterium, assembly GCA_036336855.1. Lineage (GTDB taxonomy): Bacteria > Latescibacterota > UBA2968 > UBA8231 > UBA8231 > JAYZFI01. The sequence continues at coordinate 151,253 of JAYZFI010000014.1, forward strand.
GTGGTGATGGCTCTTTCTCCGATCGGCGCTGACGAGGCGCCCGTCTGGGTGTTCTTCAAAGACAAGCCTCAAAGCGGACCGTCTCTAGGCTGGCCGGCACCACAGCATCTGCAGGCTGACAGCGCCCTCGATGCCCCGGTGAATTCCGCCTATATCGATGCGGTTGCCGGCACCGGCGCACGCATCAGGACCGTCTCGCGCTGGTTCAACGCTGTGAGTGCTGATGTGAGTTCGCCAAAGCAGCTTTCCCGGTTGCGCCGGCTCGAAGGAGTGCGCGAGGTCCGCGCCGTAGGGGCATGGCGGCGTAGCTCCCCCGTTCCCCCACGACCCGTGCCAGCACCTCGCAGCGCCCAGGCCCCGGGAGACTACGGGGAAGCCTACGCTCAGATTGCCTCCATGGAGGTGCACACGCTGCACAGTCGCGGGGTCCGCGGCGAAGGTGTGCGCATCGGCTTTCTCGATTCCGGCTACAACTGGCGCGACCACGTCGCCTTCACCAACATTCGCGTGCTCGCTGAACGCGACTTCATCAACGGTGACGAGGATGTCAGTGATGAGATAGATGAGCCTGTCACCGGCTTCGAGCAGAGTAGCGAACAGAACCTGCATGGTACCCGCATGCTAGCCATCAGCGCCGGATATGACCCGGGCCACTTCATCGGCGTGGCTCCCGAAGCGGAGTACGTGCTGGCCAAGACAGAAGAGATCGCGCGCGAGCCCCGCATCGAAGAAGATCGCTGGATCGCCGGTGTCGAGTGGCTGGATAGCTTGGGCGTCCAGGTGGTCAACTCCTCCCTGGGCTACACCGAGTTCGACGACAGCTCCACGTACAGGTACGAAGATCTCGATGGCGCCACGGCACTCACGACGATCGCCGCCGAGCTCATGGTGGAACGCGGCATCGTCGTCGTCGCCTCTGCCGGCAACGAGGCCCTCCTGCCCTGGCACTACGTGACCCCACCCGCCGACGGAATCGGTGTCATCACCGTCGGCGCCGTACACCCCGTGGCCCTCTCTTTAGGGGTGTTCTCGTCGCGCGGCCCCACCGCCGATGGCCGCATCAAGCCCGACGTCGTCGCCCCAGGAGTCTCCGTCTTTTCCGTCAGCGGCCGCGCCGCCAGCGAGGGGGCCCGCAACATTTTCACATTGCGAGATTACCAGCGCGGAGAAAACGGCACCTCCTTCGCGTCTGCCTTCGTCGCTGGTGCGGCCGCCCTACTGCTGCAGGTCCATCCCGACTGGTCGCCGCGGCAGGTCGCCGAAGCGCTACGCGCTACCGCTCAGGACCTTGGCCCTGCGGGACCTGACACCGCCTATGGCTGGGGCATGGTCAACATGGCACAGGCTATCGGTTTCATCGCGCCTACAGTCAGTATGGCGGGGCACCCCTTCCCGAATCCGGTTTTGGCACGGCACGGCTCCGTGATTCATTTCCCTTTGGAGCTGGCAGAGGCTGAGCTCGTAGAGATCACCATCTTCGACATCGGTGGAGTGCGCGTGGGTGGCCTCGAGGCGAAGCCATTGTGGCCGGGCAGGTACTTGGGAGGATCGGCGCCGATGTGGGCTATCCCCGGCGATCTGGCGGCGGGCGTCTACTATTATCAGATCTCTGCCGACAGCTTCCGGCGTCTCGGTAAGCTCGCCGTGCTGCGAGCGCGCTAGGGGGCCAACAATTGTGACCACGTGGTCGGGATTGGGTACTTCGAGGCTCCGTGACAGGCCATACAGATCACCGGAACTTGAAGTGGCACACAGAGCTAAGTGGCACACAGAGCTGCGGAGACGTAGTTTGATGAGTTGCGCACCGCTTGTTCGGTAACGGAATGAATTCCCGAAGTAGCCATGGCGACAACGAAACCCGAGAATCGGCGCCGATTCCGCACCGACATGCGCTCGCGAACCCGGGCACTGAATCGGGCGGTTCTGCTTGGGTCTGCTGTGTTTCTGCCCCTCTACCTCCTCATCCGCTTCACCGGCGGGTCCGCGGAGAAGTTGGAGGAGCTTCCGGATCTGCTGAGTCGGATCAAGACGCCCATCGTCTGGGAGGTGCCCGAAGACGGCGTTCGCTACGAGAGGTTCTTCCACGGGACGCCTGATGAAGGCTACAAGTTCGTGGTCGTGCGCGTACAGATGAAGGCGCGCATGAAGATCGGCTACCCCATAGTACCGAAGTGCTTCCGCCTCGTCGACGACGAGGGCACCCAGCACTTCCCCATGCAGCGCTCGCCGCTGTTCATCAACCTGGGCAACGAGTTCTACCTCGATCATGGCGAGACCTTCGAGGACGAGGTGTTGTTCCAGATTCCCGATGAGCGCGGCGCCGAGCGCCTGCTCTTCGACCGATACCAGGGCTAGTCTTCTGGCCAGCCCCTTCTAAACCCACGGAGATCGACATGCCATCGCTGGAGCAAACCATCTTCGAAAGTCGAGAACGGCTCGAACGGCTCCGGGGGTATCTTTGACGTCGACAATGCCCGCCAGACGCTGACCCGTCTCGAAGAGGAAATGGCGGAAGGGGACTTCTGGAACGACCGCCAGAAGGCCGAGGAAACCTCGAGGAAGGCGCGCGAGCTGCGCGACGTCATCCAGCCCTGGGATCAGCTGCAGAGCCGCATCGACGACCTCGCCGAGCTCACCGAGTTGGTCAGCGAAGAGGATGACGAGAGCACCCTTGACGACCTCGAGAGCGAGGCCTCCTCGGTGACCACAGATCTTGAGCGACTCGAATTTCTCAACCTGCTCTCTGATGAAGACGATCTCAAGGACGCTATCCTCGTTATTCACTCTGGCGCCGGAGGCACGGAGGCGGCAGATTGGGCCGAAATTCTCATGCGGATGTACAACCGCTGGATCGAGCGCCAGGGCTTCGAGGCCAAACTCATGGATCTGCAGCCTGGCGAAGAGGCGGGGATCAAGGGGGCGACCCTGGAGGTGAAGGGGAAGTACGCCTACGGCTATTTAAAAGCCGAGGGTGGCGTTCATCGCCTAGTGCGCATCTCTCCCTTCGACGCCAATAAGCGGCGTCACACTTCCTTCGCCAGTGTCTTCGTTTACCCTCAGGTCGACGAGATTCCCGACCTCAAGCTCCGGGAGGAAGACCTGCAGGTCGATACTTACAGGGCGGGCGGAGCCGGCGGGCAGCACGTCAACAAGACGTCGTCAGCGGTGCGCATGACCCACATCCCGACGGGGATCACGGTGCAATGTCAGAACGAGCGCTCGCAGCTAAAAAACAAGAGCACTGCTCTCAAGGTGCTGACAGCCCGGGTCTATAACCACTACAAGCAGGAAGAGCTGAAAAAGATGGAAGCAGTGGAGAGCACGAAGAAGGCTATCGACTTCGGTAGCCAAATCCGCTCCTACGTCTTCCAGCCCTACACCATGGTCAAGGACCATCGCACTGGCCACCAGACCGGCAACGTACAGAACGTTCTCGACGGCGCCATCGACGATTTCATTCAGGCGTATCTGACGGCCGCCCAGTCTCACTAGTGCCGTGCCTCAAGAGTATCCTCGTATTCGAAGGTCGATCCATCCGGACTCACCGTGTTGCCCTCGCTCGGCCGGTTCCACCAATAGGCTTCTCTCGATTGCCTTGCGGACTCTGAGTCTCCGCCCTCGAATTCCACAAGCCTCCTTCTGAGACAGGGCACTAGCGAACCCTACCTCCGTGACCTACGAGCAACTCATCGCCCGTCGTTATCTGCAATCCAAGCAGCGCGCCGGATTCATCTCCGTAATCACCTTCGTCGCGGTCGGCGGCGTAATCCTCGGCGTCGCTGCGCTGGTGATCATTCTTTCCGTGACCAACGGGTTTTCAGGAGAGCTCAAGAGCAGGCTCATCGGCATGAACGCCCACGTTAACATCGAGCGCTACTTTGGTAAGCCCATAGAGAACTGGCAGGAAATCGTCAACGGACTCCGGCAGCGCCCCGATAGACTGGTCGCCGCCCCAGTTATCGAGGGCAAGGTGGTGATGGCCACCGAAGACGAAGAGATGGATGGCATCTTCGTCTGGGGAATCGAACAGGAAAGCTTCGATGATGTCTCGGATCTGGCCGAGCATTTGCGTTACGACAGCGAGGGGATATTTCGCTTCGAGCCACCCGCCGGTCACGATCGCCCCGGCATCGTACTGGGCTCGTACCTGGCGGGCCGCATGCGCGTGGGTCTGCAGGACGAGATCTACCTGATGACGATTTCCCACGCTTCGCTGGAAGACGTGCTCATCGGCGGCTTTACCCCTAAGCTGCATCCCTTCGTCGTCACCGACATCTTCGAGAGCGGCATGTACCACTACGACGACAACTTCGCCTTCATCGCTCTGGACGATGCCCGCAAAGTGCTCTCCTCCGAAGGGGTGACCAACATCCACATCCACGTCGGCGACCTCGATCGTGCCACCGAAGTGCGCGAAGAGCTCGCCGAAGAGCTCGGTTACCCACTACTGGTCACCGATTGGACCCAGCGCTTCCCAGAACTGTTCCATTGGGTGGAGTTGGAGAAGTGGGTGATCTTCATTGCCCTGAGTCTGATTATCGTCGTCGCCGCTTTCAACATAATGTCCATCCTGACGATGTCGATCCTGATCAAGACGGCGGAGATCGGCATCCTTCGTGCTATGGGCGCGACGGCGCGAGGAATCGGCAGGGTCTTCGTCTACCAGGGCCTGATCATCGGTGTCTTCGGCACGCTACTCGGCTGCGCCATCGGCCTGGCCGTCTGTCTGATCCAGGATCGCTTTCGCATCATTTCCATTCCTTCCGACATCTATATCATCAGCTCCCTTCCTGTGGACGTACAGCCTCTCGACTTCCTGCTGGTCTCCGCGGTGAGCGTCAGCATCTGTCTGCTCGCCTCCTTCATCCCTGCTCGCAAGGCGGCGAGCTTGCAACCCGTCGATGCCATCCGTTATCTGGTCTGAAATGGGCACGGAAGCACAGCACAACGACGTCGTGCTCTTGGCACGAAATCTGAGCAAGAGCTATCGCTCCGGAAAGATGGATCTCGAAGTGCTGCGCGGCGTCGGCCTGCAGATTTTTCGGGGCGAAACCGTGGCCATCACCGGCGCCTCCGGCGTCGGCAAGAGCACCCTGCTGCACATCCTCGGCACCCTCGACCGGCCCACCTCCGGGGATCTGGAGATCCAGTCCGTCGACGTACTGAATCTCGGAGAAGAAGAGCTCGCGGGATTTCGCAACCGCCACATCGGCTTCGTCTTTCAGTTCCACAACCTGCTGCCGGAGTTCACCGCTCTCGAGAATGTGATGATGCCCGGACTCATTGCCGACGAATCTGCGTCCGCGCTGGGCGAGGAGGCTGGGTTTCTGCTGGACCGGGTCGGTCTCGGCGCGCGGTTGCACCACCGACCGGGAGAGATGTCGGGGGGCGAGTGTCAGCGCGTCGCAGTCGCCCGGGCGTTGATCCGCAAACCCCAGGTGGTGCTAGCCGACGAGCCCTCGGGTAACCTCGACGATCGCGCTAGCCGCAGCCTGCACGAGCTGATCCGCGAGCTCGCCGCCGAGGAGCAGGAGACCTTTATCGTCATGACGCACGACCGCGAGTTTGCCGCTAGCCTCGACCGCACCGGTCACATCGAAGCTGGCGTTCTCCATCTCAACTGAAGTGATTCTCCATAGGATGAGGTGTTAGGATGAAGTGCGAATCCTGCCAGCAGGCCGAGGCGACGATCCTTTTCACCACGGTGTCCGGGGACGAAAAAAAGGAGGTGCACCTCTGCCCGCAGTGCGCCAAGACCGAGAGCGAGCGGCAACAGGAGATTCAGGCGGGAGGAGAGCCCAAGGTGAAGCCGGCGCAGGTAAAGAAGGTTCAGGTCGTCGTCGGCCAGCTCGCCACCGAGAGCAAGACCACCAAGCCCTGTTCGAGCTGCGGCATGACTTACGAAGAGTTCCGCAAGGTGGGCCGCCTCGGCTGCCCCTCCTGTTACGCGGCCTTTGGTTCGCCGCTGCGGCGGCTGCTCAAGCGCATCCATGGCGCTGACCGGCACGTGGGTCGGGTGCCGGGGAAGGCGGAAGACGCGGGCAGGAAAGAGCTGACGCAGCTGCGCCAGGAGCTCGACCAAGCGGTGCAGGAGGAGGCCTACGAGAAGGCCGCCGAGATCCGCGACCGCATTCGCCGACTCCAGGAGGGTGTCCCCGAGGCCTGAGTGCCTCTGCGACACGAAATCATGTCCTTAGACGCTCTCATCACGAAGCCTCCCAGCTGGCTCTCTGGCGAAAATGACGCCCAGGGGATCGTCGTAAGCTGTCGCGCCCGTCTGGCTCGCAACCTTGCCGACTTCCCCTTTGCTGCCAAGATCGGAGGCGAGGAGCAGCAACGCGTTCTCGAGGTGGTGCTTGCCGCCGGCAAGACGAGCCGCCAGATGAGTACGGCGGCGTTTTTCAACATGAGCGCCCTCGACGGCAACGAGCGGCGCCTGCTGGTTGAACGCCACTTGATAAGCCCGGCACTGTCGGAGCAGAAGGGCGAGCGCGGGGTGCTGTTCAACCAGGACGAGTCACTGAGCGTGATGATCAATGAAGAGGATCATATGCGCCTACAGGCGATCTTTCCCGGCACCCAAGGCCTTGCCGCCTGGCGTGCTATCGCCGCCCTCGACGCCGATCTGACCTCCGCCGTGGCTTGCGCCCACGATGAGCGCCTCGGATTTCTCACCGCCTGTCCGACCAATACGGGAACGGGCTTGCGAATGTCCGCCCTCATCCACCTCCCCGCTCTGGTGCTCACCGAGGACGTGGAGCGCGTCTTGCAGGGCCTGTCTCAGCTCTCCTTCACAGTCAGAGGCGTATACGGAGAGGGGACAAATCCGGCCGGCAATCTTTTCCAGGTTTCCAACCAAGCCACCCTCGGGACGAGTGAGGAGAAGATCGTCGAGGATTTGGTGCACATCACCCAGCAGCTGGTGGAGTACGAGAAGGAAGCCCAGCAGACCCTGCTGTCCGAGGTCCGGTCACAGGTAGAGGACAAGGTCTGGCGCGCCTACGGACTGCTCACCAACGTCCGGATGTTGTCGAGTCAGGAGTTCATGAAACTGCTGTCGGCTTTGCGCCTAGGCTACACTCTTGGTTTGGTGAGTCATGTGCCCTCCCACTTCCTCAATCACCTGATGATCGCCACCCAACCTTCCCACCTGCAGGCCGAAGCTGGGGCCTCGCTGACCCCTGAAGAGCGCGACCTGAGAAGGGCCGACTTGGTGCGATCCAAAATGACAGAAGTGTTGAACTGACAAGCACTTGTGGGCGATCAGGGAACACTTGAACTCTCTTGACACCGGTAGAGGGGATGCGTAGCTTGCGACAGCTAGCCAAGGAAATGCGGAGGTTGTTGTAAATGAATAACATGTTTACAGATGGCGTAAAACGGGTCATGCAGTATGCACGTGAGGAATCCGCGCGCCTTGGACATAACTACATCGGCACTGAGCACCTGCTCCTAGGAATCATAAAGGAAGGCAAGGGTAAGGCCGTCACGGTGCTGACCAACCTCGGCCTCAACCTCGAGACGGTGAAGCAGTCCGTGGAGGACTACGTGGCCACCTCCGGCGGCACCATGACCATCGGCGAGGTGCCCTTCACCCCCCGCGCCAAGCAGATCCTCGAAGTCGCCGCCAACGAGGCCAAGGAGATGAAGACGCAGTTCGTCGATGTCGAGCATCTCCTGTTGGCCCTGCTAAAAGACAAAGAGGGCGTTGCCGCCCAGATCCTGGCCGCCTTCGGGGTTGATTTCAAGGCCGCCATGGAAGAGACGGTGGCTGTCCTCGAGGGCAAGACCACTGGACAGAAAGAGAAGGGCAAGAAGAGCAAGACCCCCTTCCTCGACCACTTCGGCCGCGACCTCACCCAGCTAGCCCGTGACGGCAAGCTCGACCCCGTCATCGGTCGCGAGAAGGAGATCGGGCGAGTCACCCAGATCCTCTCCAGGCGCAAGAAGAACAATCCCATCCTCATCGGTGACCCCGGCGTTGGTAAGACCGCCATCGTCGAGGGTCTGGCCCAGCGCATCGTCGAGAAGCGGGTCCCGCAGATCCTGCTCGACAAGCGTCTGGTCACCCTCGACATGGGCGGCGTTGTCGCCGGTACCAAGTACCGGGGCCAGTTCGAGGAGCGGATCAAAGCCGTCCTCAACGAGCTGTCCCAGAACCCTGACGTGGTCATCTTTATCGATGAGTTGCACACCATTGTTGGTGCTGGCTCCGCCGAAGGTACTCTCGACGCTTCCAACATGTTCAAGCCTGCCCTGTCCCGGGGCGAGTTACAGTGTATCGGCGCCACCACCCTCGACGAGTACCGCAAGTACATTGAGAAGGACGGCGCCCTAGAGCGCCGCTTCCAATCGATCATGGTCGATCCGCCCTCGCTTGAGGACACAATTGAAATCCTCAAGGGCCTGCGCTCCAACTACGAGTCCCACCATCACGTCCAGTTCTCCGACGAGGTGGTGGCTTTCGCTGTGCGCCAGGCTGACCGCTACATCTCCGATCGCTACCTGCCCGACAAGGCGATCGACGTCATCGACGAGACCGGTTCGCGAGTGCACTTGTCGCGGCTCAGCCCCCCGGAAGAGATTGGCAAGATGGAATCGAAGATCCAGGAGATCGATCGTACGAAGCTGGAGTGCTCGGAGAAGCAGGAATTCGAAGAAGCGGCCCGGCTGCGCGACGAGGCTCACAACATGCGTGAGAAGCTGCAAACCAAGCGCCGCGCCTGGGAGGAAGAGGTGCGCAGCGAGGTGGTAGAGGTCACCGAAGACGACATTGCTGAGGTCATCTCTTCGGTCACAGGCGTGCCGATTCAGCGCCTGGCTGCCAGTGAGACCGAGCGTCTCCTCACCATGGAAGACGAGCTCAAGAAGCTCGTCGTCGGTCAGGAGAAGGCGATCGCCATCGCTTCGAAGGCAATCCGGCGCAGCCGCGCCGGATTGCAGGATCCCAAACGGCCCATCGGTTCGTTCTTCTTTCTCGGCCCGACGGGCGTGGGCAAGACCTATATGGCGTCGAAGCTGGCGGAATTCCTGTTCGGTGACGAAGAAGCGCTGATCACCGTCGACATGTCGGAATACATGGAGAAGTTCGCTGTCTCCCGGCTGATCGGCGCCCCTCCTGGCTATGTTGGCTTCGACGAGGGCGGTCAGCTAACCGAGCGTGTGCGCCGTCGACCCTATTCGGTGGTGCTCCTCGACGAGATTGAGAAGGCACATCCCGATGTCTTCAACATTCTGTTGCAGATCCTTGACGAGGGCCGGCTCACCGACAGCACGGGTCGCAAGGTCGACTTCCGCAACACCGTCCTCATCATGACTTCGAACGTGGGTAGCCGTGAGATCGGCAACAACGTTGTCCTCGGTTTTCAGAAGACCGACGAGGAGTCGATGCGAGCGCATATGGAAGAGAAGATAAACGACGCCATGAAGAAGGCCTTCAATCCGGAGTTCATCAACCGGATCGATGACACGGTGATTTTCCACACCCTCACCAAGGAAAACATCACTCGCATCATCGATATTGTCCTCGATGAGTTCAAGCGCCGCCTGGAGTATCGCGATATCGCCGTACGCATCACTCCCGGAGCCAAGCAGCTGATCGCCGACAAGGGCTTCAATCAAACCTACGGTGCGCGCTACTTGAAGCGCACCGTGCAGAAGCTGCTGGAAGACCCCCTGGCCGAAGAGATCCTCCAGGGTCATTTCGGCGAGGGTAGCCGAATCCGCATCACCAAGAAGGCCGACGCCTTGGCCTTCGACGATGAGCGTGAGGTCGGAGAGGCGGTCGGGGAAGAGAAGAAGGGTGAGCCTGCAGGCTGACGCTTAGCTCGTTCAGGCAGTACGAGGCCAAAAGCCGCTTGGTCGGCTGGGAGGGGCTGTAGTCCCGACTGGCGGAGCAGGCGGCTTTTCAGTGTGGACGGAGAGCGATCGGCGAGATTCGGGGGATCGCCAACCCGAGCTTCGGCGTCTACCTTTTATCTGGTATGTCCGTTTTCGGGACGACCTGCCCGGGTAGTCGGTGCCCATCAGAGGGTAGTACAGGAGGGAGTCCATGAGGTTCTTCAATCCACGAGCCACGATTTTCGCCGCCGTCGTCGTCAGTCTGTCTCTGGCCGGACGGGTGCAGGCTCAGACCATCGTGGAAGAGATAGAAGTTCAGGGTGATCTGCGCCGGGTAGCCGAATCCCTGATCCGCTCCACCATGGGCATCGAGCCCGGTCACGAGCTCTCTCAGGAAAACGTGCAGGAGGCGGTCCGCTCCTTGCAGGATCTAAACGTCTTCGAAGACATCCAACTCTGGGCCGAGCACACGACGAGCGGGGTCAAGCTCATCGTCGTCGTCAAGGAGCACCCCACCCTGCAGGGGATTCGCTTCAAGGGCGGCAAGGAGATCAAAGAGCGGGAGATGGAGGAGGCCATCGGTCTCGTTGCCGGCCAGGTCGTCGCCCCCAAGGACATCGCCCGCGGTCGCCAGCGCATTCTCGGCCTCTACGAGGACAAGGGCTACCTGCGCGCGCAGGTGGAAGGCAAGCTTTTCGCAGCCGAGGAAGAGGGCCGCTACTTCCTGCAGTACGACATCGATGAAGGGGAGCAGGTGCGAGTGCGGCGCGTGTCCATCAGGGGCAACGAGGCGGTGAGTGACGGCGACATCAAGAAGCAGATGGAGACCAAGGAGAAGCGTTGGTGGCGTGGCGCTGAGTTCAAGGCCGACATCTTCGGAGAGGACAAGGAGCGCATTCTCGCCTATTACCGCAGCAAGGGTCACCAGCAAGCTGTTATTCTGAGCGATTCGATCTACTACGACGAGTCTCGCAAGAACCTGTTCATCGACATCGAGGTGGAGGAGGGCGATCGCTACCGGGTGGGTGACATCTCCTGGGAGGGCAACGAGCTATTCGCCGCCGACGAGTTGCTTGCCCACTTCGACATGAAAAAGGGTGATGTCTTCATGTTCAGCTCACCCGAGCTCGCCTACCTCGCCAAGTCCGCCTACTTCGAGCGCGGCTATCTCGACACCGAGATCATTCCCCACGAGACCGTTCACGGCGACAGCATCGACGTTCACTTCCAGATCTTCGAGGGCGATCCCTGGCGCATCCGTCGCATTCAGTTCAGTGGCAATGTGCGCACTCGTGACAAGGTCATGCGTCGCGAGATTGCTCTGCGGCCTGGTGACGTCTTCAAGCAGAGCCAGCTGCAGGAAAGTCAGCGCCGTCTCTATATGCTCAGCTTCTTCAAGGACGTGCAGATTCAGGATCAGACTTCGGGCCTCGACGGCGAACGTTTCGTGGACCTCACCTTTGCCGTGGAAGAGCAGCGTACCGGCTCAGCTTCCATGGGGGCCGGGTACAGCGATCGCGACAAACTCGTGGGCACCATCGGCCTGCAGGTGCCCAACTTTCGCGGGATGGGGCAGAACCTGGACTTCAGCTGGGAATTTGGCTCTCGTCGCGAGCAGTTCCTCATCGGCTTTACCGAGCCCTGGCTGTTCGACACTCCCACGAGCTTCTCAGCGCGCGTCTACACGCTGCAACAGCAGTACTTCCGTAGCTTCTCCTTCCATCGCAATTCGGTGAGTGTGCGCATCGGACGCCGACTTAAGAAGCCGGCCTACACTAGCGTTTCTCTGGGCTATGAGCTGCGCGACGAGAGCTACAGCGATTTCCAGGAGGGTTACAACTCCAGCTCGGCCAGCTTTCAGCCGAGAACCACCTCCTCTCTGGAGATGGGCCTGCGTCGTGACACCCGTGATCTACCCGATTTCCCAACCAGTGGAACGGTGATTTCGTACACACCGGAAGTGGCCTCTTCCGTGATCGCCGGAGACGTCAACTTTCACCGACATGAGCTGCGCTATAATCACTATTTTCCGAGCTGGTGGAAGTTCGTCCTCGCCGTAGAGACCAAATTCGCCGTCATCGATGGGTTCTCCGATCGTGACGACCGCAACATCTCGTTCTGGGATCGCTTCACGCCCGGTGGTGTAGACTGGTGGGACGGTCAAGTCCGCGGCTATCCCGATGCGTCCCTAGGCCCGCACGAACAGATTCGCGACGACGAAGGTGAACTCGTCGACACGGGCCGCAACATGGGCGGTCGCTCTATGATGACGATCAATCTCGAGTACCGCTTTCCGATCACCGAGCGACAGGTCATCGGCCTCGTTTTTTCTGATGCCGGGAACGCCTGGCGCGGTGTCGGAGATATCGATCCGACCGATCTGGCGAAGTCTGTCGGTCTCGGCTTCCGGGTGATGACTCCCATGCTGGGTATGATCGGATTCGACTTCGCCTACGGTTTTGATCGCCGTGAGGTGGACGGGCAGCGACCCGGGATCAGCACTCACTTCCAGTTCGGCCCACGGTTCTTCTAGTGTGCGCCCACTAGGGCCAGTGCGGGGCGAGGTGGAGTATGAAGAATACAAACCTCCAACGACGGATTAGAAGATGAAGGGACAGCGGTTCCTCAATGCAGTTCTGGTGTTGACGCTACTCAGCGCGCCGACCTGGGTCGGCGCCGACATCAAGATCGGCTACATCGACTCCGAAGTACTGCGCGAGCGCCTGCCGGAGTTCAAGCAGGTGCAGCGCCAGCTCGAGCGCCTCGAGCAGCAGTACCAGCAAGAGGCTACGGAACGGCAGAGCAAGCTACTCAAGCTCCAGGAAGACTTCCGCAAGCAGGAGCTGCTGATGAGCGAGGCCAAGAAGGCGGAGATGCAGGCCGAGTTCGACGAGGCTGTCGCCAGTCTGCAGCAGTTCACCCAGGAGAAGCTCGGACCCAACGGTGAGTTGTTTCGCAAGAACGTGGAGCTCTCGCAGCCGATCTTTGAGCAGGTGAACGCCGCTTTGGAAACGATAGCGGAGGAAGACGGCTTCGACTTCATTTTCGATGTCGCCTCTAACGGTGTCATCGTCTACGCCGATCCCGAGCGTTACAATCTCACCGAGCAGTTGCTGGAAAAGCTCGAAGAGGTCCGGGAGGAGCAGGAGAAGCAGCAGCAGTGAGCGACGAGGATGCGGCAACCGAAGGGGGATCGCTGGGCCTGCAGCAGATCTTGGACACCATTCCGCATCGCTACCCGTCCCTTCTGGTAGACCGCATCATCGAGCTCGTTCCAGGCGAGCGGGTCGTTGGCGTCAAGAACGTCACCGCCGACGAGCCCTTCTTTGAGGGACACTTCCCAGAGTATCCGGTTATGCCGGGAGTTCTCATTCTCGAAGCCCTGGCGCAGGCCGGTGCGGTAATGATACTCAGGGCCACCGAGGACAAAGATCTGATACCGCTCTTTGCTGGCATCGATAAGGCGCGCTTTCGTCGCCAGGTCGTTCCCGGCGATCAGTTACGCCTTGAGCTCAAGGTGATTCAACAGCGCACCGACTCTTGCAGGTTGGACGCTCGCGCCAGTGTGGGCGACGAGCTCGTTGCCGAGGCGGAGATCTTCGCCATCGCACATCCGCGACCGCCGTCGTAGCCTACGGTTCCCAGAGAACACGAAAGAGGTTCCCGACCGAACCGCGTGGGGAACCTCTTTTCGTTCCTACCGGAGGGCGACTTACCAGCCCTCGCCTACTTCACAAACATCATCTTTCCCGAACGCTGGAATTGCGGCGTAGACAGCCGATAAAAGTAGACGCCATT
>JAYZFI010000015.1:0-99315 GCA_036336855.1 Candidatus Latescibacterota bacterium
GAATCCCTATCTCCGCGCTGGGGAACCGGCACCGAGTTCCGCATGTTGCGCTCCGACCGCTACAAGTACGTCGCCTTTCGCGATTGTGACGACCTCGCCTTCGACCTCGACGCCGACCCCAACGAGCAGACCAATCTCCTGCTCCACGCCGACGGCGACCTGCGAGAGACTCTGGAGCAGATGCGCCAGGACGTCCTTGATGGCTTCGACTTCGGGGCAGTGGAAGAGTTGCGTAGCCGTCAGCAGATCGAACTTCGCGAGCGCTTTCCCGCCCGCATCTCGCCGCAGACGGACAACCAGATCGCCCGCGGCGACGGCGCTCTCGTAGAGGCCGATACGCCGTTAAGAACGGCGCACGTCATCACCGACGATCTCGCCCGGGATTTGGACACCTAGGGTGCTGGATCGCTAACCGACGCGATAGCGCTCCAGCACCCTGCGATCGATTTCGATGCCCAAGCCCGGAGCCTCGGGAACTGGCACGCAACCGTCGACGATATCTATACGCTCTGTCGCCAATTCCGTGCGGAGGGAATTCTCCGTCATGTCAAACTCGAATAGCGACGGCTCCGGATGCAGGGGCTGGGGGTCATCGGGAATCGTGGCGTGCCAATGGATGGTCGCCGCGAGCCGGATGCAGGTGCCCCACATGTGCGGCAACACGCGAATGCGGTTGGCGCTAGCCATGGCCTGAATCTTCCGACATTCGGAGAACCCGCCGGCTATGCTGATATCAGGCTGCACGATGTCAACGCAACGGCGCTGCAGCAGATCGCGGAAGGCTCGCCGGCCCTCCAGTGATTCACCGCCAGCGATGCGCACACCTAGGGCTTGGCGAATCTCGAAATAGCCGTCGAGATCGTCACGTGGCACCGGTTCCTCGTACCAGTAGATGTCCTGATCGGTCAAGCGGCGTCCCACCTCGATGGCTGTCGCCGTGTCGTAGGCGCAGTTGGCGTCCACCGTGAACAGCACGTCGTCCCCAATGGCCTGACGAACCGCTGCGGTGTTGCGGCTGTCGTAGTCGAGACCGAAACCGATCTTCATTTTTACTGCGGGAAAGCCGGCATCGACGTAGCCGCGTGCCTCGTCGGATAGAGCGGACGTCACGTCCTCCACGTCGGTACAGAACAAGCCGCTGGCGTACGCGGGAATCGCCTTGCGGCAGGCGCCACCGAGTAGCTGGTACACGGGCCGCCCCAGCGCCTTGCCGAGGATGTCCCAGAGAGCAATGTCGACGCCGCTGTAACCGGCCACGTCCCCGAGTTGACCGCACAACTCCTCCCACAGCACCTCCACGTCGAAGGGATCGCGGCCGATCAGGCGCTGACAGATTCCGGCACCGGGAACATGGATGCCCTCGCCCCAGCCGATGATTCCAGCATCAGTGAGGATCTCCACGATTCCCGCCGTTCGTGTCGTGTTCCACAAGTGGGAGTTGGCAAACTTGCTCTGAAGGGGATAGCTCAGGCTATGGGTGCGCACTTCGGTGATCTTCACGACGAGACTCTCCTCTCGGAACCGCATAAGCCTAGGCACACCGATGCCCGAGTGCCAAGTGCTGGCGTCATCGCCGCGTTGAGGCGTCCTTATCTGCCCCACCTTCATGGAGGGCTCTATACATGCAGTACCGTCAGTTTGGCAAGACTGACTGGCAGGTCAGCGAGATCGGTCTCGGCGGGAGTTGGTTTTACGGACGTCCCGAACGGGGATTGCTGCCAGTCTCTCACGGCGTCGCCGTTGTCGAGCGCGCCCTGGAGCTCGGCATTAACTACTTCGACACGGCTCCGCTGTACGGTAAAGGACGCAGTGAAGAAATACTCGGCCATGCCCTCAAGGGGGTGACGCAGCCCTATTACCTGGCCACCAAGGTGGGCTATTATCCGGAGCCCTTCGACTACACTCGAGACATCGTTCTGCGCTGTTTCGAAGACAGCCTCAAGCGCCTGCAGCGCGATCGCGTCGATCTCATCCAGCTGCACGAGTCCGAGCAAGCCGGGTGGGAGGGCGTGTTCGGAAAGGGACGATCTCTGGAAGCGCTGCATGAGATCCGCGATCAAGGCCTGGCGACCCATATCGGCCTCACCGGTTCCGATCTCGGCCTGATGTCGCGCATCCTACGCGAAACCGACGACTTCGTTTCCGTGATAACCTTCCTCAAGTACGACCTACTCGTGCAACAGGCTACGGATGAACTGATCCCCACCGCCCACGAACGGGGGGCCGCCGTGATCCTCGCCTCGCCTCTGCACGGCGGGTTGCTCGGCTCCAAGCGCGCCGAGTGGCACGAAGTGGGCCGCTTCGCCGATCTCTACGACAAGCAGGAACGGGTCGAGGCGGTGCTCTACAGGCACGGCCTCGACAGCACCGACACCGGCCTGCGCTACCTACTGTCCGATTCCCGGGTGTCGCTCATTCTCAGCGGCGTCGACAGCGTGCCCGAGCTCGATCACTCCGCCTCCGTCGCCGACGGCCGCCACCTGCCCCCTGAGATCATTCGGGAGATCGAAGCAGCATGACCGACCCCGTACGCGTTGGCTTTCTCGGTATCGGTTACATCGCTGAACGGGCGCACTTGCCCGCCCTACAGCCGATGGTGAATTCCGGCGAAGTCGTTCTGCAGGCGTTCTGCGACATCGACGAGAAAGCCCTCGTCGAGCGTGCCACCGCCTTCAGTGTCACGGCCACCTACACGGACTTCACCAAGATGCTCGCCGATCAGCCCCTCGACGCTCTCTACGTATGCCTACCGCCCACACTCCACACCGATCAGGTCAAGCTCGCCGCCGACCAAGGCATCCACATGTTCGTGGAGAAGCCGGTGAGCTTGGACTTGGCGCAGGCCCTAAACTTCGCCGACGCCATCGAGCACGCCGGCGTGGTCTCCCAAGTCGGCTTCAACAGCCGCTACTACCCCTCTTCCCCCGTGGTGAAGGAGTTGGTGGCGCAGCGCACGCCGCGCCACGCCCATATCAACCGATGGTATTCGGGCTCGCCGATCCGCTGGTGGACGAGTCGCTATGAGGAGTGCGGTGGTTCCTTCGTGGAAAACACGATTCACACTGTGGATCTGTTGCGCTACTTTCTCGGCGATGTCGCCGACGTCTCCGCCTTTTACCAGTGGCGGCAGCCGGGGGAAGGCCCCGAACCAATGAATCTGCCCCACGTGTATACCGTGAACTACCGCTTCGAGTCAGGGGTAGTCGCCAACGCCACCATCTCACGCGTGCTCAACGACGCCGGTGGCGCCGACCGCTCCGAAGTGATCATCGTCTGCGACGATGCCCTGATCGAGTGGAACCCCACCAGCGTGGTGGAAAACGGAGAGGTGGTATGGGAACTCGGCAACAACGAAGAAAACAATTCGTCGGCGCACCAGGCCCGGGGCTTTATCTCCGCCGTGCAGGCGGGCAACCCCTCGCTGACCCGTAGCCCCTACGGCCCCAGTCTTAACAGCCTCGCCGCCGTGATTGGCGCCAATGCTTCGGCCGAGCGTGACGGCGCTCTGCTATCGCTGCCTTCTCTGCTCGCGGGCGAAGTGAGCTGGAATCCGCGTGCCGTCGTCGGACAGGGCCTGCCCGCCCTCGAATGACCCGCCGAATGGCGGGGGTTTCTCCTCCGATCCTACTGTGGATGGACGAGCATGCTCGACGGTGTGCAGCCCTAAAACGCCTGCGGCGGCGGTTGGTCGTGACTCGTACAAGAGTGCCTCGGGCGACAGACGCGACACCGGCAGTTGGGTGGTGTGGATCCGATTGTAGCCGATTAGCGACGGGTCGCGAAGCGGCCCCGTGGACAAATAGCACCGCTGGCTCATCGCAACTGTTTCCTCAAATTGTGACCCACTGCTCAATGCCGCCGATTTCTACAGAGCGTGTTCTTCGAGGTTATTGGCGCGTTTGCGTTAAGGCGCGTGCATGCTTGACGTTTGTCCACCTCTATTCCAGCACTCGTGCTATTTGCACATGTCACGCAAGAGTGTTGGTGAGACAATAGATAAATGGCACGTTTGTATCGTTTCCGTATGGACGAAATCCTCCAGTCGCAAGATCATCAAGCCCACTCGACCACGTGTGCCCTGCCATCCCTCCCCTAGTCGCCGCCGCCCGTCGACTCCGCGTCCGTCTGCGCAAGCTCGCCTTCGCGCCGCCGGTGACCCATGTCTACAACCCCCTCGTGTACGCCGCCGCTGCCCACGAGCAGTACCTTACCGCTTGGGGCTCTGGCACCCGAAAGGTGCTCTTCCTCGGCATGAACCCGGGTCCCCTTGGCATGGCCCAGACCGGAGTGCCCTTCGGAGAGGTCGTCGCTGTACGCGACTGGATCGGCATCTCCGCCGTCATCGGTAAGCCAAGGCACGAGCATCCCAAGCGACCCATCACCGGCCTGGAGTGCCCACGATCGGAGGTCAGCGGGCAACGCCTGTGGGGGCTGTTCGCCGAGCGCTTCCAGACCCCCGAGCGATTCTTCACCGACCACTTCGTCACCAATTATTGTCCCCTCGCGTTCATGGAGGAAAGCGGGCGCAATCGCACTCCCGACAAGCTGCCCGCCAACGAGCGCGCCGCCCTCACCGAGCCCTGTGATCGGCACCTTCGCGAGGTCGTTGCCGCACTCGCACCCGAGATTGTCGTCGGCGTGGGGCGCTTCGCTCTTGACCGCGCCCGTGCCGCCCTTGCCGACTTCGAAGGACGCATCGAGACGATCCTCCATCCCAGCCCCGCCAGCCCCGCAGCTAACCGCGGTTGGGGTCCGCGCGCCACGCGACAACTCCAAGATCTCGGCATATGGTCATGACATAACAAATTATAAATACTCTAGTTACATAAACTAATTGTCACGCTACATCGTGAAAGGCTTCCTATATCCTGGCGGTACAGATGGTGGGATGACCGCGTCTGTGAAGCAGTCATGTCGACTCCAGAGTCTCCCTCGCTGTTAAAAACTATAGTATTTGTAGACGGGGACCGGTGTGCGGCTGCACCGAGCCAATACGAGCCGACGCCTCGACGCCGGCGTCGTGTAAAGCGCTGAGCGCGACGGCCGCCTGGGCCTCGGGCAGCGCCACCAACAGGCCACCGCTGGTCTGGGGATCGACGATGAGCTCCTGTCGGGCCGGAGTTGTGCTGCCAAAGTCCACGTGGTCGCTGATGTTCTCGCGATTGGCGGCGTTAATGCCCGTAGACACGCCTCTCTCGTACATCTCCAGCGCCTCGTCGAGAACAGGGACGGAGTCCAGCTCGATTTCCAGGGTGAGTCCAGAGCTACTCGCCATTTCGTAGCTGTGACCGCCGAGTCCGAAGCCGGTGACGTCAGTGGCGGCGTGGATCTCGAATCCCTCTAGTACTTCGGCGGCTGTTTTGTTCAGCGTTGTCAGCACGCGCACGCATTCGTCGAGTGCCTCATCGGAGACCCAACCGTTGAGATTGCCGTTGAACAGCACCCCGCTGCCGATCGGTTTGGTCAGCAACAGCGCATCTCCAGGCTGGGCTCCAGAGTTTTTCCAGTAGCGCTCAGTATGCACGATGCCGGTCACCGATAGCCCGAATTTTGGCTCGTCGTCATCGGTGGTATGTCCACCCGCCAGAACGGCGCCGGCTTCGGTGATCTTTGCCAGTGCCCCTTCGACAATCCCCACCAACACCTCCGGACCGAGGTCCTTGGTGGGAAAGCCGATCAGATTCAGACAGGTCAGCGGCCGACCACCCATAGCGAAGACGTCGCTGAGCGAATTGGCGGCGGCAATCTGTCCGAACAGATAGGGATCATCCACCGGCGGCGTGATGATATCGACGGTGAGTACGAGAGCACGCTCATCGTCAAGGCGATACACCGCAGCATCGTCACCAGTCTGGAATCCGACCAACAGGTTGGGATCAACCTGCCTCGGGAGTCCCGCCAGCAGTCTGCCGAGCCCGACCGGGCTCACCTTCGCTGCTCACCCGCAGGTCTTGGCGAGGCTCGTCAGCGTCTTGTCTTTCTCTGTCAGGGCCATACAGGGCGTAGTCGCAGTTAAGCGAGAGTGTCGCAAGCTAGGGCGCCTATCTCGAAACCGCAATCTACTTTGCTCCCTTGCCAACGCCAGGCTTAGCGTCGAGAATTCGCGCATGCTGCTCGTCGATTCCCACCTGGATCTCGCGTACAACGCCCTGGAGTGGGATCGCGACCTCACTCAACCCATTGTCCAAATCCGCGAGGCCGAGGCGGGTATGTCCGAGAAGGGCCGCGGCCTCGGCGTCGTCAGTTTCGAAGAGCTGCGGCGTGGGGAAATCGGCCTGTTTTTCGTTACCGTCTGCTGCCGTATCTCCTCCCGGGGCAAGCGCTTCCCCGGGGTTAGAACCCAGGACATTGCCTACGCCAAGGATCGCGGCCAGCTCGCCTGGTACCAGCTCATGGAGACCAAGGGTTACCTGCGACAGATCCGCTCCCGAGCCGAACTAGAGGCTCATCTCAAGGAATGGGACGACGATCCTCAACACTGCCCGCTGGGGTTCGTGCTTAGCATGGAAGGTGCCGACGGCATTGTCTCCGAAGAGCAGATCTCCGAGTGGTGGAGCGAAGGCCTGCGCGTTGTCAGCCTCTGTCACTATGGCGTCAGCTCGTACGCCCACGGCACCCAGGCTCCCGGTGGGCTGACGCCACGGGGAATCTCTATGCTCGCCGGTATGCAGACATCAGGGATGATCCTCGACGTCAGCCACCTCGCCGAGGCGGCATTCTGGGAGGCCCTCGACATCTTCGGCGGCGCCGTGCTGGCCACCCATAACTGCTGCCGCGCCCTCTGCGACCACGACCGGCAGCTCAACGATCGCCAGATTCAGGCCCTGGTCGGGCGCGGCGGCGTGATCGGCACCGCCTTCGACGACTGGATGCTCTCCGAGCTCTGGAATCCGGTGGCCCAGGACAATTCCGGTATCACTCTCGAGACCGTGGTCGATCACATGGATCACATCTGCCACCTCGCCGGTAATGCCGAACACGTAGCCATCGGCTCCGACCTTGACGGCGGATACGGCAAGGAGCAGAGCCCCGCCGACATGGAGACCATCGCCGATATGCAGCGCCTACCGGAGATTCTGTCCCGGCGCGGCTATGGCGACGCTGACATCGCCAACGTGATGCACAGAAACTGGATCCACCTGTTGCGCAACAGCCTGCCGTGAGCCGGGCGACAGCGACGGTGACGCGCTTCGTCTTCCTCACCGATACCCACTACCACCCACAGGCACCACAGGACTTCGGGGCGCCGAAGATGCTCACCCGGGCGTCGGAGGTCCTGGCGGCGACAGCGCCCGCTATCAACGCTGTCGCTCCTGATTTCATCGTCCACGGCGGCGATCTGCTGTGTGGCGGCGGCTCCTTCGAGCTGTCTCCAAAGCATTACGAGCAATCTCTGCGCGATGTGTCGCAGGCCTTCTCCCGGTTCTCCGCGCCCACCTACTACGTGCCGGGCAACCACGACTGCGATGCCGTGGAGTATTCCTTCATCGCCTTTGCCGAAACTTTCCGGACGCCAGAGATCCTCGACGTGGTGGAGGTGGCGCCGCGTCTGCGGCTGGCTCTGGCCAATCTCTTTCACGGCGACTACCACGGGAGCGGAGAATGGACGGAAGAGCTCGACGCCGCGCTACGCGCCGCTGACGTCTCGGCCCGCGACACTGGCGCTGGTCTGCTGCTGGTCATGCACTCTTGGGTCATGCCTAACTTCGTCGCCGATGGCGAGTCACCGGACGCGGGCTGTGTGCGTGGCGCCGAGCGCCTGCGTGCCACCTTGGAGGAATGCCGCGCCGTGGTGGCGGTCTTTACCGGCCATCGCCACGCCAACCGCATCCGACTTCTGGGAGACCTCATCGTCGTCGATACCGCCTGCCTAATCGGCTACCCCTTCGGCTTTCGCGAACTCACCATCGACGTGAAGGGCTGGATGGACTGCCACTTTCACCAGCTCGAACTCCCGGATCTCATGCAGGCTAGCTATCAGCGCTCGGACGAATTGTGGAACGACCGCTGGCGCGGCGAAGAGGGCGACCGCAACTCACGGGTGCTGTTGCCTCGGTTGCACAGGCTGTGGCGTTGACCGCTCCTCCGCTTCCACCGTAATATCCTGTTATTAGTCAGGTTGGCTGCAGTCAGCCGGCCCGTTGCCCCTCCGAACAGGCTTTATTGCCCTTGAGCTCTGTCGATTCCTTCCTGCGTCAGGTCCCCCTTTTCGACTGTCTCGGCGACGCCGAGATCGAAGCGCTGTGGAAGCTGACCTTTGCCCGTACTTTCGACCACGGACAGCTCATCATCATGGCCAACGAGCCCGGCGACTCGCTGTTCATCATCCGCTCGGGGCAGGTCAAGGTCAGCCTGATCCACGAGGACGGTAAGGAGTTCATCCTCTCCCTGCTCGGAGAAGGGGAAGTCTTCGGGGAGCTGGCACTGCTCGACGACCGTCCGCGCTCCGCTAGCGTGACAGCGATGGTGAAAACTGAGCTCGTCATGCTCAAACGGGCCGACTTTCAGGCATTGCTCGGCCGCGTCCCTCAAATCGCCGTGTCCCTTCTAGAGGAGCTAGCGGCGCGGCTACGCCGCACGGATGATCAAGTGGAGGGTCTGGCACTGCTCGACGTGCACAACCGCGTCGCCAAGACCATTCTGAGATTGGCCAGCGACAGCGGCGAAGACACCGCCGAGGGGATTCTCGTGCGCCGACGCCCCACTCATCAGCAACTGGCCAACATGTCGGGAACAACCCGGGAGACGGTGACGCGCGCCCTCAAACAGCTCGAGCAGGACGGCTACATTCGCTGCGAGGGACGTCGGCTGCTCATTCTTCCCCAAGGCGAGTCTTCTGTCGACGTGGAAGTGGACGAGGCGTGAAGGACGCGCCCTCTCACCCGGCAACTACAGCGCCGATCGCTGAGACAGAGTACGGCTGGACCTCTCACCCGTTGACCCAGGAAGCGCCGGCGCGCAGCGTCGCGCTCATCGCCATCGTCGTCAGCGTCTCCGTCATCGCCGGCGGCAGCTTCGAGCACCCTCTGTACGGCCTCGCCTCGCTGCTGCTACTTGTCGGGTCAATGTCTCGCTACCTCTTCCCCACCCGGTACACTCTCACTGACGAGGGTGTCACCACCAATCACCTATTGTGGTCAGCTCGTCATCCGTGGCACCGCTTCGTTCGCTTCGAACAGGGACCACAGGGCGTATTCCTGAGCCCCTTTAAGGAGGCCTCCCGACTGGACAGCTTCCGCGGGCTCTACCTGCGCTGTCCCGACAATCAGAAGTGCTTCGCCTTCGTTGCCGCGCGCGTCGGAGAGCGGACGTGAGTCGTCTACAGCGCCTGCGGAACTGGTACGGCCACGCCTTTGCCGTTGACACGGGGGGCGACGAACTCGACGAACATGACCGCGATCTCGTCCTACGTCTCGCCGATTTTATCGTCAAGCGACGGATGAGCGCACCGGCGTTGATGGTGCTGGAAACGGGACGACCACTCAACTTCGTGGGAAGTCAGGCCCTCGCCTTTCTGTCACCCTTTCTCACCCTTATTTTTCATCGCTCTGACTACGAGCGTTTCGTGCTGCTCTTGGATCGGCGTCGGTCTATCGACTTTCTCGTAGACGCCATCGTTTCCCGGGAAAATGACTACAGTGCCAACTGACCGGTTGAACGTAGTCATCGCCACCGACTGCGGCTCGACGACGACGAAAGCCATCCTCATCGAACGTCAACAGTACGAGGATGGCCCATCAGTTTATCGGCAGACCTATCGTGGGGAGGCGCCAACTACGGTGGAGGCGCCTTTCGAGGATGTGACTCGCGGCGTGCTCAACGCCATTCAAGAAGTAGAGGAACTCTCGGGCCGCACTATCCTCGACGGCGAGACTATCATCTCTCCCGCCGACGGCGATCGTGGAGTTGACATCTACATCTCTACCAGCAGTGCAGGCGGCGGCCTGCAAATGATGGTCGCCGGCGTGGTTCAGGCCATGACAGGCGAAAGTGCGCAGCGCTGTGCCCTGGGTGCTGGCGCCATTGTCATGGACGTGGTCGCTTCCAATGACGGCCGCCTCCCGCACCAGAAAATCGAGCGCATCCGTCAACTGCGACCCGACATGGTGCTGCTATCCGGCGGCACCGACGGCGGCACCGTTTCCCACGTCGTCGAGCTTGCCGAGTTCGTCGCCGCCGCCGACCCCAAACCGCGCTTCGGTAGTGGCTTTCAGTTGCCGGTGATCTACGCTGGCAACAAGGACGCCCGATCCGCGATCGAGGAAGTACTGGACGACAAGAACGCTCTCACTGTGACAGAGAACCTACGTCCGGTGCTGGAGCAGGAGAACCTTGGACCGGCGCGACACGTCATTCACGACCTCTTCCTCGAACACGTCATGGCCCAAGCGCCGGGTTACCGCAAGCTCATGGGCTGGACCGGTGCCCCCATCATGCCAACCCCGGCAGCGGTAGGCCAGATCATGCAGACCATCGCCCGCCGACAGGGTATCAGCGTCGTCGGTGTCGACATCGGCGGCGCCACCACCGACGTCTTCAGCGTCTTTGGCAAAGGCTCCGATGCGGTATTTAATCGAACGGTCAGCGCCAACCTAGGTATGTCCTACAGCATCTCTAACGTGCTCAGCGAGGCCGGCCTTGATAATGTCTTGCGCTGGGTTCCCTTCGACATGGAAGAGGCCGACCTGCGCAACCGCATCAAGAACAAGATGATCCGGCCCACCACCATCCCCCACATGCTTGAGGAGCTGCAGATCGAGCACGCCGTCTCTCGTGAGGCACTTCGATTGGCCTTCTTGCAGCATCACGAGCTGGCCGTAGGATTAAAGGGTGTTCAGATTGAGCGCACTCTCTCCGACGTCTTCGACCAGTCGGGCAGCGATGAAACTCTCATCGACATGATGGAGCTTGACCTTCTCGTGGGCAGCGGTGGCGTGCTGTCCCACGCACCGCGTCGGGTGCAGACCACCGCTATGCTCGTTGACGCTTTCCAGCCCCAGGGCGTTACCCGCCTCGCCGTGGATAGCATCTTCATGATGCCCCATCTCGGCGTCCTTTCCTCCGTCGACGAGCGAGCCGCCACCGACGTGTTCGAGCGAGACTGTATCATCTACCTCGGCACCTGCGTTGCGCCTGCCGGCACCGGCAGGGCCGGCGACATCATCGCCAGCTGGCATCTCAGCGGCGACAAGGTCGAGCGTCGATCGGGATCGTTGACCATGTGCGATATCGAACTGCTACCTCTGTCTGAGGGAGCGACGGCCCAGCTGTCGGTCAAGCCCGAGGGCAGCTGGGATGTTGGTGCCGGCCCGGGCCAGGAGCTAACCACCACCGTACACGGCGGCGTAGTCGGTCTCATCCTCGACGGCCGCGGCCGTCCCCTGTCCTTCCCCGACGACACCGCGCAACGTCGTTCCCTCGTCGACTCCTGGATTCGGGCCTTGAGCATGTACGGAGAACCACAGGCGATCTGATGGCACACGCCTACACGCCCGGCCTGCGCATCACTGCCCACACCCAGCTGCGCAAGGAACGCCGTTTACCGCTCAAGGGGGAGGTGCTCGTCGCCGTGGGTGACAGGGTGCACCGTGACCAGGTCGTGGCACGCACCGATCTGCCCGGTGACGTGGTTACCGTGAACGTCGTCAATCGGCTAGGCATCTCGGCCGATGATATCGGCCAGTACATGTTGAAGAAGGAGGGGGATCCGGTCGCCGCCGGCGAGCCCATTGCCGAGACTAGACCCTGGATCAAGTGGCTAAAGACGGTGGTCGAGTCCGGAATCGATGGCACGCTTGAGAACATCTCCTCCATCACCGGTCAGGTCATCCTGCGCAAACCGCCGGCCCCGGTGGAGATGCCCGCCTACATAGACGGGACCGTCGTTGGGGTCATTCCCGGGGAGGGCGTCGTCGTGGAGACCGCCGGTGCCTTCGTGCAAGGCATTTTCGGTGTCGGCGGCGAGAACTGGGGCACCCTCGACCTGCGCGTCAGCGACCCGTCGCAGCCCCTGACGCCGGCCTTGTTGGGATCGGATTGTGAGGGCAAGATCGTCGGCGGTGGCGGGCGGCTCTCCTACGAGGCCATTCTCGCCGCCCGCGACATGGGTGCCGTCGGCATCATCGGCGCCGGCATTCACGATCGCGACCTGTGCGAGCTGCTCGGGTATGATCTCGGCGTCGCCATCACCGGGACCGAAGAGATCGGCATCACCCTGATCATCACCGAGGGCTTCGGGGAAATCGCCATGGCCCGTAAAACTTTCTCCATATTGGAGAGATTTTCCGGGCGCGAGGCGAGCCTTTCCGGCGCGACTCAGATTCGCGCCGGTGTACTGCGGCCGGAGCTTATCGTCCCAGATCTCGACGCCCCCGAAGCGAAGTCGGAAGCGCATAGTTCCGTGTCCGGCATGCAAGTTGGCGACGTCCTGCGGGTGATCCGCGCCCCGCATTTCGGCCGAATCGGCCAGATAGCGGAGCTCAACACCGAGCTACGGAAGGTGGAGTCAGGCGCTCACGTTCGCGTGCTGGAAGTGAAGTTCGAAGACGGTTCGCGTGTGGTCGTGCCGCGTGCCAACGTCGAGCTCATCGAGGAATGAGAGGCGGCTGACATACCGTCGCTGAACTGAAAGGAATATCCATGAGACTTGCCGCGGCGATCCTCATCACCTTGGCGTGGTTGGCGCCGAGTACGCTTACCGCACAGGCGCTGGCCCCACCCGTGATCGAGGCCTTCGACACGCCTAATGACGACGGCGCCAGCGTCACCGTCACATGGCCGGTGAATCCAGACGCCCCCGAAGGCACGAAGTACCGGGTACTGGTGGCGGAGGCCGAATCCGGTCCCTTCTACCTCGCCAGCGAAGTCGCCGCTGGTACCAGCCTGCTATCCGACGATCCCGGCAATTACGGCCACGACGAGGCCAACTTCCTCATACAGGCAGTGAAGGTCACTGAATACACCGTAAGCGACGAGACTCGCAAGTTGACCACAGACAAGACCTACTTCTTGAGAGTTTCCGTTCTTACAGGATCCGCCGAGACTCGCGGTGCCGTGACCAGCGCCATCCCCGAGAGCAACCTCTTCAACACATCGCGCCTCAACAACTTCCTCATCGGTGCCTTCCTCTCTGTCGTCATTCTGCTCTCTATCGCCCTAGCTCGACGCCGCGAACTCTACGTGCGCCGCATCGCCGGCCTAGAAGCCCTGGACGAAGCCCTAGGCCGAGCAACGGAGATGGGTAAGCCCGTTCTGTTCATTCACGGGCTGCAGGGGATGGATAAGATCTCCACCATCGCCGCGGTGGGCATCCTCGGCCGTGTCGCCCAGCGCACCGCCGAGTACGACACCGAGCTCAAGGTCACCAATACCGATCCCGTGGTTTTGTCCGTGAGCCAAGAAACGGTGAAGACGGCTTATCTCGAGGCCGGCCGGCCCGACGCCTATCGCGAGGACAACATCTTCGTCGCCGGTACCGAACAGTTCAGCTACGCCGCCGCCGTCGAGGGCATGATGTTACGCGAGCGTCCCGCCGCCCACATCATGATGGGCTACTTTTACGCGGAATCGCTGCTGCTAGCCGAGACCGGCTCCACCACCGGCGCCATTCAGATCGCCGGCTCTGATGCGTACACCCAGTTGCCCTTCTTCGTCACCACCTGCGATTACACCCTGCTCGGAGAGGAGCTCTACGCCGCCAGTGCTTATCTCTCGCGCGAACCGCGCCTGATGGGGTCGCTGAAGGGTCAGGACATCGGCAAGATGATCCTGCTGGCCGTGATCGTCGTCGGCACGGTGCTTTCCACCTTCGGCGTGCCCCACCTCGCCCAAGCCTTCAGCGCCTACTAATGCTCAAGGAGACCGCCCTATGTTCTTCGTGACTCGCACTCTGCCGACGCTGCTGGCCTTTGGCTTCGGTTCCGTGGCGGTGGCAATCTATTACATCCCGCATGCCTCGGCGCAGACTATCGAGAGCGAGCTTTCGCTATGGCTGCGCATCGTCTACGCCTTCGCCTACGTCCTCGGTCTTTACAGCCTGCTCAACCTGCACGCCGACCGCATCAAGCGGCGCATCCCCGGCTGGGGCTACAGCCTAGTCGCCGCGATCAGCTTTGGTGTCATGTTCCTCTTCGTCGCCTACAACGACGGGAACGGACCCTTTGCGCCACAGTCGGAAACCGGGGGCTACCAGTGGATATTCACCTACGTCCACGTGGCCTGCTCGTCGACGATATTCTCCGTTCTCGCCTTCTTCATCGCTTCGGCGGCCTACCGCACCTTCCGAGCTCGCTCCGTTGACGCAGCTATTCTTCTACTGGCAGCGATCATCCTCATGATCGGCCGCGTGCCCATCGGTCGCGCCATCGCTGAGTTCCTTCCGGTCCTCTCCTCATGGCTCATGGACGTGCCGAACTTGGCGGCCAAGCGTGGCATTCTTCTGGGCGTCAGCCTAGGGGCCATTGCCACTTCGCTGCGCATCATTTTCGGGATCGAGCGTTCTTATCTCGGTGGAGGAGGTGACGAATAGTGGAACGGCTCATCAACATCGATCGGCGAATCATTTTCGTCTTCATCTTCTTCGGCACCTTGGTGCCCCTGCTCTATCCCACACCCTTCCCCATTGAGCCAAGCAAAGAGGTCCGTTCCACCTACGAGGAGTTTGAGCGGGTGGCAAAACTCAACGATCCCGCTGTGCTGCTCTCCTATTCCTACGGCGCCTCCACGGAGCCGGAGATCCAGCCCATGGTCGTCGCCATTCTGCGACATTGCTTCGCCAACGACATCAAGGTTGTCGGTATCTGCCTTTGGCCTGAGGCATCCGGGCTAGCACAGCCAGCGATGGAGGCGATCGCCGCCGAATACGGCAAGACCTACGGCGAAGACTACGCCTTCATGGGTTACAAGCCCGGATTGCAAGCAGTGATCATCAACATGGGGCAGAACTTCCACGACGCCTTCCCCAAGGACACCCGGGGAACACCAGTGGGCGAAATCGCACTCACCAGCAATATCAACTCGCTTACCGATTTCGATTTCATCTTCGATTTCGCGTCGGGAGACAGTATCGAGTACTGGTGGATTCCATATGGCAAACGCGAGGTTCCTTTCGCGGGCGGGTGCACGGCGGTGATGGCCCCCGATCTCTACCCCTTCCTGCAGTCGGGCCAACTCAAAGGGCTGTTAGGCGGACTAGTGGGCGCCGCAGAGTACGAAGCCCTCATCGATCACCCCGAGTCCGCCACTGCCGGCATGAGCGCTCAGAGCATCACCCACCTGATCATCATTGCCTTCATCTTGTTCGGTAACCTGGCTTACTTTGCCACGCGGAGGGGGGCCTGAGATGACGCGCGAGAATAACCTCTTCCTCGGCTTCGTCGGGCTCTTCGCCCTTGTCAACGTCTTCCTCTTCACCACCGGAAAACTGCCAGCAGACTGGACCGGCGCCGGGACCATGCTGGCGGCGGGTCTGACCCTCGCGCTCTATAGTTTCCTCTATCGCGACAATCCGCTGTTCAAGTTCGCTGAGCACGTCTTCGTCGGCGTCTCCGCCGCGTACATCTTCGGCATCACTTGGTATCAAAGTCTCTACGGGGAGATCGTAGTGCGGCTCTTTGGCATCGGCGACGACGGCAATAGCGGCAATCACCTGTTGCTCGTCGTGCCCACGATCCTCGGCCTGCTCATGCTCACCCGGTTCTCGCAGAAAATCGGGTGGCTGAGTCGCATCGCCTTTGCGTTCTTCGTCGGCGTCGGCGCTGGCTTCACCATTCCCCGCTATATCAGCGCCTTTCTGATAGAACAGATGGAGCCAACCATGCGCGCCTTAGAATGGAGTGCCGACGGCTTCAATGCGATCCTGATCCTCATTGGTGTGGTAGCGGTGCTCGTCTATTTTCTCTTTTCTGTCGAGCACACGGGGGCAGTAGGCAAGATCTCAAAAGTCGGCATTTGGTTTCTCATGATCTCCTTTGGCGCCTCATTTGGCTACACGATCATGGGCCGACTGTCGCTTCTCATCGGCCGCATTCGCTTCCTCCTCGACGACTGGCTGCACTTGATGTGACAGCAATGACGGTGGACATCGCCGATGACACGGCGAGACCGGTCGAAGCCCTTCCTGTAGTCGAAGACAGTGTCGCGGTCGGAGAGGAGAACGGCCAAGAAATCCGCATGGCCTACCGGGCTGTTGGCCCCAAACACGCACGCACGAAGCTGCTGTTGCTGCACGGCCTATTCGACCACAAAGGCACCTGGCGGAACCTCATGTCACGCCTGGCCAGCCCAGACTGCCAGCTCATCGCCGTCGACTTAGTCGGGCACGGCTACAGCAACAAGCCACAACTGGCTGCCACGCCGCGACGTGAGCGCTATTCCCTAGACATGCAAACGAGATATCTTCGGGAATTCGTCCGCCGGCTCGATCTCGACGACGTCGTCCTCGGTGGCAGCTCGCTGGGAGGTGGATTGGCCCTGCGCATGGTGTGCTCGCCGTGGCCGCAGGCACCACGCGTGCGCGGACTGATCTTGGCCGCCGCTGCCGGCTATCAGCAGAACATGCCCGGTTACATTGGTCTATTGCAGGGATGGCCGGGAGCGCTGATCGCCAGTTCCTGGGGAGCACGATTGGCGCATGTCACCGGCCTCACTTCGCTGGTGACTCGCATTACCCTACGTCACGCTTTTTACGACCCCGCCGCAATTCGGGCGGACGCCATTGCTGAAGCCGTTGCCATTCAGGCGCTTGAGCGTACGCTGTACGCGTACCGGTATGCGGCGCGCAATCTGATCCCCACCGACATCGAGCACTTTCCCGAGTCCTATAGCCAGATCTCCTGCCCGACACTCGTGCTTTGGGGCCAGCAGGACCGAGTCGTGCCACCCCTCTATGCACTGCGCTTCGAGGCGGATATTCCGGAGGCCGAGCTCAAGGTCTACGAAAGCTGCGGCCATGCCGTGCATATCGAGAGAGTTGGAGAAGTCGCGGCCGACATCCAGCGCTGGCTGGATGAGAGAGTCTTCCCTTCTTCGTGAAGGCCCCTGTGCAGCTGGGCAACATCGGCGCCGATGGCGTGCGCTTTCGCTTGTTCTTCGGGATTCTCCTCTTTCTCTTCGCCATCGGCATGATGTCTCTTATGACGGTGGCGGGAATCCCCCTGGTCATGCGTGTGACGGTGTTTCTGCCGACCTGGCTCGCCATGCTCTGCCTGTTCCAGGCCCGCACCTCCACCTGCGTCTTTCTCGCCGCGCGCGGTGCAGTGAGCACGCCGGAAGGAGTCCGCAAGGTCGAGGACAACGACTGGCAGCAGACGATGACCAAGCGCTCTGCCCGGATTCACGTCTCGGCGCTGATGGCGGGCGTCCTGTTCACCCTGGTGCTGCTGGTGACGTCGATTCTGATTCCGTGGAGGGTCGCGTTCTCGGGCACTAACGGATAGGGGGCATCTCACAGCGCGGTCAGGTAGGACACCATGCAGTGGGCGCGGGCAATACAGCGCGAAATTGGCAGACCCAATTCTGCCTCGATTTCCCGCGTGCTTTAGCCCCCTTGAAGATCCGCTCGTCCATGGACTTTCACCTCCACCCGGACCATTCCGTCGCTGCGGCCGGTCGCCATCGGATCCGGATGATGCCGCCCTCGCCGCTCTCTCTGGGCAGAAAAGGGGCGCTCTGCAGAAAATTGATGACCACCTCGCCGAACTGGGCGAAAATCCCTTCTGCAAAGCACTATTCCCCGCTGATCACAGCGGGTGCGGTCCAACCTGCGCGTTGACCATCGGCCCTTTACCTCTGGTCAATGCTCTCTCTTCCGACAGCCTCGGCCCTCCGGCTCTGCCTGGCGGAACCCTCAGGTCAGCTCAGCGACCACGGTTGGCGTAGTCGGGCCCGCCCACGGGTCCGAGCAGGTCGTAATTCTCCTCCGGGGTACCCAGGTCGGCGAGGAAGGTAGACAAGGCATTCTCCATGCGCCGGGCGACCCTCGGTTGCTGGCGAATCACGTTGCGCTGCTGCCCCGGATCGCGCCTGAGGTTGTGGAGCTCCGGCCTGCCGCCGTTCTCGCCGTACGAGAGGTAGGTCCAGCTCTTGTCGGTCACCGTGGGGCCACCGTTGCGCAGGAAGGTACTGCTGAAAGCGTAGCGCCGCGGCCACCCATCCCGGCCTCGTTTCGTTCCCCGCAACAGCGGTGCCAGCGAGTGTCCGTGCATCTCCAATCCTGCGACGGGCTTCACTCCCGTCAGCTCCAGTAAAGTCGGCAACAGGTCCACCGACTGGGTGAGCTCGCCCACTCGCGTGCCCCCACGCAGACCCGGCGCTGAGATCATCAACGGAATGTGGGTGAGCTCCTCATAGAGAGGCCAAATGCGATCGTCGGCACGATCGATGTTGGACTTTCCAGTTCGATTATGCTCTCCCAGAAACATCCCATGATCGCTGGTGAAGGCGATGACCGTGTCTTCGAACAGGCCGAGGTCGTCGACCTTATCGAGGAGATAGCCGATCCACTTGTTGACAAGGAACGCCTCAGCGGCGTAGTGCGCCTTGAGATTGGCCAGCTCCCGGCGGCTGTAGTTGGAAGCAGGACCGTAGTTGGGATGGATCATGGGTGGCCCGTCGTAGCGCGAACGCACGTCGTAGCGCGCCACCAGGTATTCGGGCGGATCCCAAGGCTCGTGGACGTCAAAGAAGTCGATCCAAAGGAGGAAGGGGCTGGCGTCGTGATTTTCCTCAAGCCAACGGCTCGCGGTACGAGCTGTACGCACGCAGAACCGGTCTTCTTCCCAGGCCCAATCGCGGTTGGTGTGGCTGTGCAGGGTCGCCAGGTTCCCCCATTTCGTGTGCCGCATGTTCGCGTCCACGCGGGTCTTCGACTTCGGGATCCTGTGTCGTGGCGGCAGGTTCCCCTTCAACAGTGGCCGATCGCCCTCTTGTCCGCGGATCCACTGAGCACCGTGGAAATCGCGGTCGAAGTGGTGATCCCGGCTCATCAGATGGGGGGTGTCGCAGATCAACTGGCTGCTGTAGCCGGCGGCACCAAACAGCGTGCTGAGCACGGGGACAGTGCGATCCAGCGGCTGCCAGCCATGAAAGGGAAAGCTGTAGCGCCCCGTGAACAGATCGGTGCGGTTGGGAATGGTAGGAAAACTCGACAGGTAGTGGCGGTCGAAACAGGTCGCCCGCTCGGCGAAGCAGTCGAGGGCTTCCGTGCCGATCCAGTCGTTGCCATTGCAGCCGAGGTAGTCGTAGCGAAAGGTGTCGCTCACCAGGACGATGACGTTCACGATGTCCCCTCTCAGGCGTGTTGTGCCTTGTGCGGCCTCTGTGTGAGCGGCTAAAGTACGCCAAGGACCTCGTGGTCGCAGCGTCTGGAATACGGGGATTGTTGGCACATCTTGGAGAATTCTTATGAGCCGGTTGCGAATCGGAGTAGTTGGCGTGCGCGGCATCGGTCGGCATCATCTCGAACAGCTGTCGCGAATATCGAGAGCGGAAATCGCTGGCGTCGCCGATCTTGACGCCGACGCCAGCCGCCAGGCCGGCGAGCAATGGCAAGCAATTCCCCTGCCCACTCTCGAGGCCATGCTAACTGCCGGCGGCGTAGACGCCGTAATTCTGGCCACTCCCCATCACCTGCACGCACCCATGAGCCTGTCGGCGCTATCCGCCGGCGTCCACGTGTACGTGGAGAAACCCATCGCCAATCGCGTCTCCGATGCCGATCGTATGGTGGAACTCGCCGCTGCCGAGAACCTCGTGCTCGCCGTCGGCCATCAGTATCGAACGTTCCCCGCCAACCAGGCTCTGCACGACATCGTCACCTCCGGCCAGCTGGGCCGCATCCACCGCGTAATCTGGCAGTGGCTGGAGGCGCGCTCCGAAGCCTACTACAACCGCGATCCCTGGCGTTGCCGCTGGGAGCAGGCGGGCGGGGGCGTGCTTGTAAATCAGGCCAGTCACGACATCGACCTGCTGTGCTGGCTGTGCGGCGAGCCGGCAGAGGTTAGTGCCATCGTCGGCAATCGCGGCCATCGTCACGAAGTGGAGGATACCGCCATCGCCACGGTGCGCTTCGCCAGTGGTGTCGTGGCCAGCTTGCAGTATAGCACCTGGGAGGGCTGCCTGAACTACCGGCAGATATCCGGGGATCTTGGCGTCGCCGTGCTCCAGCACGAGCAAGACGCCAACGTGACGGGATTACCGGATCAGCTGCGCCTGGGCACCTACCCGACGCCTTTGCCCGAGATCATCACTGACGCCGAACGCCGTGTGGAACGCCCCCAGCCTCAGTGGCGAGACATAGACTGTGGCGATTTCACCATCGGACCGACGCTCATGGAAAGCTTCGTCGACGCCTGTCTCGATGGCACCGAGCCCATCACCACCGGCGCCAGCGCCCGCACCACCATCGAACTGATCAATGCGATCCTGCTGTCCGGTCTACGCAAGAAAGTCGTAGAGTTCCCTGTGGATCGACAGGATTTTGACGAGCTCATGGGCGAGCTCATCCGCGGCGACCTTACGACGCCGACGCTCTGAGGCGCCGTTCCCCACGGCAACACTTTGGGCGTGGAGGGCGCCGGAGAGATTGACGGCAATGCGGTCCTCAAGAGCCATGCGTATCACCAGCAAGGTGCCCTCCAGAGGCCACGTCAGTAGGCCTCATGGTGAACCAGGTTGTCAGCGGGCCCCGGGCGCCACGACATCACGTTAGAGCCTCACGAGGCAGGATCTGGTGCACGGCCCATGGTTTTGCCCGTGGGAAGACAGTGCCCCTCGGATATCTCGACGACGTAGTAGTCGTCGGAGTAAGCAACCCTCAATGAGGCTTCAACAGATCCTCGAGGGCCCCTGCGAGTGTGGGGTACAGGAAGTGGTACCCGCTGTTGACGAGCCGGTTCGAATCCACACGGGTGCTCGACAGCAGCAGGGCCTGACCCATCTCCCCGAACAGCAGCCGCACGGCGAAGGCGGGCAGCGGCACCAAGGTGGGACGGTGCAGAGCGCGTCCAAGCGTGTCGGTGAACTCGGCGTTGGTTACGGGTTCCGGTGCCACGGCATTGAGGGGACCGGATACGCTCTCGTTGCGGATGACGTGATCGATGACGGCTACCACGTCATCGAGAGTAACCCAGCTCATGTACTGGCCACCGCTTCCTATCCTGCCCCCGAGACCGAAGCGAAAGGGCAGCAGCATGCTCTTGAGGGCGGCCCCAATGGGCGTCAGTACTACGCCGATACGCAGATTGACGACGCGAATTCCCGCTTCCATCGCCGGGGCGGTGGCCGCTTCCCAATCTTTAGCTACCTCGGCGAGGAAGTCGTCACCGGGGGTAGCGTCCTCCCGCATGATCTCGTCGCGGCGACTGCCATAGTAGCCAATGGCGGAGGCGCAGACTAGAGTGTCAGGCCGCTCAGCGGCGCGGGCCAGACTCTCGCACAGCAAGCGCGTGCCCACAACACGGCTGTCGCGGATCACCCGTTTGCGCTCCGCCGTCCAGCGCCCGTGGGCAATATT
The DNA here is from genome assembly GCA_036336855.1 of Candidatus Latescibacterota bacterium. Classification (GTDB taxonomy): domain Bacteria; phylum Latescibacterota; class UBA2968; order UBA8231; family UBA8231; genus JAYZFI01. Next base: position 21,512 of record JAYZFI010000015.1, read on the forward strand.
GGCGCCCCCAAGATGGACGATACCGTCAAAGCCATCGAGGGCTTCGACCGGCAGTTTCCCCGCCGCAGGATCCCACAGCACATGGGGCTCGGCGTTGGCGGGAGCCCGGCGCGCTAGCGGCACCACGTCGTGGCACCGGGCGCGCAGATAGTCCACGAGGGCAGTGCCCACCAAGCCGGTGCTACCGCCCACGAGAATGCGCAATCGTCGTGTAATTTGGCGGCGGTGCTTGTCGCTCAAACTTCAATACCCTTGCTCGGCGACCACGGAACGCAGGGCCTCAGCGAACAGCCGGCGCTGGTCCGAGATTCCGACGGTGACGCGTATACAGCGATCTCCAGGCGGGCGGGTGGGCATGCGCACGAAGACGTCCCGCTCCAGCAGGCCTGCCAGGGTGGCGCGAGCGCGGTCTCCCGAACCCATGTCGATGTTCACGAAATTCGTGGCCGAGTCAACGTGGTTGAGGCCGAGCTCTTCAGCGAGGGCGACGAGCTCGGTGCGGCCGCTCTCGACCTCGCCGACCACGTGCCGCATGTGCTCACCGTCGTCGAGGGAGGCCAAGGCTCCCGCCTGGGCTACGCGGTTCACGCCGAACTGGTTGCGCACCCGGTCGATGGCGGAGACCACCTCGGCGTGGGCGATAAGGTAGCCGATGCGCGCGCCCGCCATGCCATGAGCCTTGGAGAACGTGCGGGCGCGGATGAGACGGAGATCATCGGTGACGATCTCCGGAATCGCCTCCGGGGGTGCGAAATCGACGTAGGCCTCGTCGAGAATTAACACGGTCTGCTCCGGCAGGCCGTCGAGTATCTCGCCCACTACTTGCGCCGGCAGCCAGGTGCCCATGGGATTGTCAGGATTGGCCAGGTAGATGAGGGGGGCAGCGCAGCGGCAGACCCGCTCCACTAGAGCCACAGGATTGGCGTGATCGTCAACGTAGGGCACCTCTTCGAGACAGGCCCCGTAGCCGGCCACGTGGTAGTTGAAGGTGGGGTACGATCCCAGCGAGGTGACGATCGGGGCGCCCGGCTCAGCAAAGATGCGCACGAGTACACCGAGTAGATCGTCGATACCGGCGCCGACGCTGATCTCACCGTAGCGCACACCGTGCTCGTCCGCCAACCGCGCTGTGAGGTCGTGCGCTTCCGGATCGTTGTACATCCACAGCTCACCCACCGCCCTGCGCATGGATTCGGCGGCGGTGGGTGACACCCCGAAGGGGCTCTCGTTGGCGCCGACGCGAACCTGAAACGGTCTGCCGTTTCGGCGCTCGAGCGCCTCTGGCCCAACGAAGGGAACCACCGGAGGCAGAGACTTGACGATGCAGGTCAGAGGAAGTGACACGCGGTTGCGGCGGCGGCTGTGCTGTCTGGGTGCGCCATCGCACGCGGTGGGAGATGGCGGTGCAGATTCAGGAGGGGTGATAAGATCGTAGGCAAAACTGATCGGGACCGAGGCGAACGTCAAGCCTTCGAGCGCCACGCCTTCGCTATTCGCTACCTCGCTCAAACCATCCCGATCGACGCCGGAGCCATCAGCCCAATCATTAGGGGTCCCACCCGCGCGGTGCGTTGATCCGCGCGCCCCGACTTGAAGTACCACCTCCAGCACTGTAGTGTGAGGAGTACGGAGGGGCGTATGCGCAAGATCGACTGTCACATGCACGTGAACGGGGCGGGTGTTGAGTGGGGCTGGGACCACAACGATCGCATCATCGAGGCCGCGGACGCCCTCGGCATCGACCAGCTGGTGGTCTCCATTCCTATCATGCGCGGCATGCCCAGCTTCCCCACCGTGCGCGCCTGCAACGACGCCGTCATCGACTGCATGCGGCGCTACGCGGGGCGCATCCTCGGCTACTGCTACGTCGTCCCCGGGCACAGGGAGTCGATCGCCGAGATCGACCGCTGCCTCGACGTTGGTATGGTGGGCATCAAGCTCTACAACCAGTACAAGATCTGGGACCCCGCCGTACATCCCGTTCTGGAAAAGGCGATCGCCGAAGCCGTTCCCGTTCTCGAGCACGCTGGACATCCCACCACCCGCGAGTTCTGGGATCAGCAGCCTAAAATGTCGGATGCTGCCGACTTCGTGCACGCCGCCGAGCTCTACCCAGAGTGCATGCTCATTGAGGCCCACATCGGCGGCGGCGGCGACTGGGAGTGGTCGATCCGGCAGCTGCGCAACGCCCCCAGCGTCTACCTAGACACCAGCGGCAGCATCATCGACGAGGGCATGGTAGAGATGTGCGTCGCCGAGCTCGGTGCTGATCGTATCCTTTTCGCCACCGACATGACCATGGAAGGTGGCGTCGGCAAGGTGTTGGGCGCCGATCTAAACGTCGCGGTGAAGGAGAAGCTATTCTGGCGCAACTTCCAGAAGATCCTCGACCGTCGGCGGAGCGCGCGGGGAGGCACCGCGGCGTGAACCTCATCGACATCAACACCTGGGTGGGACACTGGCCGTTTCGGCAGTTACGTCATAACACGCCGGCAGCGCTAGTGCGGCGCATGGATAAGAAGGGCATTGATAACGCCGTCGTCGCCAACATCAACGCCGTACTGTACCGCAGTCCGCACCCGGCCAATGAAGAACTGGCCCGCAACACTCGCCGCGTCCGCGATCGCCTTCTACCCTTCGCCACCCTAAACCCGAAATTTCCCGGCTGGCACGAAGACCTGCGCCGCTGTGCCGAAGACCTCGAGCTCTGCGGTCTGCGCCTCTACCCGCAGTACCATGATTACTGTCTCACCGATCCCGAGGCTCTGGACCTCATCGATGCCGCCACTGAGCTCGACTGGGCGATCCAGGTACCCATGCGCATCGAGGATCGGCGTACCCGACACCCCCTGGACCTCGCCCGCGATCTCGGCCAGGCCGACATCACCGCCGCCTTGAGCGTCCGCCCCAAGGTGAAGTGGATGATTCTGAATGCCCTGGGGCTGATCCCCAGCCAGCTACCGGATGCCAGCTACCTCGTCGACATTTCCCGCATGGCCAGTGTGCTGCAGCGCACCGTGCAGGAGCTCATCGATAGCGCTGGCGCCGACAAACCCGCCTTCGGCACGGGTATGGCCTTCAAGGTGCCGGATCCGGCGCTGCTAAAAATCGACGTCCTCGACCGGCCGAAAACGGTGAAGGAGCGCATCGGGTGGAAGAACGCGGCGCGCATGCTCGGGCTCCCGCTGTTGTGAGCGCGTCCGATCCGCCATCTCCCGCAGAGCTGGAAGGCACCAGCCTCCTGGCCTGGCAAGGTGACCTCGCCGAACGCATGGTCGGTGGCATCCGGTCTCTCCTGCAGAGGCACCTATACGACGCTCCCTACCACCGCCTGCAGCGCTGGCGGCCCGACCTCTCCTCGGCGCCAGCGTACGCGCACTGGCTCTCCCCGCTACGCCAAGAGCTCGCCGGTCAGCTGGGTCTGCCTCACGATTCCCGTCTGCCCGGCGAGCTACAGCTGGTGTCCCCGGCATCCACTATCGACGGCGACGGTTGTCTGGCCCGCGCCTCCGGGTATCGCATCTTTGCCGTGCGCTGGTCCGTCCTCGACGGCGTATACGGCGAGGGACTGCTTCTGCAGCCCGAAGTCGCCCCGCGGGCCCGGGTCCTGGCCCTACCCGATTGTGACAACACACCCGAGCAACTCGCCGGCCTGGAACCGGGACTCCCGAAAGCCGAACAGTTCGCCCGGACTCTGGTACACTCGGGATGTCGGGTGCTCATTCCAACCCTCGTCGATCGCGACTGCAGGTGGTCGAAGATCCCCGGACACCTTCAGACCAACATGCCTCACAGGGAGTTCGTCTACCGTGCCGCCTACGAGCTCGGACGGCACGTGCTCGGGTACGAGCTACATCGGATTCTGGCAGCCATCGATGCTCTCGAAGCAATGGATCGGACCAGCACGGGCAGCGGGCCTGAACCAGGCCCACACGGCACCGGTTTGGCGTTACCCCTGGGCATCATCGGCTACGGCGAGGGTGGATTGCTCGCGACTCTGGCGGGTGCCCTCGACGAGCGACTGCGCACCGTGGCGGTGAGCGGCTCCTTCGGCCCACGCGAGGGTGTGTGGGAGCAGCCGATCTATCGCAATGTCTTCGGACAACTCAAGAGTTTTGGCGATGCCGAACTCGCCGCCATGGTGGTGCCGCGCACCCTGATCGTCGAAGCCGCGCATCATCCGGCCGTTGACGGCCCTCCACCACGCACCGAAAGGCGTTCCGGTGCCGCCCCTGGGGTGATTGCTACCCCGAGTACAGAGCAGGTGAAGGCCGAGATCGACCGCGCAGCGCGACTGGTGGCATCACTGGCGGGATCGGCGAGCTGTCTACAGCTCGTCACCCCCGAAGACAGCCGGCCTGGCAGCGGCTCCTTTCTCCGTCACTTCCTTCTCTCCTTGGGCGCCGCGCGCGACCTGGCACCGGTGACTGCACCGGCGCGGATGCAGACCCCGCTCCTGGCCGCGGCGAGCGCCGCCACCCGCCGTCAACGCACCGTACAGCAGCTGATCGCCCACACCCAGAACGCCCTCGCCGACGCCGAGTTCGCCCGCCGGCGCTTCTGGGCCAAGGCTGTCTTCGATGATGCGGACTCCTTCATCGGCTCGTGTAGCTACTACCGGCGCTACTTCGAGCGCCAAGTCATTGGCTCGCTGCCGTCGCCACACCACACCCTCCGACCCTTGAGCCGGCTTATCTGCGAGTCCACCCACTACCGCAGCTACGAGGTCGTCATCAACGTGTACGGACGCGAAGGCGATTCCGACCACGTTTTTGCCAGCGGCATTCTGCTTGTGCCCAAGAATCTCACCGATAGCGAACGCCGTCCTGCCGTCGTCTGCCAGCATGGTCTCGAGGGTCGGCCCCGGGATCTCGCCGATCCCACCGTCGACAACCCCTCGTACAACCAGTACGGCTGCCGCCTCGCCGAGCGAGGCTACGTGGTGTTCGCGCCTCAGAACCCCTACATCGGCGGCGACTCCTACCGCGTCATTCAGCGCATGGCCAATCCCCTGGGACTGTCTCTGTTTTCTGTGATCGTGCGCCAGCACCAGCGCATTCTCGAGTGGTTAGGCAAGCTGTCCTTCGTGGATGCAGAGCGCATCGCCTTCTACGGACTCAGTTACGGCGGCAAGACCGCCATGCGCGTGCCCGCCATGCTCGACGGCTACTGCCTGTCCATCTGCTCAGCCGACTACAACGAGTGGATCTGGAAGAATGCGTCGACTCGGCACAGTTACTCGTACATGGCCACCGGCGAGTACGACATGCCCGAATTCAACCTTGGCAACACCTTCAACTACGCGGAGATGAGCTGGCTCATTTTCCCCCGACCCTTCATGGTTGAGCGCGGCCATCACGACGGAGTCGCACCCGACGAGTGGGTCGCCTACGAGTACGCCCGTACCCAGCGGCACTACGTTCTTCTTGGTCACGGCGACCGCACGGAGATCGAGTTCTTCGACGGCCCACACACCATCCACGGCAAGGGCACCTTCGAATTTCTGCAACGACACCTGGGATTCCCCGCTCATGACTGACCGCAACGCCGGCGCCCTTAAAGCTGTCCACCGCAAAGCCACCTTCGACCGCGACGGCTTCATCTTTCTGCGCAACTTTCTTTCCGCTGAGGAAGCGGCAGAAATCAACGCCGAGATCGACCGTTTCATCGACCGCGTGCTGCCCACGGCGCCGGAGAGCACGGCATTCTACGAAGACTCCAAGGACCCAACGACGATCATGCGTCTGCAGGGCATGACCGCGTGCGACCCCTGGTTCCACGACCTGTTCTACCAGGAGCGCTTCGCCGCCCTGGCCGCAGAACTACTCGGCGACGAAGTGGTGGGCAAGAACATGCAATGGTTCAACAAACCGTCCCGGATCGGCAACCATACGCCGCCACATCAGGACGGATTCTACTTCATGCTCGATCCCAATGAGGCCATCACTTTGTGGCTCGCTCTGGACGATGTCGACGAGGAAAACGGCTGCGTGCGCTACGTGCGCGGCTCGAACCGACAGGGTATGCGAGCCCACCAGCGATCCAACATCATCGGGTTCTCACAGGGAATTGTCGATTACTCCGACGAGGATCGCCGTCTCGAAGAGCCCATTCTCGCCGCGCCCGGCGATCTCTTCGCCCACCATTCCATGATCATCCACCGTGCCGACGCAAATCACAGCGAGCGGCGACGGGCGGCTCTCGGCTTCGTCTACTTTGCGAAGCGGGCGAAGGAGGACTCAGTGCGGGCGGAAGCCTACCGCCAGAAGCTCTTCGAACAATGGGAGGCGGAAGGCAAGCTTTAGCCGATGAGTCGTTACAGTAGATACCGAAAGGAGCACCAGCCGCGATGGCAGGCTTCTACACAGTCGAGAAGCAGGACGGACGTTGGTGGCTCATTACGGCGAACTGCTCTGAAGTTCAGTGGCTTGCCGGTAGGCCCTCGGATTCTTCTTGTGTCGATCCAAGAATTCGCACGAAATAATTCTATCCAACTGAGGCCATTGAATTTCGAGCAGTCCACAGCAATCGCGTAGCTTCTTGCCGTCAGTACGACGACGGTCTACGACTTACGTGGCTTGTGAATATTATCGACGGCACCCGGCCAGCCGAGTCGGCTTCCACAGTGTCCACGCGGGTTCGCCATTCGCTCTTAGTTCATCCCCGTTTGCGAGTGGTCTAGTCCCCAGGCCACATGGGCCCACCCGCGAGATCGCCAAAATCCGCTTGCAGCCTGTCCAGCACCGCCGCAGGCGTCGGAGGGCCGAGCACAGCTCGCGTGGAGGCCTCAAGGTGCGAGAGGTTGCCTGTACCGACCACCACGACGTCTATGGATTCGTTGCTGGCTGCGAAGCGAAAGGCAGCGTCGGCGTACTTGGGCGAAGCCTCGTCGAGCAGGTACGACAGATCCGGGACAGGCTGGCGATCGAGCTGGGTCAAGACACGTTCCACGGCTTCAGGCGTGGTTAGCGCATTGCGCGCCGCACACATGCAGAATACCCCAACCTCGTTCTTTTTCGCCGTGGGGAAAGTGCGCCAGTCGCCCTCCTGATCGAAGATGCCGTACTGCACCATGATGCTATCGAACAAGCCACTGTCGCAGGCTCTCCACGCCATTTCCTGCTGAGGATCGATGCCGGGGTGTTCCGTGATGCCAATGAAGCGGACCTTACCGGCGTCTCGCAGAAGTTGTGCCGCCGGCAGCAGTATGTCGATGGTAACGTCGAGCCCGCCGGGGGGAACACCGTGAAACTGCAGAATATCGATGGTCTCGCGGCCGAGCTGCCGCAGACTCGTCTCTACCGATTCTACGAGACGATCGGGATCGCGATAGGGCTCGCGGTTAGGGTCGTGGACGTCCTCGCTCTCGAAGCACCAGACCTTGGTCGCGACAAACACCTCTTCGGAGACCTCTGCCAGCGCCTCTCCGATGATCTTCTCGGTGCCGTAGTTGCGCGCCGTGTCGATGATGTTGACCCCGAGGTCGACGGCGCCGTGGATCAAGGCTATCATGGAGGTTCGGTCCCGATTCTTCGAAAAGCCCAGCCGCGACGGCCCTCCTGCCCCCAGGGCGACCCGGGAGAGCCGCAACCCCGTGCGGCCGAAAGTGGTGAATTTCATGTCCGGGATCATGCAACCTCTAGCATTGGCGATGGAGAGATAGACGGATGGAATACACCATTCAAAGAGCCCAGCAACCGCTGGGCAAACCGTCGGCCGGCTGGGATGCCGAGTTGTGGAGTGCCGCCGATATCCTCGAGGTCGCTCACTACCGGTGGGAGGATTCCGGCCACCATCCGCCGACGCAGGCACGGATCCTCTACGATGACGAGCATCTCGCCGTTATCTTTCGCGTGGAAGATCACTACGTGCGCGCCGTCGCCGAAAACTTCGGCGATCCCGTGAGCAACGACAGCTGTGTCGAATTCTTCGTCAGCCCCTTTCTCACGTCGACGGCGACCGACGCCTACTTCAACTTTGAGTTCAACTGCGGTGGCACCATGCTATTGCGTCGCTGCTCCTCCACGGTAGAGCGCGAGTGGGGGCGGCTCAATCCCATGCTCGCCGAATCCGACGCCTCTGTCGTATCAGTCGCCGCCTCAATGCCCAGAATCGTGGAGCCCGAGATCGCCAAACCTACCACTTGGTCCCTGGAGTTCCACGTACCGCTGTCGCTCTTTCAGCAGTACTTCGTAGAGTGCCCGCCACCTCGGGAGGGCACAGAGTGGAAGGGGAATCTCTATAAGTGCGGCGGCGACACTTCTCACCCGCACTGGGGCTCGTGGGCCCCGATTACGGCCAAATCACCCAGCTTCCACGAGCCTGCGTTTTTTCAGGCTCTGCGCTTTGCTTGAGCGCGATGCATAGACAGCGGCGATGATTGGCGAGCGGCCGCAGCTCAAGGGACTGTTCATCGCCCTTTTGGGTGTCGTCGCCATCAGCCCCGACAGTCTACTGATCCGTCTCATCGCCGTTGACGTCTGGACACTGTCGTTCTGGCGAGGATTGCTGCTCGCGATCACGATCACCGCGGTTCAGGGGCTTCGCCACGGCCGGCATCTGACCCGTGGCTACCGCGCCGTCGGCAGGCGGGGCCTTCTTGCTGGCGCCGTCTCCGGCGTAGGCACGGTGCTCTTCGTCTCCGCCGTCACCTACACGACGGTGGCCAACGTCCTCATCATCATCGGCCTGGCACCACTGTTCGCCGCCCTACTGGGATGGCTGCTGTTGGGCGAGGCCGTTCCCTTGCGCACGTGGATCGCTATCGTGGCTGCACTGGCGGGCACAGGGATCGCCGTCGGCGGGGGTATCGAGGGGCCTCGGATCGGGGATCTCTTCGCTTTCGGCACCGCCCTGTGCGTCGCCGGCTATCTGACGACAATCCGCTCCGCTGGCCATGACGTGGACATGACCCCCTGTGTTGTCATCAGCGGTGTCATCACCGCCGGCTTCTGCTGGCCAGTCGCCGATCCTCTCAACGTGCCCGGCCCAAGTTGGCCCTACCTGCTCGCTCTGGGGATCGTCATCATTCCCCTGTCCTTCACCCTCATCACCATGGCACCCCGCTTCATCCCTGCCCACGAGGTGAGTCTCGTCATGCTGCTGGAAGCCATACTCGGCCCATACCTGGTCTGGATCGTCCTCGAGGAATACCCCGGCGATCACGCGATCCTGGGCGGTATCGTCGTCATCAGCATCCTATCCCTGCATTCCCTAACGGCGTTGCGCACATCGAGGCCTGAATCCACAAGCGGTTGACGGCCATCGCCATCTGGGTGATAGCTGCATGCAACAGCCTGAAGAGAGAGTTGCTTCATGAAGACGGATGTCACGGCGGATCAGATCAACGAATATCAGACTCGGGGCTTCGTCGTCATCGAGGATTTCCTCACCCTCGAGGAGCTCCAGACCTGGCGCGAACGGGTGGACGACGCCGTTGCCAGGCGGCAGAAGAGCAAGCTCGCCAACAGCGACGCCGAAAGCGGCGACAGCTATTACGACAAGGTCTTCACCCAGCGGCTCAACCTGTGGATGGACCATGAGGGTGTACGCAAGCTCATGGTCGATCCCCGGCTAGGAGAGATGGCAACCAAGCTGGCGGAAACGGGCGGTATTCGCATCTGGCACGACCAGGCGCTGATCAAGGAGCCCTGGGCCAATCCCACCGGTTGGCACCTCGACAACCCGTACTGGTCATTTTCGTCGCGGGATGCGATCAGCATCTGGGTCGCCCTCGACGACGCCACCCTGGAGAATGGCTGCCTCTACTTCCTGCCCGGCACGCACAAGGACGCAACCTGGGACAACGCCCCCATCGGCGAAAACATTTCCGACCTTTTCGACACTTACCCACAGTGGGCGAAGATGACCTCGGTGGCAGCGCCGATGAAGGCGGGATCCTGCTCCTTCCACAACGGCCTGCTCGCCCACGGTGCCGGCGCCAACATGACCCCCGGGCGACGTCGAGCCATGACCTGTGCCTACATGCCCGATGGTTGCACTTTCAACGGCAAGGCCAACGTCCTGCCCCCGGATTACCTGGCGACGCTGAAGGAAAGAGACCTGCTCGACAACGACGAGCAAAATCCCCTTATCTACCGGCAAGCCAACGCCAACTGACTACACCAGCTTCAGATCCGCCTTCTGCCCCTCCTCGATGAAGGCGGCAAGCAAGTCGATGGCGGCCGAGATGTCGGATCGCGACGACATCTCGATGGAAGTGTGGATGTAGCGGGTCGGGATCGACAGGGTGATCACCGGCACCCCGGCCTGCACACGTTGGATGGCGCCGGCATCGGTGCCACCTTGGGGCAGAATCTCCATCTGGTGCTCGATCTTTCGCTTCTTCGCGAGCCGCTTGAACTCCTGCACCAAGCCGGGATGGGAGATGAAGGAGGAGTCCAGAATCTTTATGGCCACTCCCTCGCCGAGAGCTGTAACTTTCTCGTGCTCGGGGACGCCGGGAATATCCACGGCTAGGGTGGTGTCGAGAGCAACGCCGGCGTCGGGTGAAATGCCGTAGGCGCTGGTCAAAGCGCCACGCAGTCCCACCTCTTCCTGCACCGTGGCCACCGCATAGGTGTCGAAGCCGAAACTCTTCGCCTTGCGCATGGCCTCGATCATGACGTAGAGAGCAACCCGGTCATCCATAGCCTTGCAGCTCACGCCATTGCCGATCTCGGTGAAGTTGCGGTGGATGACCACGGGAGACCCGACCTCCACCTGCTTCTTCACTTCCTCCGCCGGCAGCCCGAGATCGACGAAAAAGTCACCGATCTTGAGCTCCTTGCGCAGATCTTCCGCCGTGGCGATGTGCGGCGGCCGCACACCTGGGTACAGCAGGCCGAGCAGATCCCCCTTGGGCGCGCAGACGATGACGCGCTGGGCCACCATGTTGCGGGGATTGTGACCGCCCACAGGCACCAGGCGAATCCACCCCTTGTCGTCGATGTGGGAGACGACGAAACCGATCTCGTCCATGTGTGCAGCGATCATGAGTTTGCGGGCCTCCCCGGCTCCTTTTCTCTTCCTCTTGCCCTCTCCCTGGGTCGCCTTCTTTAACGCAATCAGACTGCCCATGGCGTCAACACGAACCTCGTCAGATAGGGGCGTCAGCTCACGCCGGGCGATCTCCCTGAGCCGCTCCTCCCGACCCGGAATACCCGAGCATTCGCACAGCTCTTTCAGCAAATCCATGCCGATGTTCTCCGGTTGGTTGGTGCACGTGTTCGAAAACTGTCCGTGATGAATCTGGGGACGGCGAACTCCCCGGCACCTATTTATTCAACAGCGAGACGTTGATCGAGTTCGCTCTGCCTCGCGACGATGAGGTGAGACTATCGATCTACAACATCGCCGGGCAGAAGGCGGCGACACTGATCCGCGGCGGTCGACAGGCGGACCACTACAGTCTCCATTGGGACGGTCGCGATGGTAACGGCACCTATTTCCACCAGCTGCGCACCGAGAGTCGGCTGAAGACTCGCAAGTTGCTACTGATCCGCTAACCCAGATCGCCAACCGCGCGTTCGACGTCGTCGAGAGTGCGGCGTCCCTCCTCCAGCACGTTCATCAGCGCATAGTCACCGGCACCGATGAGCATCTGAGCTCCCATCTTTCGGTATTGCACCAACTGCTCGAGCGTACCCCCGGCGATCCCCCAAGCTTTGTCGTGCCTGCGGCAGACCTCAGCCACACTCGCTGTCACGTCGTCGAGGTTCTCGGCACCGATGCGCAGGCCGAGATCGCCAGGGCCGATGAACAGCACGTCGATGCCCTCGACGGCAGCGATCGCATCGAGGTTGCCCACGGCTTCGGCAGTCTCGATCTGGGCGACGAGGAAGGTCTGGGAGTTGGCGTCTTCGATGTAAGTGCTGCCTTCCTGCCACATGGAAATGCCGAAGTCGGCATCGCGCCCGGCGCCGTCGAGGCCACGATTGCCCAGCGGCGGGTACTTGGTGGCTTCCACGACGTGCCGGGCGATCGCTGCGTCGGAAACGAAGGGAATCATGAACCCGGAGGCACCGTCTTCGAGATAGCGGTAGAGCCCGGTGCGCTCCTGCGTGGGAGACCGAACCATGCAGTCGATGTCGTGCTGATGGCACATGGCCAGGATCGCCTGCACCTCCCTTGCATCCATGGCGCGGTGCTCGAGGTCGAGCCAGAGTACGTCATAGCCGTGGTGGCTGGCGTAGCGCACGTAGAACGGCAGGTAGTGACCCAATCCACAGGTGCGGACGAGCTCGCCGTTGTGAATCTTGGCCAGGGTCTTGCTGATCCTCATGACTCTCTCCTTTACTCGACGTCGAGGATGTAGCGGGCCAGCGGGCTAAGGCGGGCTGCGGTCTCTGGCCTCAGGTACTGGCGCTGATCGGTCTGCTGCTTGTGCTCGCGGGCGATGAAGGCGCAGTGTAGGAGCCGACGCGACTGTGACTCCGTGCGATTCTGCGTGCAGCTGTGCCAGGCACTGCCGTTGAACACGCCCACCGACCCGGCCGGTGCCGTAAGCAACACCTGCTTGGGGTGATTCTGGCCCCGATCTTCCATGATGTCGGCGATGTTGGCGGAGTTCTGGTGGCTGCCGGGAACGATGCGGGTTGCTCCGTTCTCCGCCGACACGTCGTCGAGCATCCACATGGAGTTGACGACGCCGTAGACGCCAGTGCCGCGCTCGCCTCCAAAATCGGCGTGCAGATCCTGCCGACCGTGTCCGGGTGACGGATCGTGGCCGTTCAAGGAGTGGAGCTTGAATGGTCGCTGCAACACGTGGCTGACCACCGCCAAGAGCTGCGGCTGCAGGTACACCTGGTCGAAGGTTTCGGCCTTGTTGACGAGATCGGCAAGGCGGCGTACACCCTCGATCTGCGCCACTTCCTTGCCAGCCTCCTCCCCTTCGCGCTCGCACATTTCCTCGAAGGCATCGCGCAGCTGAGACAACCACTCCGGGGCGATGATCTCTCCCAGAATCAGATAGCCCTGCTCGTCCATCTGCTGACACTGACCATCAGTCAGCTCGTATGGCTCGAGACCCCGCTCCTTCAGCCTAGCGTCCATCCTTCCCCTTCGGTTCCTCTTGCGCTAGGTGGCGAAGACGGCCTCGGCCGTTCCGGCCAGCAGACGAGCTCGCTCGGCGTCGTCCAGGCCATCGGCGATGCTCCTGCCAATTTCCACGCACTGGCGATAGGTGAGATGATTGCCCGCCGGCGGCCAGTCTGTGCCGAACAGAAGGCGCTCCACGCCGAAAAGCTCTTTGAGCGAGTGCAGGTAGTCGAGGGCTCCGGTGCAATGCGGATTCCAAGCCTCGTCTTCAGCGACGCTGTAGAAGGCGGAGATCTTGACGTAGAGATTGCCGAGGTCGCGGGCATCCCCCAGGCCACCGTAGCTGACACTGTCTGCCCTCACCTTACCGGCCTTGGGAAGCCCGAAGTGATTGAGCAGCAGGATTATGTCGGGATGGCTGCGGGCGACGGCGATGGCATGTGGGTAGTCTTCCGGAGTCACGTGCAAATTGCACTTGAGTCCGGTGTCGGCGAAGGCCTGCCAGAGTGGCTCGGTCTCGGCGGCCGTCATCCACGCCAGCCCACGCGCCGGATAACAGCTGATGGCGACGGCCCCGTAGCGTTCTCTGGCCTCGCGCACCTGGATCGGGGCTTCGGGCTGATCGAGGGACACATCCGTCATTGTCAGCAACCGGTCAGGATGCTCCTTTGACCAGCGCGCACACTGTTGGTTATTGTCCGGAGCGAAATCGGCGACCACGGGAAGCATGACGGCCTTTTCCACCCCGGCACCGTCCATTAGGTGCAATAATCGGTCAACCCTGCCAAGATCCTCGAAGGGGGTCATGGAGGGATAGCGGTCGAGTACGTGTACGTGAGCGTCGATGATTCGCATGGGCGGGGGCTCGCAGAGCTAGGGCCAAGGAAAAACAGAACTCGACACAAGAAAAGCAATCCCGGGAAGGCGCGGGACTACCGAGGAGTGGAGGAAGGATGCTGAGCAAGGATCAGATCGAATCCTATCGGCACAACGGATTCGTGAAAGTAGAGAGCCTATTCTCGCGGAAGGAGGTGTCTGAGCTCGCCGACGACATGGTACGCATCATCGAGGAGTGGGGCGAGGAGACCATCGGCTGGCGCGGCCCCTGGCGACAACACTACCTCGAGGAGGAGGAGGAGCTGAACACCAAGGCGGTGTTTCTCCACAACCCCCAGTCCTACTCCTCGGCATGGGGGCGATCGATTTTCCACGAAGGATTGGTCTCCTGCGTACGCGATCTAGTCGGCGACAGTGTGCAGTGGCATCACACGGTGCTGCACGCCAAACCCCCGGAGAAGGGCACACCCTTTCCCATGCACCAGGATTACCCCTTCTATCCCCACGACGGCCCCGACTTCGTCGACTGCCTGCTACACCTCGATGATGCCCCCTTCGAGAGCGGCGCCCTGCAGGTAGTGCCCGGCAGCCACAAAGGGGGTCCCCTGGAGCACAACCTCGGCCCCGACACAGCGCCGCATCTGCCGCCGGAGAATTACCACCCCGACTCCGTCGACACGGTGACGATCCCCGCCAAGGCGGGAGACGTCATCTTCTTTAGCTATCTCGCCATCCACTGGTCCGACTGCAATCGCACCAATGAATGGCGCAAGGCGGTGCGCTTCGGATTCCACCACACCGACATGCAGCCCGTGGGCCGCGCCGAAGACGATCCCCATCGCATCGACTACGACAACATCCTCGATCGCAATGACAACACCGTGGTCATCGGCTTCCGACCGAATCAGGACGAGAGCCGCGTCGGCGCTACGGGATCAGTGCAGAGCAAGGAAGAGGTGCCAGCTGCCGCCAGGTAGTGACGGGGAGGCGCCGCGATCTGCCGTCGGCTCGCCAAGGGGGATCGACCGATCTTGCTCGGTCAGCTGTGCTCGGTAAGCTTGCGGAACAGGTCCTTGAAGATCGGGTTGCGGTGGAGGGAGATTGCTTCACGCATTAGGTGGCGAGAGCGATTGTGGCTCCAAGTATTGCCCCCGGCCAGAATCGGACTGTGCACGATCTGCGTAGGCACCCAGGAGGAATCGACGAGCCACACTGTGGCGGAGATGTCCCAGATCTCCTTGGCCCAGGCGAAGTGGTCCTTGCTGTAACCCCGAACCCGATCCACCAGAAAGTCGCAGAGGTCTGTCTTTCCCACTAGATGCGTCTCGAGCTCAGCCAGCGTGGTCAGCAAATGCGACGCCACCGGGTAGCAGGGTACCCGCACGAAGGGCACGCCGCAATCGAAGATCACGCGGGCGGCATCTGGATCCTGCGTCAGATTGAACTCCTCCGTATCAGGCCAAGCCGAGGAGTGGCCGCCGAGCCAGACCACGACGAGGTGCTCGACGATGGCGGGATCCATGAGGATGGCGGAAGCGACGTTGGTGATAGCGCCGATGGCGACCACGTAGAGGGGTTCTACACCGTCGCGAGCGCGACTCACTAAGTCGATAGCAGCGTCGCTCTCCACGGGAGTTTGGTCGGTGGAGAGGTAGCGAGTGGAGCCGCGCATTACGGGTGGCCCATCGATGGACAGGTAATCGAGTATGCGCAGGATTTCCTCGTGACTCTTCTCCATCCCGTCTTCCGGACTGTCCGAGCGGCTGTTGTGAAAGGGCGCGGCGTACAACGCCTCGACTTCCATGCTCTCCGGAGATAGTAGAGCGTGGGCGACGGCGAACTGGTCGTCCACCTCGTTGTAGGTGTCGGTGTCAAGGACCATGCGAACTCTGCCCGCAGGCGGGTGCAAGCGCTGCAACCTCTGCTCGTCTGACAGCAGTGGGTAGCCTTGGCCCATCACGCGCTTTCGTGCTCGGCGCGCTCTTGCTCCGCGTGCTCCTTCAGCGACTGCCACATCTGGACAACGTCCCGCGCGCCTCCAAAGACAACGACCACCTCGACAGTTAAAAACAGCAGAACAGCAAGCCACAACACCACCATCCACAAGCTCTGCAGGGATTCCAGGCTCATGCGTCTTCCTTGTAGGTAAAAGCCTTTGGGGGCACCGACTTCTGGGTCAGCAACGACACCACGACGATGCACAACAGCGACAGAGCGTAGGTGGATATGCCAACGACCCGGTCCCTCACCATCCACTGCAGCTGCTCGGGGATCAGCGTCGAACCCCTGAGGAAGATCGCCGTGAGAGGAAGCAGACCGGCGACGATGAGGGATGCTGCCGTCCCGGCGCTGTTCGCCTTCTTCCAGTACAACCCCATCGCGGTGGTGAGCAGAACGCTCCCGGAATACATGGTGCCGGTTATGGCCATGAAGCGGAAGAACGTCTCCGGCGGCTCGTACAGATACCCCCACAGCAACACGAACAACCCGCAGCCGACGACGGCGATGCGGGTGAGCTTGATCTTCGACGACTCCGTCATCTCCTGCTTCAGGGGTAGAACGATATCGTTGACGAGAATGGAACTCCAGCACAGCAAGTAGCTGTCGAAGGTCGACATCATTGCCGCCAACGCCGCTGCCACGACAATGCCCCGCACCCCCGCCGGCAGCACCTGCGATAGGTACACCGGCATGGCCGCCGCAGTATCTGGACTACCGTTTTCTACGGGCATTGACACAGCGTCAGGCATCTGGAAGTAGGCGAAGGCGCAGATCCCCCAAAGCATGGGCATGAGGGCGCGACCTAGGAAGCTGAGGCCCACGAAGCCATAGAGCTTGCGTGAGGTCTCGCTGTCCACCGTCGAGGGCGCCCGCGACAGCGCCGGCGGCCACATACCCGAAAACATCGCCGTCAGTGAGATCCACACGATGAACATCCACCCCAGATCTTCGTTGGCGAAAGGGTCGAAGCCGCCGCGGCCGTACTCCTTTTCGACCAGGGAGACCGCGGTGTCGTAACCGACATGGGTGACGGCGAACCAGGTGGTGAGCACCACGCTGGTAAAGAGGATGATGAACTGCAGGTAGTCGGTGAGAACGACCGAGACCATGCCGCCCACCACGGTGTAGAGAAGTACAAGCAGCAGCAACCCCGCCATCAGGTAGGGTAGCATGTGCGGCGGCAGCCCTACCATGTAGAGCAGAAACTTGGCGCCGAGCATGAGGAACAGTCCCATGTTCATGAGCCCGGCGGCAAAGGTGATGATGGCGGCGATGACCTGGGTTCCGCGATTGTAGCGGATGCCGAAGAACTCGGCGACGGTGTGGCACTGCAGGCGTCGCAACCCCTTGATGATGAAGCCGGTCTTGCCAACGAAGAAGAAGCCGAGCAGAGAGATCACACCGATGGAGAACGCGGAGAAGCCGCTAGAATAGCCCTGCTGGGAGAAATACATCAGGGTGACCAACCCGAGTTCGGTGGCACCCATGGTCGCCATCGACAGGAACAGCCTCAGCGATCGGCCCGCCAGCAAGAAAGAGTCGTAGTCGCTGATCAGGCGGCGCGTCATCAACGCTACGCCGGTTGTGGCGGCAACGAAGGCGACGACGATCACCCAGTCGATCCAGATGAAATTCATGTGTGCATGTCTCGGAGGTGGGCTCTGGGAATTGCGGAATGCTTCCGGGCTCGCCCCAAGTATGGGTCCTGTCCCACCCTTTCGCCACCGCGAACGATGGGTAAATTCTCTCGCTCAAACCGATTTAGAGAGGGGTGTCCATGGGATTCGTCCACCGTTATTTCATCTATCCCATCGCTTGTGCAGTCGCGCTGCTGTCTGAAGACCGAATGGAACCGCGGCATTTATCATGAGAATCGGACTCGTTCTCAATCCGTTCTCAAATGAGACCGTGCGGCTCGCCGCTCAGCTCGGTGCCACCGAAGTGGTGGCAGGCATGCCCAGTGGCGACTTCGACGAACTCGTGCGCTTCAAGAGCCAGATCGAGGACGCGGGGCTGCAGCTCTCTGTCATCGAAGGCCTGATGAGCATCGATGACGTAGTGCTCGGCAACGAGGCGAGGGACGCCTGCATCAAGGAGTTTCAGGAAGGCCTGAGGAACATGGGCGCCGCCGGCATCCCCACTTTGTGCTACAACTTCATGGTCTGGCGACCTGGGGTTGGCGTCGCGCGCACTTCGTACACCACGCGTGATCGCGGCGGTGCCTGGGTGAGCAGCTTCGACGCCAGCCTACTCGACAATGCTCCCCCCATCGCCGGAGCAACTTTGGAGGAGGAGCAGGTTTGGGACCACCTGGAGCACTTCCTCAAGCAGGTGATACCGGTCGCAGAAGACGCTGGAGTCAAGCTCGCCATGCACCCTGACGATCCGCCCATGTCACTCCGCGGCCAGGCGCGCATCATGAGCTCGGTGGAGAATTTCGAGCGCCTCGTCAATCTGGTGGAAAGCCCGTGCAACGGCATCACATTCTGCCAAGGCTGCTTTTCCGAGATGGGCGCTGGCATTCCCGAGACCATCCGCCGTTTCGGCGAGCACATCCACTTCGTCCACTTCCGCGACGTGCAAGGTCAAGTACCGAAGTTCAGAGAGACCTTCCACGACAACGGGAAGACCGACATGCTCGCCGCCATGGCCGCCTACAAGGAGATAGGCTTCGACGGCGTCATGCGCCCCGACCACGCGCCCTTCCTGCACGGGGCCGGAGACGAGGGCGATCCCACAGGCTACACCATGCTTGGCAAGATCTTCGCCGTGGGCTACATGAAGGGCCTGATGGAGGCGGTGTGAGGAAGTAACGCGGCACTATGGCATGGTTGCGGACCCGGGCGCGCGGGCCGCGTCCAGTTCGGCGTAGATCTCAGGGGGTGCGGCGAAGCGCACGCCGAGATCGAAGCCGCGCTCGATGAACGCCGCCAACCACCTCCCCTTGGTGGCGTCGAAGTCGGCAACAGTCGGCGTGCCGTGATCGTGGCTGCAGACACTCCACACTAGGTCTTCCTCGACGACACGCTCCAGCATGGCATAAAGGTAGTCCTCGTACGTCTCTCCGAATCGTCGATCGTCGAAGCGGTCCCAGTAGAAGTCGTCCTGGTAGCCCTGTACAGGCAACTCGAGGATCTCGGGAAAGCCCTGCTCCTCGTAGAAGTGCGGTTGCTCCTCGAAGAGCGTGGGCTGACAGTCCCGGGAGTCGCGGGCGAAGCTGCGCACCCAGCGAATGCCGTTGTCGCGCAGCAGTCCGAGCAAGTCCGGCCGGTCGGAGAGACCCCGGTAGTACCCCCAGGGCCCGGTGAGACCTTCGCAGTCGATGCCGAAGCGCTCGCGCAGCAGCTGTTGCGTGCTCGACAGCTCTTCGCGCAGCTGCTCCAGGCTGCCACCTTCTTTGAAGAAGTTGGGAAAGCCATCGTGCACTGGCTTGCCATCCCCCGGCGTCATGAACACCGACTTGAGCAGAATGTGGTTGTAGGTGTGCTGGCCCACGGTGAGCAGCCCCGAGTCGACATCGGCGGCCAGAGCCTGGTCTACGTCGGCGGCTCGCGCTTCCGCTGTCGCCCCCGTCAGGTAGATCGTCCAGGGTGTGCCGCGCTCACGGTGCAGCTGGCCGGCACCTTCGAGAAAACCGCCGGTACTCTCCGAAGCGGTCTCCACGTCGTAGCCCAATAGCACAGTTCCGCTCATCTCAGTTACCCTCCTGAGCCGTCACTGCCCGTACCAGCAAGCTCAGCGCTGCCTCGGCAAAGACCCACATGTTCTGCGCGCGGTCATCGGCGCCGGTTTCTACGGTGATGGCCAGCTCGACCCCGTTGCCGCCGGCAACGCCGATGCAGGTGTGTCCGGGCGCGTCGCCGTAGCGGTTACCGGTGGGCCCGGCGGCGCCAGTCTCACCAACTCCCCAGTCGGCACCAAGGCGCTCGCGGGCGGCGCGCGCCAGGTGCAGGGCGTGGACTTCCGTTGCCGCCCGCGCCTCCTGCATGGCGGCGTCGGACACGGCCATCAAACTCTGCTTGCTATCACCGGTGTAGACCACGCCACCCCCTTTGAAGTAAGCGGAGGCACCGGGCACAGCGAGCAGCGCGGCGGAGATCACCCCGCCGGCAGAGGATTCGGCAACGGCCACCGATTGGCCTGCTGTCTTCAGGGCGACGCCCGTTGCCGCGCCGGCTTCCAGGAGTGAGGTCACGCTGTTGCCTTTCGTTCGGCTAATCCGCCGCGTTGCGGGGATCGCGCACCCAGCCGGCGGTGACGCCGAGGGCGACAAGGGTGAGACTGAGGGAGAAGATCCACACCGCGGAAGGATTCCACGCGTAGAGCAGCCCCCCACTGAGCGCCGACAGCATTAGCGGCACGGTGATGAGAAAGCCCACACCCGGTCCCCCAACGCCTCCGGAGGTGCCGCCGATGACTAGGCTACCCCGGCCGATAGCGGCCATCACTCGCCCCCGCATGTGACTGGGAATGGAGTCGGCAAGCAGAGCGGAGGCGGCCGGACTGAAGAAAGCGGCGGCGATGCCCATGACGCAACGCAACACCAGGGCTTGATGAAAGTTCTCTACGAAGAGAAAAGCGATGGTCACCGTAGACACGAGTAGAGCCGCGAAGATGAAGGGGGTCCGCCCGCGGCGATCGCAGAGAAAGCCCGCCGGTACTGTGGCCAGATTGCGCACCGCGGTCTCCACGAGCAGGATCAGCCCCCATTGGCTTGAGGTCAACCCGATCTGCTGCTTAGCCTGAATCACCCAAAACGGCCCGGCAGTAGCGTTGATGACAAAGCAGAGAATGAGCACGACTGAGAGGGCGCGCAGCTGAGTGCCGAAGCCGCGCAGCATCGCGGGGATTTCGCCGTAGGCGCTCTTCAGGCTCTGTGACAGACTGCGCAGGCTGACCGACTCTGCCAGCGGCTCCCGGGTCTCGCGCATGAAGACGAGATTGACCGTGGCGCCCGTAGCGTACGCGGCTGCCATCACTGCGTAGAGAATGCGCATGCCCGTATCGACGCCCTGCAGATCGAGGGCGCGCCCAGCGACCCAAGGTGCGGCGAGCGCCACTGTGCCGGAGAGCGCCGCCATGGTCGCCATGCCGCGACCCCGGTTCTGCGGAGGGATAGAGTCGGCAAGCAGTGCCGACGAAGCGGGAAACTGAAAGGCGGCGAAGCCATTCAGGAGCATGGCCGCCGCGATCCACTCCCAGCTCGGGGCGAGGACGTTGATGAGCAGGCAGGCCGCCTGCAGATAGCCGGTGAAGGCGATCATGCGGGGCCGGTGCAGGCGGTCGGCAAGGTAACCGCCGAGGGGAAAGACCAGCAATCCCGCCAGCGGCCCCATCGCATACACGAACCCCACCTCTTCGGCATCGCCGCCGAGGGAGAGGATGTAAAGGGGGACGTAAGGAAAGACCATGGCTCGGCAGAACATGCCGAGGCTCCCTGACACGGTGAGCACTAGCAGGTTGCCGCGCAGGAAGCGAAAGGAGCCGAACATGGACGATGTCCCGCGGCTTGTCTTCATTCCCTCTATCTGCTGCAGGCTTTCACCTCTTTGTCAGGGAGGAACTCTTCTTGCGCTTTGCCCCGAATCAGCTGGCTCAGTACCAAGAGCTCGGCTACGTCGTTGTCGACTGTCCCTTCCCCAGGGAGTTGACCCACCACTGCCTGGAGGCCGCGGGACGCGTCGCCGGGGATCCCGCTGACGTCGCCGCTGTCGATAGCAAGGGCAACCATTACCGCCTTCGTCCCCAGATCCCGGGATCGTTCTGGTGCAAGCTCGACCACTCCTTGCCCCTCCTTCAGATCGAGCTCCACGAAGAGATCGTCGAGCTCGCTCGCCAGATGTCCGGCAACGGGGAAGACATCTACTTCCGCAACGGTGGCATTAACGAGCTTGCCCCCAACCGCAGCTTCAAGTGGCATCGCGACTCCGGTGTCGAATACGTGGAGTTCATGCACTACCTGTCCGGCGCGAACCGCGAAGATGGCTGTTTGCGTGTCGTGCCCGGCTCCCATCGCGGACCTGCAGAGTCTCTCGACGATCGGGTGGCAGAGCTGCGAGCTGCTGACCACAGCGTGGATCGCGCCTCGGTGCACGAAGACGACGTCCAGCTCGATGGCGAGATCTCGCTAGAGGTGGGAAAATACGCGTTGATCGTGCGTAGCTCTCAGATCTATCACGCCACCTGGGTCAATCGCTCCAACAAAGGCCGGCTCATGCATCACTGGCTATTTCGCGATGCCGATGTAGACAATCACCGCTTCGACTTCGACACATATCTCGCTCCCGAGCTCATCGCCCGGCTCACCCCTGAGCAGAGGCAGGTGCTTTGGCTCGGACGCGACTTCGAGATCGACCCCAGATACGATCGAGAGCGCGAAGCTGAGCGGGGCCGAGTGCGTTGGTCGCTGCTGTGATTTGAGACGGCCAGCAATAACATGACACACGGCAATTCTGCCAAGAGCCCGAAAACGCTTGACAAGCGCTTTCGCAACATTGCCCACCGCGGCGCCAGCGGCTATGCGCCGGAAAACACCATGGCCGCTTTTCGCCTCGCCGTAGAAATGGGCTGTACTGAGGTGGAGACCGACACCCACCTCAGCGCCGACGGCGAGCTCGTGCTGCTGCACGATGCCACTCTTGACCGCACTACGGACGGCACGGGAACACCGTCGGACTACACCCTCGACGAGCTCAAGCAGCTCGATGCCGGCTCCTGGTTGACTCCCGATCCCGGGTCTCCCTTCCGATGGCGACGTGACTACCACGGAGAGCGCCTCATCACCCTGTCCGAGCTATTTGCCGAATTCGGAGACCGCCTGACCTATCATGTGGAGCTGAAAGATCGAGCCGAAGGAATTGCGGAAGCCGTCGTCGATGCAGTTCGGCACTTCGGCCTAAAGGAAAGCGTATTTGTCACCGACTTCGATCGCTCCGACCTGCTGCGCCGCGCGGTCTCCCTCCTTTCGGGACTGCGCTCGGCCCTGGCGCCGCGCCAGGCACTGCTCGCCGACTCGGTCGCTGCCATTGAGCAGGCAGCAACGGCAGGCCACGACATGCTGTTCATCGCCATCGACGATTTGTCGGAGCAGATTGTCGCTCACGGCCAACGGCTGGGCATGGAAATACGCGCCTACGGCGTTCGCTGCAAACAGGACGTGCGCCGGGCTCAGGCTGTCGGCGCTGATGGCATGACCTGCAACTGGCCCGATTGGTGCAGTGATCGGGTCGACGCCGATTCGAGCGCCTAGCTCGATCAGTTCCGGCGGGAGATATGCAACTGCTAGACGGTGGCCGTCGCCCTCATGTTACGACTTCGCGGCCCGCGAGGAAGACACGGGTCAGCTGCAGGTGGGGAGTTAGCACAAGCAGGTCGGCACGTCGGCCGGACGTCAGGGAGCCGACCTCGCCGTCGATGCCGAGAATGCGTGCGGGGGTTTCACTGGCCATGCGCACGGCGTCGACGTGGCTTGCCCCGGTGGCTTCGACGAAGGTCCGCACCATGTGATCCATGCCCTCGCAGCCCGAGGCCAAACCCGCACCGTCGAGAGTTACGCCGACGCCGCCGCGACGCAAAAAGGGCTCGCCCCCATCGCAGGGACCGAAGACATACTCTCCATCGGGCATATGCAGGGCGCGATTGCAGTCGGTGATCAGTGCCAGTCGCTCCGCTCCCTTGATGCGATACGCCAGCTTGAGCAGCTCGGGCGCCAGGTGGCGGCCATCGGCAATGACTTCGGTGGTGAGCTCGTCGAAGTACAAGGCCGCCTCCATGAGTCCACCGCGCATGGGGAAGGGGACATCCATCTTGAGCTTACCTCGATCTGACATGGCGCAGAATAGGTGATCCACGTGCCGGATCCCCCACTCCAGTGCTGCCTCAATTTCACTGAAGGTGGCATTGGAGTGACCGGCGTGCAGATGAATCCCAGCAACGGCGGCGGCGCGGGCGAAGGCCTGGGCACCGGGCAGCTCGGGAGCGATGGTGGCGCAGGCGATGCCGGAGTGGAACTGCAGATACTGGGAGTACTCTTGGGGGTCGGGTAGCCGCAGGGCTGCCGCCGGATGGCAGCCTTCAGCGCCAGGGCCGAAGTAGGGCCCGTAAAGATGAGCTCCGACGACCCGGGCACCACAGGACTCTCCCTGTGAGAACAAACCGAATCCGTCATTACCGGTGGCTCGGTGGCAGGCTTCCAGGGCGTTGAGGATCTGGTCGTGATCCGCCACCGTCGTCGTCGGCGCCATGGTGGTGGTGCCGTGCCCGAGATGAGCACGCAGGATGGTTCGGAAGGCCTCGTCGGTGCCATCCATGAAGTCGGCGCCTTCTCCCCCGTGGCAGTGCAGGTCTACAAAGCCGGGAGCGAGGTAGCCCTCTTCCACGTCGACCGACGAGTCGGCCACGTCGCTGATCTCCTGGCGCCGGCCGCTGGCCACGACCCGGCCGCCGTCGACGAGCACGGCGCCCTCCGCCACTATTCGGTCGGGCAGGATCAAGGCGCCGGTGAAGAGAGTGCGCACTCTAGTGCCGCCCGCAGAACTCCGCCGCCGCCAGAGCGTAGACGCGAGAGCAGTGGGCCAACTGCGACGCCGAAACCTGCTCGAGGTTGGAGTGAGCCGTTTCGTGGGCGGGACCGTAGTACACGGTCGGCACACCTCCGTCGTTAGCGTATAGATTGGCGTCTCCCACCAGCCCCATGCCGATGATCTCGGGATCAGCTCCATCGGCCTTTGCGGCAGCGACAAGTCCGCGCACTAGGGGGTGATCCTCAGGCGTCTCGAAAGGCTCGCGATCGTTGGAAAGCTCGACCTCGAAGCGCAGCCCAAAGTGGTCGGCAAGCTCGACGCACAAGCCCTGCAGCTCGCGCTCAACGTCGGCTCGCGTGGTCCCCGGGGTCCAGCGCCGGGTACCGGTGACCTCCATCTCCACCGGGAGACGATTGAACCAGTCTCCAGCGCGCACCATGCCGACGTTGAGCTGATGTCGCCCGCACAGAGGGTGGGTCTCGCCCTGCAGGAATTTTTTCTCCAGGCGCTCTAGGCCCTGCAGGATGCCGCCGATGCAACGTACGGGGTTGTCTAGGAAAGGCACCTTGATCGTGTGGATGGGCTCACGGTCGGCGTAGACGCGTAGGTTGAACAGAGCCGAGCCCAGACTCGCCGCCCACACCGCGCACGGGCCTTCGACGATTATGACTCCCTCAGCCGGAATCTTGCCCGCGCGCATGAGGTCGATGAGGCGGCGCGGTCCCTCCTTCTTGCCCACCGGCGTCTCGTGACCGATGACGCCGGTGAGCCAGAGGTCACCGCAAAGGTCGACATGGCAACGGCGGAGGGCGGAGGCCGCGTGCACCATGGCCACCAAGCCGCCTTTCATGTCCTCGGTGCCGCGGCCACGGATCCAGTCGTCCTCGCGCGACGGAGACTGACAGTCGCCGATGGGTATGGTGTCGGTGTGACCGTTGAAGACTAAGCAGGGGCTGCCTCCGCCGTCGTGGCCTTTAATGCGGGCGTAGACGTTCGGACGCTTGCTGCGCAGGAAGTCGTCACGCTCGACCTCAAAGCCCTCGCGGCGCAGCAGCTGCTCGAGGAATAAGGATCCCTCACCCTCCTTCCCGGTCTCGCTGACGACTTCGACGAAGGCGAGCGTGTCGGCGGCGATCGCCTCGGGATCGATGGTGGCAGCCATGGCTTCGGCCAGCGATTTGCTCACGCCGCCTCCCCTTCTTGACTATCGAGGAAGCGCTCGATGAGATCCTGACTCTTGTTGACGCTCTGGCGCAGCCAGCGCAGCCGCAACTCCTGGCGCTCCGATTCTGTAAGTCGCCAGTCGACATCGCTGCGGCGCAAACGGCGGGTGAGTTCGCGCAGCACAAGGGCGGCGCTCACGGAGATATTGAAGCTCTCGGTAAATCCGAACATGGGAATGCGCACCTTCTCGTGCACGTAGGTCAACGCCTGGGGGGTGAGCCCGCCGAGCTCGGTACCGAACAGCACGGCAAGAGGTCCTGCGTCGACGTCCAGGTCGTCCAGGGAGACGGCATCAGGTCCGGGGGTGGCGGCAACCAGGCGGTAGCCGCCCTGCGAAAGGACGCAACAGCAAGCCTCGATGGCGGTCCCAGTCGGCTCGGACCGGTGGCGAACCAGGTTCAGCCACTGCGCAGCACCCAAGGCGACGTCGCGATTCACCTCGTAGACGTTACGATCCTCGACGATGTGCACATCCTGAATGCCAAAGCACTCGCAGGAGCGCAAAACAGCGCTAGCGTTGTGGGGCTGGTACACGTCCTCGATGGCGAGGGTGATCCAGCGGGTGCGATCCTCGAGAACCGATTGCATGCGCTGCCAGCGGCGCGGGGTGACGAATTCGCGCAGGTGCTCGATGAGGCGATCGCGCACCTCGGGCTCGTAGTCTGTGCTCATTCGCGATCTACGCGATCGGCGCCGGCAGCGGCAGTACACACATACACGGCGGGCTCGTTGTCGGTCTCGGCGGCGTAGATAGCGGCCACCTCCTCAGAGAATACGCGGGCCTGATCGGCGTGCACTAGAGCGACAGCACAGCCGCCGAAACCGGCGCCAGTCATGCGCGCGCCCATACATCCAGGCGTCCTGCGGGCGATGCTGGCCATGGCGTCGAGGGCATCGCTGGAAACCTCGAAGTCGTCGCGCAGACTCTGGTGGCTGGCGTTCATCAGTTTGCCCAGGCGGCCGGCGTCCCCAGCGGTCATGGCCTGCGCCGCCCGCTCCGTGCGCTCGTTTTCGCTGATCACGTGCCGCGCCCGGCGACGGGTGAGATCGTCGAGTTCCTGTTCGCGGGCGTCGAACTGCTGCGAGCTGACGTCGCGTAGAGCGCTGACCCCCAAGTGGGCGGCGGCGGCCTCACATTGGCTACGACGCTCGTTGTAGGCAGAATCCACCAGGCCCCGGCGGGTGCCGGTGTCGAGGACGACGACGGCCATGCCCGTCGGGAGGGGGACGTGCCGGCCCTCCAGAGAGCGGCAATCGAGGAGGAAGGCGTGGCCTGCGCGACCGGAGGCGGAGATCATCTGATCCATGATGCCGCAGTTCACCCCTACCCAGCCGTTCTCAGCGCGCTGGCCGAGGCGAGCCATGGTCGCTACATCCCAGGGCAGCTCGCCTGCTTCGGCAAAAGCACGGGCGGTGGCCATCTCCAACGCCGCAGAGGAGGACAAGCCGGCACCAATGGGTACGTCTCCCGCCATCACGCCTTCCCAGCCGTGCAGAGCGTGACCGGCTTCTGCCAAGGCCCAAGCCGTGCCCCTCAGATATTCGATCCACGCGATCTCGGCCCCCGAGCCTGGAGGGGTTTTGAACCCGTCGAGGCCAAAGCTGTCGGTAACGTCAAAGTCGAGAGAGTGCACGGTGACCTCACGGCCGCGGGTCGGTCGCAGGGCAATCCACACAGCGCGATCGATGGCCATGGGCATGACAAAGCCGTCGTTGTAGTCGGTGTGCTCGCCGATGAGGTTCACCCGCCCGGGCGCCCGGACAACGAGCGTCGCGGTCTCCCCGAAGCGCTCGCGAAACTGCTCTTCCACCTGGTCCCGAATCGTCATCAGTCCTTGTTGGCGTAATGTTCCAGGGGCAGATCGCGCAGGAGCGCCGCCGCCGCCTCAGCGGTGAGGTCGCGCTGGGGCTCGGCGAGCATCTCGTAACCCACCATGAACTTGCGCACCGTCGCCGAGCGCAGCAGCGGGGGGAAGAAGTGGGCGTGCAGCTGCCAGTGCGAGCCATCACCAACCGGTGCACCGTGCCAGCCCATAGAATATGGGAAGGACGTGCGAAAGAGGTTGTCGTACCGTGCCAAGCACCGCTGCAGGACCTGCGCCAGCTCGCGGCGCTCTTCAATGGTTAGCTCCGGAAGGTGGCCAACTCGGCGGCGCGGCAGCAGCAGCAGCTCGAAAGGCCACTCGGCCCACCACGGCACCACCGCCAGCCAGTACTCGCTGGCGTCGACAACGCGTTCCTGACACTCACTCTCGAGATCGGCGTAGTCGACGAGGAGCGGACCCCCATGCGCGGACGTGTAGAGCCGCTGCTGCTTGTCTTCGGCGGCGGCCATGGCGGGCAGTGTGTCGAGAGCCCAGATCTGACCGTGAGGATGAGGGTTGGAGCAGCCCATGAGTTCGCCCTTATTCTCGAAAACCTGTACCCAGCGGTAGCGACTCGAGAGCTCTTCCACCTGTTGCGACCAAACATCGACGACGGCACCAATCGTCTCGACACTCATGCGCGCTAGCGTGAGATCGTGGCGCGGTGAGAAGCAGAGTACCCGGCAGGTGCCGCGCACCTCGGAGGCCCGCAGGAGCGGATGTGATTCGGCACCGATGGCGGGTACATCCGCCTGCAGGGCGGAAAAGTCGTTGTCGAAAACGTAGGTCGAATCGTAGTCCAAATTGCGCTCGCGCCCTTCGGAGCGGGTGTTGCCTGGACACAAGTAACAATGGGGGTCGTAGGCGGGCAGAACGATGGGGCTCTCCTCTTCCTCCCTACCCTGCCAAGGCCGCTCCATACGATGCGGGGAGACCTGTATCGCCTGTCCGGTTAGGGCGTTCCAGCGACGGTGCGTTGTCTGCTGCAGCTCAAACATGAGCGCCGCCGCCATAGCCGTAGGGATGGCGGCGATGCCAATCCCAGGCGCTCTGCACGATGGCTTCAAGCTCGGGCAGATCTGCAACCCAGCCGAGCTGTTCGCGAGCACGACGCACATCAGCCACCAGATGGGACGCATCGCCGTCGCGACGCTCGCCACTTCGCAACTCGATGGGCTTGCCCGACACCTGAGCCGCCGTGTCGACCACCTCCCGCACGGAATAACCTGTGCCCGTTCCCAAGTTCAGCTGGAGATTGCCACCGCTATCGGCGAGATGGTCGAGGGCGCGAATGTGGGCCTGCGCCAGATCGCTGACGTGGATGTAATCGCGCACGCAGGTTCCGTCGTGTGTGGAGTAGTCTTCCCCGAACACGGTGAGGTGGTCGCGCCGGCCGAGGGCGACCTGCAGGGCAAGGGGAACCAAGTGTGATTCGGGATCGTGATCTTCCCCCCGGGTAGCGGTGGCGCCGGCAGCATTGAAGTAACGCAGCGCAGCATAGCCCAGGCCGTAGTTGAAGGCGAAGCGCTCGAGGGTGCGCTCCACGAACAGCTTGGTCCAACCGTAGGGGTTTTCCGGATTCTGTGAGTGTCCTTCGTCCAGAGGCAACCGCTCCGGCTCCCCATAAGTGGCGCAGGTCGAGGAGAACACGAAGGAACGAACCTGCTCCGCCACCAAAGAGTCGATGAGGCGGCAACTCTGGCCAACATTGTTGTCGTAGTAGGCATCCGGCTGCTGCACCGACTCACCCACGTAGGCGAGAGCGGCGAAGTGCACGCAGGCATCGACTCCGTGCTTCCGCACAACATGGCGCACGAACTCCACGTCGCCCACGTGGCCCTGATGGAAAGGAACGTCGGGGTTGATGGCCTGGCGGTGGCCGCGACAGAGGTTATCGATGACGACGACGTCACGGCAGTCCTTGCGAAGAGCCTCAACGGTGACACTGCCGATATAGCCGCATCCACCGGTGACCAAGATTGCCATCTACCTACTCCCCTTCCGGTGATCCCTCTTAGCCCCGACCGCACCGCTCGAGGGCATTGGCGAGGGCCTTAAAAAGCTATAGACGGATTGGAACCAGTCCATGGCTATGACTATGCTACGATTCATGTGCGGGCGCTTCACCCTACACCATTCCACGGAAGACGTGGCGCAGCAGTTTGCCGTGGAACAGGCCCCGCCCGAACTCACACCACGCTACAATATCGCCCCCTCCGAGCCGGTGGCCTGCATCATTCGGCGCGAGAGCCAAGTGCTGCAGAATCTGCGGTGGGGTCTGGTTCCCTTTTGGGCCCGGGATCCCGCCATTGGCAATCGCATGATTAACGCCCGCGCCGAGTCTTTGCGTGATAAGCCCGCCTTCAGGAACGCCTTTGCGTGCGGTCGCTGCCTGATTCCGGCGAGCGGCTACTTCGAGTGGCAGCGGATCGGCGAACATCGGGTGCCCATGCTGATCCGGCGCGAGAGCGCCCAGCTCTTTGCAATGGCCGGCCTGTACGAGTGTTGGAGGACACCCGACGAGGCAATCCTACGCACCTGCACCATTATCACCACCGAGGCCAACGGCTTTGCCGCCAACATACACCACCGCATGCCGGCGATCCTGCCGCCAGAAGAACAGGAGATCTGGCTCGACCGAGGGATCACCGACGTCGATCAGCTACAGAGCGTGCTCAAACCCTATCCCTTCGGCGATCTTGCTGCTCACGCGGTGAGCCAGCGGGTCAACAAGGCCGACGAGGAGGATGCGAAACTCATTGAGCCCGTTACACCGCCGCCAGATCCACAGCAGCAGTTGGAGCTTTCATTTCGCCCCGGGTAGGGCCTGTCCCCCATGTCGTTGCTACCCTCCGAAATCCACGCATGTTGTCATCCCAGGCCAAAACCCTCGCAGCACACCGCTCGTCAGCACCTACCCGATGACTCTGTCGCCCTGGTGAGTAGGGTGGGGATCCCATGCACCCTCATTGTGAACGCTACTCGTTCAGATATACCGATTCGTGACCGTCCGGCCACGGATACTGAAAGTGCTCACTGGCTGCTTCATTCCCCTTCTGCCTCAGGATGTCCTCCAACGCGGCGTAGGCCTGCTTGTACGACTGGGTTTGTCCGTCGTTTAGGGCAGACCAGAGAAGCATACTCTTGTCACCCGTCTTGTACGCTTCCAACCCGTGCTCCATCTTCAAAACCGTCGGAAGCAGCTGCTCGAGCATTATTTTCTTTGGCAGCTTACCCACCTGAGTCGGCTGAATCCCCTCTTGATTGATGATCGCGGGAACCTCGACCACCACATCGTCGTCGATCCCGTCTATCGTACCGTTGTTCGGCACGTTCACCTGGAATTGTCCCTCCACATTGTTCGTCAGCGCGTCGATGATCGGCACCTGCTGCTCACGAGTCTTTGTCGTCCCGATCAGCTCCGTCATATTCGCCTTTGGTGCCTGGCTGGCCTCCCGGATCTGGTTGAGTCGTGCCTCCAGTTTCTCGACGTGGACGGGCCGGGCGATGTGCGTGTCCGGACCACCATAGGGTTCGCCGAACCACCACTTCTTTGTGTCGATGTCCGAGTGATACCACCAGTTTCCAAGGCGAGGAGAGTCTCCGATCGGAAAAAGTCCATACAACCGATACTGGTGTACGGCCCCCCTCGACAGCTGGATGTCGTGAGTGCCGCTTGCAATATGGGATTCCCAGTAGGCCTCCCCCTCCTCCTCGATCCACTTGTCGATCAGCGGATAAGCGTCTTCACCGTCATACAGAAAATGCGTCATCCAAATGCAGTGGTTGACACCGGGTGCCTGGAAAGCGATCCGCTCTCGATCTAACCCCAGCGTCCTTGCAATGTGGTGATAACCATAGTGCCCGTGGCAAAGACCGCAGACCTTGATGTCGGTCTCGCGCGTCATGAGCGTGCAGCCGTCGAACACAGGGTTGCCGGATTGAATCAGCCACGCGTCGGGACAAACCCGTTCCATGTCACGGACCACGTCCAGCATCAGGTTGAAATTGTAGTAGCTCCCGAACCCGGGGCCCCGGTAGTAGTAACCGTGTCTGGCATATACGGTCCGCATGTCGACCTGGTGGTAGTGACTCTGAGCCGCCGCCGTGTTGATCACAAAGTCGGCCTCCTTCAGTGAGTCCTCCCGCGAGGTCGTCTGCCCGAACGAAAGGTTGGACCCAATTTCCGACGTAAATCGTTCGGCCATTCGGGTCACATCGTGGAGCCTATCGGCATCGATATCCATGAAGGTGACGTGGCTGCCTGACAGGTTCTCGGTAAGGCAGAGATCCTTAACGAGACCCAGCGAAAAGGTCGCGCTGCCTGCACCAATCACGCTGATTCGTACGGGCTTCGGCATGTCTACACTCCTGCTAAAGAGTTTCGCATCATTTCCTGAGATACTACGCACTGGGCCCCGGCGACTGAGGTGTGCCCGCCAAAAGGTAGCAGCCCTATATTGGCAATAGTGAGCGAAGACGACGGCATACAAGAGCGCGCACCCGACCCCGGAGAATGCGGGCGGTGCCGCTACGTCCACTTCGTCGAGTCACGACGCGGCTCCCGGCATTTCCTCTGCGACCGCTTGGAGCAAGACCTCTCATTCCACCCCCGCTACCCCCGCCTACCCATGTCGGACTGCCTTGGGTTCGACGAGTCGGAGAACCGGGGGGCGATGAATGCCGATGGCCAAACGAAAAACCAACTCCCGTCGCCGCCGCGCGCCACGTCCCAAGCGACGTGGCGGCGTCTCTGACTGGGCCAAGATCGTCGTCACCGCCGTCGTTTTCGGTCTCGCTGGCTGGCTGGCCTACGACTACAACGACTCGCGACACTGGCGCGCCTTCAATGATTCTGGAGATAGCGCCTACCGTCGCGGCAACTACAACTACGCCGAGCGCATGTACATTCAGGCTCTGCAAGAGGGAATCCGCCTGGATCCGAGGGGGTCGGAGGTCGCCGAAACCCTGGCCGATCTCAGCCGAACCTACCAAGATCAGAACCGGCCCGACATGGCAAGCCGGGCGATAGATCAACTGCGTCAACTGCGATCGTCGCCCTGATCCCCATTCTGTACCAGTCGTACTCCGGCGCGCATCCAGTCATGAAGGATAGTGTCGTCATCGACGGCGCGGCGGGCGAGCTGTCCTGTCGCCTCACTCAACTCGATGTCAGCGACCACCAGCTGCTCGGTGAAGTGGCCCGCCTCCGCCAGCACCCGTCCGTCCGGATGCACGATCATACTGTTGCCGTGGCTCTGTGACGACGAGTGGAGATCGTGGGCGTTGGCCGGCGCGTTGGCCATAATCAGGAAGATGGAATTTTCTGTCGCTCGCGAGATCGGCATGGCTCGGTACGCTGACAGCTTCTGCTCACTAAGCAGCCCCGACTCGTTGCTGCAGTAGTAGCAGATCCGCGCTCCGACCGCCGCCGGCAGCCGCACAAGCTCGGGATAGCGGATGTCGTGACAGACGAGAAAGCAGGAAGCGACACTGGCGAGCTCGTAGACCGGAAGCGACCGCCCCGGAAGGGGCCAGGACTCGGCCAGGTGGATCTTGGAGTATCGCCCTCGAACCAGTCCGTCACGATCGACGGCCAGTAGGCTATTGAAAGGACCCTCGCCATCTTCCCAGTGCACGGTGCCCAACACCACGGCCAGATGGAGTTTGCGCGCCGCCTCCTGAACGCGCTGCTCCGCCTCAAGAAAGGGCACTGGCTGCGCCTGTCGCCAGTAGTCGTCGCCGGCAGCGTAACCGCACAAACAGGCTTCCGGGAAGGCGACGACGTCGCATCCGGTTTCGCGGGCGTTTTCCATCCACTCTAGCACGGCGACAACGCTGACGGAGGGATCGGGCGAGGTCAGGAGCTGGCAGGCGGCAACGCGCAGGAGGGCCATGCGACAACGATACAGCCCCCTGCGCAGCTTGCCCAACGAGGGGGGTTCGTTGTATATCTGCAAGGGACCTCGGGCCTCTCCTCTCCCGCTTGGATGGAGCTGCCAGCTCCAATGCTCGATTGGCTCCCAGACCTCCTCCAGCGCCCGATGCTGACTTCTCTGGCCGCGCTGTTCGTTGCCTGGATCATCATGCGCGACACCATGCGGGCCATCCTCTACATCTTCACCTCGCTCCGTAGGCAATGCCACCGCTCGCGACGTCCCGACACGGCGGGCGAGAACTTTGACACAAAGTGAATCAGTTTCCGCTGGTTATAGCCGAGGGCAGTGCCTATTCGCTGGGCCTTCATCACGGCGAGCAGGCCGCCTCGCTAATCCAATGCTATCTCCGGTACATCGAGAAGACGACCAGCAAGGGCCGGGACGAGCTCGCCGTATGTGCTCTGAGCTTCGAGCCCCTCATCGCCGAGCTCAGCCCCGCCTACTTAGACGAAGTACGGGGTCTGGCCGATGGCGCCGGCATCAGCTACGGCGAAGCCATGGTCTGCCAAGTGCGCGGCGCCGCCGTCGTACCCGCCGATGCGGATGGCTGCACCGCCTTCGCCCTCACCAGTGAGGCGACTCGCACCGGCGAGACCCTGGCCGGACAGAATCAGGACCTCCCGCCCGAGTTCTCTGACTTCGGCATCGTCCTGCATCTCAAGCCCGACGACGGTCGGCCCCGAGTGGTCACCTTCACCTTCGCCGGACAGCTGGGGTATATGGGAATGAATAGCGTGGGCGTGGCTCATTTCGCCAACGGCCTAGGGAACGCCCCGGCGCGGCGTGGCCTGACCCACTATCCGCTCAAGCGGCGATGCTTCGAGATGAGCACCGTCGACGAATGCGTTGGGTTGTTGCGGCGCTTCCGTGCCTGCTCGGCGGGCAACATGGTGTTCTGTGACGGCGACGGAGGTGTGGCTGACGTGGAGATTCGGCCAGATTCAGTCGCCGTCTACGACGACGAGCACGAGTGCCGCCGGCTTCACACCAACCACTACGTGACCGAGGAGTTCGCCGACTTCGAGGATGGCAACATCCCTGATTCAGTGCCTCGCCTCGATCGCATTCGAGCCCTGGTCGCCGAGCGCTGGGGCGAGATCAACGTCGAGGTGCTTCAAGAGATGCTCGCCGATCACAGCGGAGATCCAGATGGAATCTGCCGCCACGGCGGCAAGGGCATCTACTCCATCGCCGGCTACATCGCTCAGCCGGCCCAGGGAGTCCTGCACGTTCGCCGCGGCCTCGGCTGTACCGGCACCTGGAGCACGTACGAAGTATGACGGAGTAACCCTGCGGACGACGCGTCTCCCACGCTTCGGTCCGCTGGACCACCCCCAGTCTTCATCCTCCCCTCCGCTGCCCCTTGCCAACGGGTCTGGCTGCGTGTCAGACATAGAGAGTACGATGCAGACTAACCATCGCATCGTCGTCGGCGACGCCCGTGATATGGCGAAAGTCACCGACGGCGAAGTTCATCTCGTCATCACCTCACCGCCGTACTGGCAGCTCAAGGACTACGGCAGCGACCTGCAACTCGGCTTCGCCGACTCTTACGAGTACTACGTCAACCAGCTCAACCTGGTCTGGGCCGAATGCCACCGGGTGATGCAGCCGGGCTGCCGCCTGTGCGTGAACGTGGGCGACCAGTTTGCCCGCGCCGCCTACTACGGGCGCTACAAGATCATCCCCATCCGCACCGAAATTATCCGGTTCTGCGAGAGCGTAGGCTTCGACTATATGGGAGCCATCATCTGGCAGAAAGTGACCACCACCAACAGCAGTGGTGGAGGCGCGGTGATGGGCTCCTTCCCCTTCCCGCGCAACGGCGTGGTCAAGCTCGACTACGAGTTCATTCTGCTGTTCCGCAAGCGCGGCACGGCGCCTCGCCCGGAGCCGGAGCGGCGCGAGCAGTCGCGGCTGACCCCGGAGGAGTGGAACCAGTATTTCAGCGGCCACTGGAACTTTCCCGGCGAGCGCCAGCGCCGGCATCTCGCCGCTTTTCCGGAGGAGCTGCCGCGCAGGTTGATCCGCATGTTCTCCTTTGCCGGCGAGACTGTCCTCGACCCCTTCGTCGGCAGCGGCACCACCTCGGTCGCCGCCGCTCGCCTAGATCGCAGCTCATTGGGATACGAGATAAATACTGAATATGCCGAGATCAGCGCTGCACGCCTGCGTGAACAGTCCGTGCGGCCTGAGATCGAAGAGCAGGCCCACGAGCCCGATTTCGAGGCCGGACTGGCGCGCCTGCCCTACCTGTTCGAGGATCCGGTGCGCATAGAGCGGCACATCGATCCTCGAACCCGTTCCTACGGATCGCGCATCGACCGCGCCGGCAGCGGCGGCGGCGGCGAGCAGGAGCTACTCCGCGTCAAGCAGGTGCTGGCTCCCGACTCCGTGCAGCTGGACAGCGGTGACCGGGTCAAGTTGTTGGGAGTGCGGACGGAAAAGAGTAATCTCCGCGAGGCGATGGAGTGCCTGCGGGAGTTGGCAGCTGGCAAGACCGTCTACCTACGCTACGACGACAACTGCCCTCGAGAGGGCGACCAGCCGCCCCGCGTCTACCTCTACCTGCGCAACAAGACGCCGGTGAATCGCCACCTCATCCGCAGCGGTCTCGTCGCCGTGGACACGGCGCGGGACTACCGCTTCAAGCAAGCTTTTATAGAGGAGTGGGAGAGCGCACGGGAAGCGGCGGGCTAAGACGTGACATATTTGCCCAACGAACGGCAGACCGCAGCCGTCTATCTACTGTAGCGCTCTATCGGACAACCTCGGCGTCGTCTTCGGGTTCATAGCCGAGTTCGCGGCGGGCGTTGGCGATGTCCCAGTAGGCCCGCTGGTTTCCCGATATACCGTAGTAGATCCCGAAAGAGACGTCGGCTTCGATGCTGCGCCAGACCAGTTGTACGGCGTCCCGGCAGCTCAGCCAGGTAGAGAGAATGCGATCGTCGCTACGCTCCACCACCGAGGATTCGGGCTGAAACGTGCCAATACGCAGACAAACGATCTCCAACCCGTGGGAGTCCACGTAGTACTGACCGAGATCCTCGCCGAAGGCCTTGCTGACTCCGTAGAAACTATCCGGACGTTCCGGCATGTCGGGACGAGTGTAAATCCCGTCGATCTCGTAGTAGCCGGTGACGTGGTTGGAGCTGGCAAAGACGATGCGTTTGACGCCGCGGCGGCGCGCCGCCACATACACGCAGTACGTGCCCCCCATGTTAACTTGGAAGCAGTCTTCCCACGGTGTCGACACCGCCGGGCAGCCGGCAAGGTGGACGATAGCGTTGACTCCATCCACTACCTCTTCCATGCGCTGCAGGTCAGTGATATCGGCGGAGCAGTCTTCCTCGCCCGCCACGAGATCAACGATGGGCTCGCGGTCACAGAGACGCAGGTCGTAGCGGTCGCACAAGCCCTCGCGCATGACCGTCCCGATGGTACCGGCAGCGCCGGTGATAAGTACTTTCTTGTGGTCGCCCATCTCAGCGGGCCGCCCACTGCAGGCCACGCAACTGGATCTCCCTCGCCTCCGGCACATCAAAGTCGGCGGCCACGTGGCCCAGCGATGAGTAGAATACCCGACCCTTGCCCCACATGCGCTTCCAAACCACCGGCATCACCGTGCCATTCACCCAAGGGGTGCTTTGCGCATCAAAGGTCGTCGTCGCCAGTACCTCGTTGCCGGGATCGGTGTGCATGTAGTACTGCTCGGAGTGCATCTGGAAATCGTCGAGTCCGGAGACGATGGGATCGTCCTTCGCGGTGATGTTCACTTTGTAGTCCTTGACGCCGTCGGGATGCCCGACAAACTGCCCCCCCACTATCATCTGGTAACCGCAGTTGTTGCGAAAGGAGTCGGCCATGCCCCCGTGCCAGCCCCCAAGGCCAACGCCGGACTCCACGGCTTCGCGTAGTCCAGTCTCCTGATTCGGCTCGATGGTGCCCATAGTCCAACACGGCACGATCAGGCTCAGGCTTTGCATAAGATCAGCGTCGAGGTAGCTGTCCATGGTTTCGGAAAGAATGACGTCGAAACCCGCATCGTCCAGCAGCGGGGCGAAAACCTCCGTGCACTCCTTCGGCTGATGTCCGTCCCAGCCGCCCCACGCCATCAGCACCTTCTTGTCAGCCATGGTCACCTTCAGTCCCCTGTCTTGGTTGATTGA
The DNA here is from genome assembly GCA_036336855.1 of Candidatus Latescibacterota bacterium. Lineage (GTDB taxonomy): Bacteria > Latescibacterota > UBA2968 > UBA8231 > UBA8231 > JAYZFI01. Next base: position 59,107 of record JAYZFI010000015.1, read on the forward strand.
CGAACCGTTGGCGCTGAGCGCCGACACCGTTCACGACCCCGACTCGGGAATATGGCCGTGGGTGAGAGCGATTCTACGCCTCCAGTCCCCTGCTCACCACATGCCGGACGCTGTCGACTAGCAGCACCTTGTGGTCGATATTTCCACGCGGAGCAAGAGAGCACCATGTCGCGGGACAGGGTGACGAGTACGCCGACGTAGCCGCCAAAACGAATTCCCTCGGTGGTCACCGAGCGCCCTGAATACCCTTAAAATGGATTACTCCTATGACCACGCTGAGCCAATAACGAGGCGAGCAGAACCACGCGAGCCAGCCCCTGAACAGCACGGACATGACGCCCACCACCGTGGCCAGGATGCGTCTGCACAGACCCACGTGCTTCCCTCCTCGTAGTGAGGAATTACCGCCGTCAGCGATCCCGCAGTCAACCCCACCACCCCCGTTTCTCGCAGTTCAGGCAGGGCTTTTCTTAGCAACCCCTCTCCAACGACTGGAGCCGCCACCTTGAGTCAAACCCATGTCGGTAACTGGGGCTGAGCAGCGAGCGCAAGAGGGCGTTCTTCCACCGGTGTTGCGAGATCACGGAAAGCTAAGTGAGCCAATTCACCCTACACCCCAATCATCTACCTCACATCCGACGAGAGAGAGATGTCACAAGCCAAACAGCACGCCGCCGTCGCCGGCGGCGAGAAGTATTGCCCCCTCAACCTGATCCCAAAGGAACTCATCGCCTACACCCCGGAATGGACAGGGGCCCGCTTCGACGACGGCCGACCCCGGGTGGCCGACGATCTACTCGAGCGCATGCGCTCAGTGACCATCACCCAGGCTTGGGGCACCTGCCGAAGTGCCGGCTACGAGTGGCAGTTTGAGGGCGACTTCACCTGCACCCATCCCGGAGAGGTCCTGGTGGGCCGGGCGCTAACAGCGATGTACCAACCGCGCCGCCCGGTGCTGCGTCGGGTCATGGAGGCCAAAGGAGAAGCCACAGGCTGCGTCGGCGACCAGATCTCCTGGCCCATCGACCAGCTCGTTCCCGGCGATGTCTACGTCGCCGACGTGTGCGGCAAAGTCGAGCAGGGGCCAGTGATCGGCGACAACCTCTCCGTCGCCATCCACACCAATTCCGGCAATGGCGTCGTCCACGACGCCGCCGTGCGCGACGTCGACGGCATCAAGGAGCTCAAGGGCTTCGCCAGCTTCGTGCGCGGCACCCACCCCAGCTTCGCCTCACCGACGATCATGTTGGTAGGGGTGAACTGCCCGGTGCGCATCGGGGCAGCAACCTGTATGCCCGGCGACGTCGTGCTCGGACGCGACGACGGTGTCATCTTCATTCCGCCCCATTTGGCCGATCAGGTGATAAAATCGTCGGAACTCGTGCGCCTGCGCGACCGCTTCGGCAAGCAGCGCCTTAGCCAAGGGGTCTACACACCGGGCCAGATCGACACGCGCTGGTCCGACAGCATCGAGAAGGACTTCTCGCAGTGGCTGGAGGACCATCTCGACGAACTGCCCGTACCGCGCGAGGCGATTCAGGAGCTGCTGACGGAACGAACTTGGTAGCAGTTTAGACGAGGCGGGCCCTTCAGACGGCGAAATGCTGAAGCGCCCGCTCGTCGACCTCGACGCCAAGCCCGGGACCCGTCGGCACGCTCAGAAATCCGTCCTCTTGATCGAACGCGGTGGTACAAATTTCCTCGCGCATGGCGCTTGGCGTACGGTCGAACTCCATCACAGGCTCCTGGCAGAACGGCAGGGGATTGTGCACCGTGGGGGTGTTGGGAATCGTCGACGCCACGTGCAGGGAGGCAGAGATCATCACTGGCGTACCCCACACATGGGGATAGACCTGCACGCCGGTGCTGTTGGCGGCAGCGATGATGCGAGCCATTTCGGTGATCCCCCCGCACATGCTCACATCGGGCTGAGCGATGTCGAGAGCCCGCGACTTGAAAAACGGGCGCCACTCGAAGCGGGTGCGCAGACACTCTCCCCCAGCGATCGCCATTGGTGCCGTCGCCTTCACCTGCATGTAGCCCTCCACGTCGAGGGCGTTCACCGGCTCCTCGAACCAAATCACGTTGTGCTCGCCGAGCCTTGCGGCGATGCGCTGGGCACTGGCGGCATCGTAGCCTTGGTTGGCGTCGACGGCGAGGTGCACGTCGGGGCCGATGGCGTCGCGAATGGCTCCGACCCGGGCGACGTCAGCCTCGATGGAAAGCCCACCCACCTTGGTCTTCATGCCCAAGAAACCCGCCTCGGCGTAACCGCGCGCTTCGGCGGGAAGCCGATCCGGCAACTCTCCCTCGGTGTAGTACAGCCCCGTGGCGTACACGGCTACGCGATCGCGTAGCCGTCCGCCAAGCAGGTCAAACACCGGTCGCCCGGCGATCTTACCCGCTAGGTCCCACAGCGCAATATCGACAGCGCTAATGGCGTTGCCCACGAGACCGACAATGGTGTTGCCGTTGTAGTTGGCGGCGAACATCGCCTCCCACAGACCGAGGCGGTCCATGGGATCGCCACCCCGCAACAGAGGGGCCAGGTCCTGCTCGACCACGGCCGCCGCCGAGCCAACGCAGCCCTCGCCCCAGCCTACAGATCCGTCATCGGTGGTGATCTTCACCAGGCCGGCGACCCGGTGGTCCACCCAACCCTGAGACCAGCCGAAGTTGGGCTCGATGGGGCAGCTGATTTGGAAGGTCTCGACTCGCTCAATCTTCATCGTTTGGATCTCATCGCGTGCGGGAGTAACCTACTTTACGGGCACTCAAGTGGGCTGATCAAGGAAAGGTTAGAAGAAGAATGAAATTCGGCATCGTCCCCCTGCTGTTACGCGATGAGGTCGCCGCCGACTACTGGGGCACCATCGAGAAGCTAGCGCAAATGGGCTTCCAGGGCATCGAAGGGGCGGGCCCAGCGGCCGAAGGCGATCTCGACGAAGCGAAACGAGGCCGGGAGCGCTTCGACGGCCTCGGCATCGAGATCATCGGCCTCGGCATCGGCTATCACCAGCTGCGTGAGCGCATCGACGAAATGGTGGAGAAGGCGCGCATTTTCGGCTGCCAGCACGTCATTAAATACTACGCACCCGCCGAGTCCGCCGAAACGCTGTACGCTGACGCTGCTCTCTACAACGAGATCGGTCGCATCTGCTCCGACGCCGGTCTCACCTACTGCTACCATCACCACGACCACGAGCTGCTCGCCGAGTTCGACGGACGCTCCGGTCTCGAGATACTCATGGACGAGACCGACCCCGAGCACGTGCACATGCAGTTCGATTCCGCCTGGCTGATGTACGGAGAGGTGGACCCCGTCGCCTACCTACGCCAGCACGCCGAGCGAGTCTCCCTCGTGCACCTCAAGGACGTCGCCGATCCTGGGACTCGGGGTACGTTCTGCGCCCTCGGCGCCGGCCATCTGCCGCTGCGCGAGTTCATCGCCGCCGCCGAGGAGGCGGGCGTGCCTTGGGGCGCTCTGGAACAGGATCGTACCCGCGTGCTCAACCCCCTGCAGGCCACGCAGGCCAGCGCCTTCATCCTCAGAGAGCGAGGCTATCTCTCGTAGGCCACACCGTGCACCGCGCTCAGGCTGGGATGGCGTCGGGCTTGCCGAGCAGGTACTGCCAGACCTGGCGGCGAATGCGACTCTCCTTGTAATGGTCGCTCTGCGCCACCATGATGGGATTGGTGAAGCCGAGGATGTTGGTCACGTCTTCGGCTTGGCCTCTCAGGTTCCAGTCGCGCTCCTCCTCAACAGCTGCCGGGTCGTGGTTCCAAGTAGGCTCGGTGTTGTCCTCCGTGCGCCGGAACAAAAACTTGATCATGTGGCGCTTCTGATCGGAGCGATTCGCCACGGCTCCGTGCCAGAGGTCGTAGTGGGTGAACGCCATGGTCCCCGCCTCGACCACCAGGGGCACTTGGCCACGGATGTTGGTGTAGGTCGCCATGCGATCCGTGGGGGCGTTGCGGTACTGGGTTCCCGGCACGATCACCGTAGGTCCCATGTCAGTGGTGACATCACGGGGGTAGTAGAGGCCGAGAAAGCGGTTCAGGCGCAGGTCTCGGTTGTTGACGCTGTCTTGGTGCCACTGCATGAAGGCCGATCCCGCTTGCTTGCAGTGCCAGTGGCGATGCGACTGCACCTCGTAATCCGGGCCGAGCAGGCTGACCAGCACACCGCGTGCGGCTGGGTGTTCGAGGATCTGCCAGAGCTCAGGCACAGCCTCGGTGATGGCGTCTCCTGGATTCGACTCCAGCACGTCGAGCTGGGTGGCAATGGACTCGTTGAGGCCCTCGGGCAACTCCGGCGTGATCATGTGGTAGCCGTTGACGACAAAGCGCGCTACCTCAACGTCGCTGAGCAGATGGGCACGATCCAGATCAGTCATCTTCCAACGATCTCCATCTTCTGTAGAATGAACTCGTAGCCTACGACATCGAGGTCGGCGTCGTCGAAGGGCGCCTGCAGGTGCGGAAACTGCACCACCTGCCACCCGTCGACGATGGCCTCGTGCACGTTTTCGTACGGCCAGTCCTGCTCGGTGGCAGTGATCTCTGGGCGCGCGTCCGGCCGGGGCTCAATGAAGGTATATCCCAAAATTGTCGAAAACACGTTCGGTGTAGCGGCGTGCAGGTAGAGCAGTCGCTGTTTTCGCTCCTCTTCCTTCTGTACACGTTTCTTTCTGGGCCGTTTGACATCTGGTTTTCTTGGCTCTCTCGTCTTCTTTTTTTCTTGCTTCTTCTTACCCACCCCCATACCTAACTCCTCCAACGTTATCAGGCAATGGACGGCACCTTATGTTCTGTGTTTTCGGTCCGAAAGCGCGCCAGACCTGCAAGAAACCTGTTTGAGGATGAACATAACCACATTTCTGGCCACGCTGGCCATCTCCAATCCCATGCTCTGGTTCGGCACCGTCATCGAGCCCCCGGAAGGCACGGCTCCCGCTGCCGGCGCCACCTTCGAAAACCACACCTTCGACGCTTTGTTGCGACAGCATGTCGACAACACCGGCCGTGTCGACTACAGCGCCCTACGGGCGGCCCTCGGTGATCTTGACACCTTCTACCGTCAAATCTCTGCCTACTCTCCCGACAGCCATCCCGAGTTGTTTCCCGACGAGGACGCCCGCCTCGCCTACTGGATTAACGCCTACAACGCGGCGGTGCTCAAGGCCGTGTTGACCTACTATCCGATCCAGACGGTTAACGACGTCAAGCTTCCCTGGTTGCTCTCGTTTCTCTCCAAGCAAAGTGGCTTCTTCTACTTCCAACACCTGCGCTTCGGGGGCACCAAAATCAGCCTCTACAATCTCGAGCACAACGTCGTGTGCGGCCGCTTCCCCGATCCGCGCATTCACTTCGCCCTGAACTGCGCCTCCCTGGGCTGCCCCAAGCTCTCGGCGCGCGCCTTCACGGCAGAGAATCTGCAGTCCGAACTCGACGCCGTGACCTGGAAGTTTATGGCGGAGTCGCGCAACCTGCGCATCGATCACGGCGAGTGCGTCATCTACATCTCCAGCATCCTCTCTTGGCACGAGGAGAACTTCCTCGGCTGGCTACGCACGAACCATCCTGAGATCAAAACGCCCGAGATCCTCGACTACGTCCAGCTCTATGTGGCCGACGCCGACGAGTACGCAGCGGCCCGCGCCGAGGGCTACGAGGTGCGCGTCGTTCCCTATGACTGGCGGCTCAATGACCAGGCGGCCGACTACTGATCTGATGAAGGGATGAGTTCGAGCGACCTTGGCAGCCGGCCTGAGATCGCCCGGACCACGCAAGCTCGCCGATGGGATTTTCCTGAGCGGCAGACCCGTTGCGAGCACTTCGCTTTCAGGCGGATTGTCGACGAGCTGTCGGTGGCTTGGACTCAAGGCACGACCTACCCTTCGTGGCAGGTCTTCGAGCCGGCGGCGCCGGAGTGCTCGCCGCCACGGGGAATGTCCGTTCCGGGAGAGTTGTGTCATGTCGCGAGTCGTCCACTTCGAGATTAGTGTCGCGGACCCGCCGCGGGCGGTGAGCTTCTACCAGCACGTGTTCGGCTGGGAGATCCGCGAATGGGATGGGCCGTCGGAATACTGGCTCGTTATCACCGGTGACGACGACACCGTCGGAATCAACGGCGGCTTCGTCCATCGCGAAAATTCCATCGCCGGCTCGGTAAACCTCATCGACGTACCCTCCCTCGATCACGCCCTGGTGCGGGTGGTGGAAGCGGACGGTACCATCATCCACTCGCGCAGCACTGTGCAGGGAGTGGGTTACGTCGCCTATTGCCGCGACACCGAGGGCAACGCCTTCGGACTCATCGAACTCGACGAGACCGCCTCCTGATCCGCCTCCTTCCCACGCCTAGGCGCAGCCCGTGGTGATAGACACGGTGCTACCATCGGCGGCGCAAGCCGCCTGGACAACTCTACGCCGGCGTCTCGATCCCCCCGAGCTTGACTACCGCCTTACCCGCTGGCTGTTCCTGCGCCTGCTGGGCCTGATCTACAGCTGCGCGTTCTACGTGCTTCTATTCCAGCTCGAACCGCTTATAGGCCGCAACGGTCTGCTACCTGTGCGCCTCTACCTGGACCGCTTCGGCGCCAGCGGCGGCGGCTTCTTCGAACTGCCCTCGCTGATGTGGCTGCATAGCGGCGATGGCTTCATGCTCGCTCTGGCTACCTTCGGTCTCGGCCTCTCGTTACTGCTTCTCGTCGGCTATGCCACCGGCGCGCACCTGCTGGCGCTGTGGTTCCTCTACACGTCTTTCGTCAACGTGGGACAGCTGTTCTACGGCTACGGCTGGGAGATCCTGCTGCTGGAAACAGGCTTCCTCGCCGTCTTCCTCTGCCCCTTCGTCGGAGACGGTTGGCGGCACCGTTCGTTGGCTCCCGAGCGCACCGTGCTCTGGCTCCTGCGCTGGCTGCTGTTCCGAGTCATGTTCGGCGCTGGCCTCATCAAGATCCGCGGCGACGCCTGCTGGACGGATTTGACCTGTCTGCTCTACCACTACGAGAGCCAACCCATCCCTAACCCCATCTCGCCGCTCCTGCACCACATGCCGGCGTGGTTCCACGCGGCGGGCGTACTCTTTAACCACCTAGTCGAGCTCGTTGCCCCCTTCCTGCTCTTCGCCACACCAAGGGTTCGCTGGGTCGGCGCCGGCCTCATCGCTGTCTTTCAGATGATTCTCATCGTCAGCGGCAATCTCGCCTTCCTCAACCACCTGACCATAGCCGTGTGCGTCGCCGGTTTCGACGATCGCCTTTGGGTGCAGGTCTTGCCAGCTCGCTTCGTCTCGTGGGTGCGCACGCCCAACGCAAGCGTCGGGCCGCCGGTGCCCAAAGCACCGCGCCGCTGGGCGGCGGCAGTGCTCCTCCTCGTCGTCGCCTACCTGAGCATCAATCCCGTCACCAACTTGCTGTCGTCGCGTCAGGCCATGAACACCTCCTTTGATCGGCTACACCTGGTCAACACCTACGGCGCCTTCGGTAGCGTGGGGAAGGTGCGCAACGAGGTCATTCTGCTTGGCACCACGGACCCGAAACCGGGACCGCACAGTGAGTGGAAGGAGTACGAGTTTAACTGTAAGCCCGGCGACCCGACCCGTCGGCCCTGCTGGATGTCCCCGTACCATTACCGCGTGGACTGGCAGATCTGGTTCGCCGCCATGACCGACTATCGCACTCAGCCCTGGATCGTGCATTTCGCTTACAAGCTGTTGGTCGCCGATCCCGGAGCCCTAGGGCTACTCGCCCGTGACCCCTTCAACGGGGAGCGGCCCACCGCCCTGCGCGCCGATCTCTACCGGTACCGGTTCGCGCCCGTCGGCGACACCGCCTGGTGGCTCCGCGAGCGCATCGGCGAATACCTTCCCCTGCTGCAGGCAGATTCGCCGGGGTTGAGGCGCGTCGTTGAAAGCTTTGGCTGGCCCTTGTATACAGAGGACGGCACGTCTGCCGTTGCGACGCCCCCTTGCCCCTGCGTATCTGACGTGTGAATGAGCCCCGCTCTCGCGGCTAACGTTGCGAGGACGGGGTCTAATCGGCGGTGGGCTCGGCGGGGTTGACGGCAGACTCGTCCTCCGGACTGAAGGCGTGCATGAACACGCGGGTTCGCTCGTTAAGGACCCCGTAGAATCCGCGGGTTTCCGGATCTGGATTGTCCCGCCACAGCTGTACGGGCACGGCGGAGTCGTTGGCCAGGTACGGTCGATCGCGGTGACCGTAGTAGATCTGCACAGTTTTGCGCTCTCGCTGCGTCGGTCGCGTTGTCGGCGTGTGTAGCACCGCAACGTTGAACAGCGCGCAGGTGCCGGCTTCGCCGTGCAGGTCGAAGATACCACCGCGCAGTAGCTGGGCAGCCTGGTCGTCTAACACCTCGTCACCGATGGACTCAGGAGACAACGAGAAGCAATGGCTGCCTTCGTCGACGTCGGTGAGGTAGACCATGAGCTGGATGTAGTCCATTCGCAGCGGGTGCTGGGGCCAGTGCGCGCGATCGCGATGCCAGCCGTAATGGCGCTCGCCGTCGTACGGCCCCATGCGTCGCAGGCCGATCTCTCCAAAGCAGACCGGCCCGCCCATAAGATCTTCGATCAGGGGCAGGATCTCGGGGTGACGAATGAGCCCATCGAATCGAGGACTCGTCACTAGGGCGTCGTAGTTCGCTTCCTGGTGATATCCGAAATTGCGCCAGTGGTAGGGAAAGCGTTTGCGATCCTCGTCGAACATCTCGAGGAAAAATCCACGGTCCCGCGCGCTGAGCTGGCCTACCACTGCGTAGCCGTTGTTGGCGAAAAACTCCCGATCCAGATCCATCACCCGCTCCCCCACCTCCCTTTCGATTTCTGTAGCAGTTCATCTTCGCACTCGCGCTGATCCGCCTGCCAGTCGTCGTCCACTGGTCCGTCGTAGAAGGCTTCAGGCGCCTCGATGGCCCACTTCTGCTTACGAATCAGCCAATTCTCCGGATCCAAGGCCACCGCCTCCTCAAGCTGGTCCAGCGCCTCCTTCTTCTTGTTGCGCCACAGCAGCATGCAAGCGAGCTGGAAACGCACATCCGCTTCGGCTTCGTCGGCAGTGAGATCGCGTTGCACCTGCACCGGGGTCTCACGCCAGGCGGCGGGGATGTCGCTGGTGCGCACCCACGCCTCGAGGTCTGCCCGAAACTCGTCGTTGCCAATGTTGACGTTGGCCACGGGTCTTACCAGCCGGCCTTCCTCGTCGAGGATGATGGCTACAGGCACGTATTTCAGAGAGAACAGCTTGCCGCTCTGGTTGTGCTGATCCACCATGCTGGGAAAGGTGACACCGGCGCGCTCCAGCCAGGGCAGCACCACTTCCGAGCCCTGCACGTCCTGGGCGATGGAGAGCACGGAGACCTGGCCGGAAAACTGCTGATGAAAGGACTGCCACCCGGGCAGTTGCTCGCGGCAGCCTCACCAGGAGGCCCACATGTAGAATACTGCCTTGCGGCCGGTGTACTGCGAAGGGGAACGAGGTTCGCCAGTGATGATGTCGGGCAGGCTGAACTGCGGCGGTCGATCGCCGACCCCGAGGCCGGTGAGCACGTCGCCGGCGTCGTGCGCCACCTCTAGCACTCCGTCGCTAACGCTCCAAGACAGGTCGAGGGATTCGGCGAAAGCGGCGAGGCGGCCAAGCACGACCCCGTCATCGCCTTTGAGCGTCTCCTCCGGATGCAGCAGCACACAGTTGTCGCCGTCGGTGTCGTCGCAAACGGCGATCCGTCCCTGGCCATCAAGGTCCTTCACCAGGGCGCCGACAGCGTGGCAGAATTCGTGCAAAGGCACCCAGATCTCATTGGAGGCCTCCGTCTGCACGGCTGGCTTCAGGGGGACTGTCTTACCGTCCAAGGTCAGGTTCAGTGGCTGCATGTTGGCACTTTCGTTCTTCCTACTCTCACCCCGCTACGAAGATCCATCGCAACGGTGAGGGTCGCCGCTCGCAAGGGACTCGAACTCCGACTCGTTGCACTGGACGGCGCCGCAAGCTATCCCGGATTCACCTTGAGGTCAATCGGCAACATGCTCCCGCCCAGGCAATTACAGCGGACTCACTGGACGAGGGCAACGCGTAGGGCATCACCCAAGGTGTCCACTCGGTAGAGCTTGGTCAGCTCATCGGCCCTGCTCCCGGAAGGGCGACGTCACCGGATCGTTGCAGTGGCCACTGGCGACGCGACGACATGGAGTTCGAACCCACGCGGCTCTACGATGGCGTCCTTTCCGACCCATCTCCCCCAGCACCGAGAAATCGAGCAGTACCGCCTCAATTCGCTCTGCATACTTGGCGGCAACGCGGTACATCCATCACCTTCATCACCTTGCGATGGACGCAGTCTTCCTTGTGCAGCGGGCGGCCGAGGCACTCGAGCGTGATGGGGGAAGGTGACGTTGAATATGACTCGGTGTCGATGAAAGTTGCCAAGTCGGGATCGCGTGGGAGATAGACAGGGTCTGAAAAATGCTAAGGCATGGCCACGCCCTTAGAAGGGTCGGTCCTCGGGGGGATCGAAGACAAAGCCGTGGAAGAGCTTACGGCGCTCCGTCGACAGCGATGCGTAAAACTCCGGCGGATACTGCCAATGCTCGGGGTTGCCAATCATCCAAGGCCGCTCGTATGCGTAGTAGAGCATGACCCGACGGCCTCCGGGACGAGTGGCGGGGCCGCGCGAATGCCAGACAGCATTGTGAAAGACGATGGCCGTGCCGGGTGCTCCACAGACCTGGATAGCACCGGGAAAGGTATCAAACCCAGAGCGCTGTTCCTCCGTCGGCTCCTCGGCGCCACGATGGGATCCTGGTACCAACACGAGGTTACCCTGATCGGAATCGCGCATGTCCGACAGGTAGTAGCCGACCTTGAACTGCAGATGCGGCACGTGCGGACGCAGGCTCCGATAGCCCTGATCCCATCCATCCATGTGCCAACCCGGCTGGCCGTGGGGACGCAGATTCTCTTCCCAGATTGCATCCGAGGCGTGGAAGTGAAACTCCTCCTGCAGCAGCGCCTGTACATACGCCACCATTGGAGGGTGATCGACGAGCTTGAGAAAAACAGAATCGTCGTTGAGGATGTGCATGATCCGGATGTCGTTGCCGTCGCGGTGAATTGCTCCCTGCGAGGGCTTCGCCCCAGCCTTGCGGCGTTCGATTGCCTCTTTGAGACGTTCGGACAGGTGCGAGACGAGGTCAGCGGGTAGGAACTCGTCGAGAACTAGATAACCCTGGTGCTCGAAGGTCTCGATCTCCTCGACTGATACCTGGATCGCCTTCGCCGTCGCTTCCGTCATCCGGTTCCTCCTGACTAGCCGGCGACGATCATCCGGTCACCGGGCGATCGTCCGTGCTTGTCATTGATCGTGGAACCGCGAGGCGCCGGCACCGGACCGGTGAGCAGCGGATCATCCGTGCTCTGCATCCAGTCGTCGAGGCAGCGGCGCATCTGGACCAGCGCCTCAGTACAGCTCGGATCTGCAACCCTGTTGCGGGTTTCGTTTGGGTCGAAGATCAGGTCGTAGAGCTGCTCGTCGTCCATCTTTCGCTCGGCCCAACCGTGCGCCAACCACACCTCCTTGGCGGGACTCGCGTCGCAGTTGGGTAGCACGGGTGTTGACTTTTCATCGCCGTCGAAGCGGCGAATATACTTCCAGCGATCGGTGCGCACTGCCCGCTGCGGCTCGTAGGCGGCGTGGTATGTCACCTCAGCAAAGGTCTGCGCGCGAATCTGCTCCACCTCGCCGCGAATCAGGGGCAGCAACGAGTATCCCTGCAACCACGTTGGAGCCTCAAGGCCCAACAGTTCACAGATCGTCGGGTACAGATCCAGATGCGACACCATGGCGTCGCTGACCTGCCCGCCATCGAACCCGCCGCCACCGCGAATCATGAGTAGCACTCCCATGCCATGATCGGTGAGGTTGCACTTCATCGACGGAAAGGCGACGCCGTGATCAGTGGTACAAATCACCAGAGTGTTGTCCGCCAGTCCCTGCAAATTCAGGGCGTCGAGCACGCGGCCGTGCCCCGCGTCCATGCGTCGCACGCACTCGTGATACCCGGCAGTCATGCGGCGATTCTGCTCGTTGTCCGGAAGCGGATCCGGCGGCTTCACGTAGCGCCATTTCGCCTCCGACACCTCCGGGAAGCGCAGGTGAGTCTCATGGTAGCCGCAGTCGAGAAAAAACGGCTCGGTGGGCCCGCCCTCGAGGAAGGCCACCGCCGCCGCCGAAACCTCCTCCGCCTGCCGAGACTCGACCTCAAGCCGGGTGTGGTAGAGGTCGCCGGCACCAACGTGCTCGACGCCAGCCAGCACGGTCTGGTAGCCCGCCTCACTCAGCGTGTGCGCCAAATGCTGCTGCGGATCACTGAGGGCAAAGCCGCGGTGCGCCAGTCCGAGCATACCGCTATTATGAGCGCTCTGACCGGTCAGCAACGCGGCGCGACTCGGCGAGCAGGTGGGTGCGGCGCAAAATGCACGCCGGAACAGCACCCCCTGCTCGGCGAGGCGCTGCACGTTCGGCGTGGGCACAGCATGGCCGTACGGCGAGATGTAGCGGCCGGTGTCGTGGGAGTGCAAATAGACGATGTTGGGGCGCATGGCGTCTCCATTCGGGCGAGCGGTCGACGGCCTTCGGAAGATATCTCAGGACACCCCTCGACGCGACATCGCGACGCTGTGTATTTATTAGACGTGGGGTCCGCACTGACAGCGAGGCAGGGAACCAGGAAGGTCGTCCATTTGATGAGGCGTGTAGCTGTGAGACTGTTGCCGCTGGGGGCGATGTTGATCTCTGCCTGCGAGCCCTCCATCGACAACCTTGTCGATGATCTCGCCCACGAGGGCTCGGCGGGCGATGCCGCGCTGCGCGAGCTCCTGCTGTCCAAGGACCGTGCCGTGCCATTTCTGCTAGAGGCTCTGCGCGACCCCGATCGCAGCACCTCCCGTCCCCAGCTGGTGCGTGTGCTAGCTAGCCTGACGCTGCGTGTCGCCGATGCCCAGATCCCCGCCGAGCTCATCCACCTGCTCGAGTCCGATCCCAATTCCTCCGTTCGTGTCGCGGTGGCCAATGCCGCCGGATACTACCGGTTGATAGTTCTGTCAAAGCCTCTGCTAGTCACCGGCGCCCACGACAGCAACGCCGACGTACGCCATCAGTCATTGCGCGCCTTGCGCCTCATGGCCGAGGAGATCCCGGCCGAGCTCAACCAACGAGTCTGCATACGCGCCGCCGAGCTCTTGAACGATGGTCATCGTGGCGTACGGGAGGAGGCGGCCATCCGTGCTGAAGAGCTCGTGGGTGAACGTCTCGATGCCGCCCGCGGCCTGGTCCTGAAGGCGCAGGAGGCCCAGGCCGAGTCCGTCTACTTGGAAGCCCTGCAACTCGTTCCTGATAGCAAGCGGGCAAACTACCGGCTCGCCCGCCTCTTCCTCGATCGCGGGGACTCGGCCGCCGCATTTAGCCGACTGCGTGATCATGGGCTGTTGCTCGACGTGCCTGTCTTCGACTCTCCTCCGATGATGGACGGACGGATTGACGATACCTGCTGGCAATCGGCGACCAGGGTTGACGGTCTGTATCAGTACGTGGGCGTTCATCGCGCCGCCCTTCCTTCCGAAGTCAACACCGAGCTCTTTATAGGCCGCGATCGCGATCATCTCTACGTCGGCTTCATCGGTCACGACGACTCACCCGCCGATTTGCTCGCCCGCACGGTGGAGGAAGATGTCGATCTATGGCGAGACGACATCGTGGAGATCTACCTCGATGCGAATCTCGACCATCGGAGCTATGTGCACATTGGCATCAACAGCGCCGGCGTGAAGGCAGATGCCTGGCACACGCACGGACTAGAAGGAAAGGATCAGGAATGGGACGCTGACTTGCGTCTGCGCCATTACGTTGGTGACGATCGCTGGTCGTTGGAGGTCGCGTTTCGCTTCGGTGAGCCTGAACTATCTCCGCCGGTCTCTGGTCAGCTCTGGGGCTTCAATTTCGTACGCACATACCGCGGCTCAGAGTACAGCCAGTGGGTCCGCACGTATGGAAGGGACGCTCATTCACCGGACGATTTCGGCCTGCTGCGCTTTCACTAGAAATCCCCAGATGGTGGCCTTATTCCCCAGTAGCAACCGATGAAAATTTGGCGGCGCCTGCAGACGTCCAGCCTGTCGTCTTGTCCCCTTAGTCACGCCGGCGATGGCGGGTAAAACGGCTCAAGTCGGGTGCCCTCACCCGCTTTCGGACTAGCTCATGTTTGTACAAAGTGCGCCCGAGCTCAGCAACGAAGGGGAAGCCGATCTCGTCGTATTCGTATTCACCGTCGTTGAACACGCCGTTGGCGTTGACCAGCAGGGCCGCCGTCAATAGAAACTCCACGCCGGCATCGAAATCCACAACGTAGGCGTTTTCGGTGAGATATCCGTAGGCGAATCCCACCTTGTTGAAGACGCGGATGTGTTCGGGGATCCGGTCCCGGGTATCCCCGAACAGGGCGAACTTCACGTATCCGTCGTAGTAATGCTCGGGATCGTAACACGGGTGCCTTGATTCGCGCGGCAACAAGGACATGCTGCGAAAGAGGAAATCGTAATCGTCGACACTTAGCCCGAAGCGGCGATTCTCGAGCACGGCTTCGGGAAAGAGCACCGCCTGCAGCATCTCTTGCATTACAGTCAGGGACATCCAGTTCTTGCCGGTGAAGTCCATGGGCTCTTCCACCAACTCTCCACCCTGCTGGTAACCCCCACCCTTGCGGATCGGCGTTTTCGGTGCCGGCGTCTCGTCACTACACACCAGACCTTGCTCGAACAGCACTTCCCGGCCTGGCCCCAGGAAGGTCACCGGATTCGTGCACCGATCCTGCTCGGCGCTGAGGCTGGCCGACAGCCGGTGCGTCAGCCGCACATCGGCGTAGCCTTTGTCCCACAGCGCCCGGTTGAGCCGTTTCTGACCGAGAAACTCGTAGAGCCGATTGTAGGCGTCGTTGTCGCTGACCACGAACAGCTTGTGGATGTAGTGACCGATGGAGGGCAAGCCGGTAGGTGACGACGAGTCATGCAACACCGCCACCTGCCCGGGGGCAGCGCTGTCGATGCGCACGTGGGTGTGGCGGTCCAGCCCGGGCACATCGAGTTCGTTCAATCTCTCCAGGGCGAGGAACGCGCCCGCCATCTTCACCGTACTCGCCGGGTAGAAGTAGGGCTCACCCTCGGCGTAGCGATACTCGTGGCGGGTGAAGTAGGGGAAGTTCTCGGCGTCGCGATCGATCTGGGTGTAAAGAATTTGCAGCTCATGGGCCCGCGCCTGCTCGAGTACCTGAAGAGCGACGCCTCCGTGCCGGTGCACCAGCTCCTCAACTAGTCCCATAGACCTCATCTGTCTCTCTTCGCTCTTCCCCACGGAGGCCAAAACTACCCAAACACCGGCCACCCATACCAGCTGGCTCATCACGATCATGAGCGCGAGTGAACCCGCCGATGGTGATCCAGCCAACCGGAGCAGTGCCATCGACGCGGTGCACCTCAATTCCCATCTTCTCTTCCGGTCATGGCGCTACCGGATACAATCGAGATCATTCCCCTGGAACGGGCCCCTACGGTGGAAATCACCGTGCCCGGCTCTAAGAGCATCACCAACCGAGCCCTGATCCTGGCTGCCCTCGCCGAGGGAGAAGTCACCCTCAAGGGCGCGCTGTGGAGCGAGGACACCCAGGTCATGACCACCGCCCTGCGCGAGCTCGGCTACGAGATCGAAGTGGCGCCCGATCTTGGCGAGCCGTGCAATCGCACCCTCGTAGTGCAAGGCCGGGGCCTCGACATTCCCGCGGGGAGCACGATGGCGGAGTCTCCGACTGAACTACTTGTCGCCAACTCGGGCACTACGGCACGCTTCCTCACCGCCTTCCTCTGTCTGGGATCGGGGACCTACCGGGTGCACGGCATGCCCCGGATGCACGAGCGCCCCCAAGAGCCACTGGTCGGTGCTCTGCGGCAGCTCGGCTATCGCGTCGACACCGAAACGGATCGCCTGCCTCTTGTCGTTCACGGTGATGGGCCCAGACCGGGCCACTGCAGCGTCGATATCGAGGCGAGCTCGCAGTTCGCCTCGGCTCTTGTGCTCAGTGGGCATCGCGGGCAGTGGCAGGTCGACATTGAAGGCGAGTGCAGCGCCACCTCGCCGTACGTGGTAATGACCCGGAAACTGATCGACACCTTCCCCCACGACGGGAGCCCCTTCACCATCGAGCCCGACGCCTCCAGTGGAACCTACTTCTGGGGGGCAGGCCACCTCCTTACCGCCGACGCGGAAACTCCCATCACCGTCGCCGGCTGGCCGAGCTCAGGCTGGCAGGTGGACGCTGAGTTCAGCCGCCTGTTGCCACTGCCGGAAACTCTCTCACGCCATGGAGATCTCGGAGACGGTATCATGACCGCCATCGTCATCGCCCCCTTCGCCGACGAGCCACATCGCTTCACCGATCTCGGGCGTCTGCGCGTTCAGGAGTGCGAGCGCGTCGTCGCCCTGCGCACCGAGTTGGGCAAGTGCGGCGCTCGCATCGACGAGAACGGCGACACTCTTGAGGTCCATCCCGGCGTCGATCTGCACGGCGCCGACATCGACACCTACGACGACCACCGCATGGCCATGTGTTTCGCCATGCTCGGCCTCAAGGTGCCGGGCATCCGCATTCGCAATCCAGAATGCGTGGCGAAGACCTTCCCGAACTTCTTCCACAAGCTCGCCACCCCCACGCCCGACGGCCTCGGCGCCGAATTGCGCGACGGCTCAGGACGCGTGCTCGAGCTCGACGAACTTTTCGCGGAATAGGAGCTAAAGCGGTCTGTAACTCCCTGCGCTAGTCCCCCAGCGCCAGATCACAGACGAACAGCTCTTCTCCCTGATCCCTGGCTCGGCAATACCACTCGCCCTGGGGATTGACAACTCCCGACGGTGCCGAGCAGCGCATGCCCACTGGCGTGGCGCTATCCACTGTCACTGTCCACAGCTGCGCTGACCTCGTGCGCATACGCAGGTTAGCCTCGTGAAACGGCCAGAACACATGGCGCGACCAGTCACCACCGTCGCGTCCCCCAAACACGGCGTGAAAAATCACCTGCGCCTCCATGCTCGCCAGCTGCTGGGTTAGGTGCGGATCAGGGCCGGGTGTGCACAGGGGATTGGCCCAGAAGTCGTTGCAGATCAGCCCGCCGACGCGAACGCCGCTAAGCTCGAAGGTGCGCAGTGGCGTCACCGCGTACTGCTCGACCTCCCCCCGCGGGGGGTCCTCACCCACGCTGCCACAGGTCAGCGTCTTAGAGTGAAATCCGAGGTGGGTACCGTCGCGCTCGTAGAATCGCACCTGGTTGTAACAGAGGCCGTTCTCCTCGACGAAGCAGGTACCCAACGCGAGCCCCAGCCGCTGCGATCGCGCTCGCTCCGTCACCACCGCCAACGCATCTCGTACCGCGTCATCGTCGAACTCATGGGTATAGCCGCTCAGCGACCCTTCTGGCGTGAGCAACACCTCGGCCCCCTGCGCCACCGCACTGTCGATGGCGGAGACGATGGCATCGCGGTTGGCAGCAACATCCCGACTCACCGCCATCTGATAGCCGGCGACCCGCATCTATTGGGACACACCCTCCGTCATGCTACTCGCCAAAATGCATAGTCAGAGCGACGTCCATGGCTATTTCCCACGTCTCTATCCATTGAGTACCGCCGGGGCACTCGGGTATCACTTGCCCGCCGGCATTCCACCCTGGACAAGATCCGCGTTTGTATGATTCTTGCTCTTGCATTCCCTCACAAAGAATCTAATGCTCTACAGAAAATAATATGCTTCGTCCCCACCCTGTCCTCCTATTCGCCCTTTGCGTCGCAGCGACTTCCGTCTTTGGAGGCGCCTGGCCCAAACGGGTGGATGTGTATCACGGCTCTACTCCCCTTCTGGACGGGCGCATCACCCCCGGAGAATACGACGACGCCAGCGTAATCACCGGGGTCAAAGACTGGTCCTCGCAATTCACGGATGTGGCCCTCCACAGCGACCTCTCGGCGACCGTCTGGTTCAAGCACGACGGCCGCAATCTGTACGTCGCCTTTGATGTCACTGACGACGTCATTTATGGCGTCGATATCCCCCGCTGGCTGCCCGCCGAGAACGGGGACGCCCATCAGCTGACACGACAGGGTTATCCGTGGTTCGGCGACGGCGTGGAGCTGCTCATTAACGCCCTCGGCTCTTACAGCACGTTGAACGGCCAGATCAATGCCGGCAACGGCTCCTCTTGGCAGATGGTGGCCAGCTCCCACAAATCCCGACTCGGTGGTCTCGGCGTGGGCGGCCTGCTCGAAGGCGAGCCACGCAGTCGTGATGAGGCTTGGCTCACCTACCAGTCGTGGATTCGCGACGGCGCCATACAAGCCTCCGTGCGGGTGAAGGATCGCGAATCCGAAGGCAGCGGCTACGTGGTGGAGTGGCGCGTTCAGGCCGATCCGTGTCTGGAAAGACAGAGCGGGTTCTGGGATCCGCAGGCCGACGGGGTTGTCCAGATGGGCCTCAACCTCGTCGTCGGCGATCTCGACGAGCCGGAAAAGGGCACCGGCAACTTCGCCAACTTCCACCACGAGAACTGGTGGGCGGGAGAGCGCGACCAGCGCGAGTGGCTGAAGCAGTGGGGCACCATGGTTCTGCACCCGGGGCAACGCCCCGCTGTCATCGACACCTACCCGCCCGGCACCATCCAGCTGACGCCGCGCCTCGACGAGCCTTTGCATTCAACCACGGTGGCGGTCCCCCGCCACCTACGATCGTTGCTACCCGACACCCCCTCCGTGCTGCTCCCCGAAGGTTTCCGGGCGCAGATTTTTGCCGCCCAGGGACTCGCTGGCCCTCGCTTCATGGCCTTCAGCCCCGATGGGATCCTACACGTGGCCAACACCAAAGCGGGCGGCGGCGGCCAGTTCAACCCGCCCAATGACGGCGATGTCGTGCCCCCGGAAAACGAGATGACTGGCCAGATCGTCGCCCTGCCGGATGCGGACGGCGACGGCGTCGCCGACACCACCATCATCGTTGTAGAAGGATTGTGGTGGGCGAACAACTTGCTGTTCCGCGACGGTGAGCTCTGGGTCGGAGATCGCCACGCCGTACGTCGCTTCGCAGATGCGGACGGCGACGGTATCTTCGAGATTGAACTGCCGTTCTTCGCTGAGCTGCCCCCAGAGCAGCAGCACCGCACGCGGACGATTCTCGTCGACGAGGCCCGGCAGAAACTCTACGTCAGCGTCGGTTCCACCTGCGACATCTGCCGCGAATCCGATTCCGAACGCGCCACCATTCTTGAGTTCGATCTCGACGGCAGTGGACGCCGCGTCTACGCTCGGGGCTTGCGCAACGCTGTCGGCCTCGACCTGCACCCGGTCACTAACGAGCTCTGGGCCACCAACAACGGCCACGACCGCGAAGGTAGATCGCTACCGCCGGAATGGATCGACATCGTGCGCGAGGACGGATTTTACGGTTGGCCGCTTGCCTTCGGGTTCCAACGCTGGACCGACTTCACCATCTCCCACTACTTGGACGCGCTGTCACCAATCACCGATGCCGATCGGCGGGACGTAGAAAGCATGCGCCGTCCCGTTGCGCTGATTCCCGCTCACTTGGCGCCCATGGCCATTCACTTCTATACCCATGATCAGTTCCCCAAGCAGTACCGCAACTCCGCCTTCGTCGCCATGCGCGGCGGCAGCAACGCCGGCGTTCCGGGCTACAAGGTCATGGCCTTGTTCTGTGAGCATGATGGCAGCGAGGCCCGCGTCATCGACTTCCTCACCGGGTTGGAGCGCCAGGGGCGACCTTGGGGAAAGCCGGTGGGGCTGGCCACCGACAACGAGGGCAACCTCTACGTCAGCAGCGACTGGGTAAACCATTTCGTCATGCGCATTTCCCGCGATGATGGTAGCGTGCACTGGGAGCATGACATGCCCTCCGTCGTCACCAATGGTGACACCCTAATCGTTGAAGCCCTCATTCACGTCAGCCGGGCCCGCGGTGCGGCAAGCGTCACTCTCGACCTCTCCTCCATCGGTGGGCCGTCGGAAATTTTGGGAAACGCTCTCGACGACAGCACGATTGCGGTGCACACCGAAGTCGTCATCTCCGGCTCACCGGGTTCGCAGCGCATTCTTGCTTTGGTCGAGCTGCCCGGGGGTCTGTCTTTGTCTCTAGAGCACCTCCTCCACATCCCCGCTGATGGCGACATCGTCGTCTTCAGCGACAGCGAGCCATCGGAGTGGCGCATCGATCCCCGTCGCCTCCAGCATGTCGACCTGGCATCCACGGATCGCGCCTCTGAGGGAATCAACTCCTTGGCCTTGCGTCCCGGCTTCCTCTCCATCGAGTTCGTTCCCTCCGAGCCACTTCACGCCCAGATCGAGGCGCTGCAGTTCGCCATACACACCGGCGATGCCCAGCTAGCAAGTGTGGGCTCGCAAATGAGACTGCGCATCAACCAACGCGATTGCTGCGACAGCGTTCTCGAAATTCTGCGCGATGCCACACCCGACCGCCGTGGGAATGAAGGCAGTTACCGGATTCCCGGAGTCGAGGTCGTCCTCGGCCGGGATGGATGGCAGCAAGTCTCTGTACCCTGGAGCGCCTTTCCCGACGAGCCCCTGAAGTTCCTGCACTTTACGGCTCATTTCGACGGAGTGATCTACCTCGACGACATCCGACTGATCTTCGGGGATGTCCCAACGGTCGTGGAGACCGCCACGCCACACGCTCCCGTGGACCTGCGCGCCTACCGGACACTCGACGCCCACATCCACCTCTACGACCCGGACCGCCCCGAGGGCATTCCCTGGCCACCCGCGGACAGCCCACTGTTCCGGCCGGCCCTACCACCCCAGTTCGCCGAGGTCGCCCGCCCGGCTGGCGTCGACCGCACCATCGTCATCGAGGCCAGCTCTCGCATCGAGGACAACGACTGGGTACTGCAACAGATCGCCGGCGACACCACGTACGCAGGCCTCATCGGCAGCCTCCCTGTCGGCGAGGCGGACTTCACCACTCATCTCGCCCGTCTCGATTCAGATCCGCGGTTCCTCGGCATCCGCGTCGACAACCTGCGGGCCCGCGATCTCGACGGGACAGCGATCGCTGACCTGGAGCAGCTCGCCTCCGGCGACAATGTTCTCGAGATCCTGCTGAACTCGATGAATATCGCCGACGCCGTGACTATTGCCGAGACGGTGCCCGACCTGCGCATCATCGTCGACCATCTGGCCGGGGCCCGCGTCGACGGCCTGACGCCCTCCGACTCTTGGGTGGCGGCGGTGCAATCGCTGGCGGAACAGCCCAACGTGTATTGCAAGCTCTCAGGTCTGTTCCAGCAGTCGGGACGGACGCCGGCGCCCACAGACGTGGCGTTCTACGAAGCCACCCTCGATGTGCTGTGGGAGGCCTTCGGGCCGGATCGGCTCGTCTACGGCAGCAACTGGCCCGTCTCTAGCCTGCGCGGCGGCTACGGCGACCACAAGGCGCTGCTTGTGCGCTACTTGTCCGCCAAGGAGGACGGCGTCGTCGATCGCGTACTCTGGCAGAATGCCGTCAACATCTACCGCCTGCCCATCGAATCGCAGACTGCGGTGAGTGGTTCTTTCACCAAGCTGCCGGGGCACATCGAGCTCGGCTATAACTACCCCAACCCCTTCAACACGAACACGACGATTCGACTGCGCCTGCCGCACGAAACGGATGTCAAACTCGAAGTGTTCAACCTCGTCGGCCAGCGCGTCGTCGCCCTGCACGATGGGCGCTTGGAAGCCGGTGCTCATTCTTTCCGATGGAACGGCCGCACCGACGCCGGCCATTTCGTTTCCAGCGGTGTCTATCTTTATCGCCTACGTTGGTTGGGCAAAGAACAGGTTCAACGAATGCTGATGTTGAAATGAGCAACTCCACTGATTCCGTTAGCCGGCGTCACTTCAACCGCTGTCTCGCCTGCGCCCTGGGTGCGGCCTGCTTGCCCATGGCCGGCAGCAAATCGCCCGCCGTCGCCCAGGAGGCGGTCGTCGTCGACCTCCAGGATCCGGAGCTGGCCCCCCTTCTCGAACTCGGCGGCGCCGTAAAAATCCCTTCCGCCGAAGGGCTCTTCGACCCCGTGATTGTCGTGCGCACCGGCGAGCATGAGATCACCGCCTTCAGCAGCGCCTGCACCCATTGGGGCTGCGAAGTGGAACTTCCCGATGAATCGGGGATCATCGAGTGTTTCTGCCACGGCGCGCGCTACGACATCGAGGGCCGGATGTTGAAAGGCCCGGCCGAATCCGACCTAGCCCGAGTTCCGGCGAAGGTGATCTGGCCACCGGCGGCCACAGCCGTCGAGCGAGAGAGCTGGGGGCGAGTCAAGGGCCAACGCAGGCAAAAGCGCCTCTGGTAATACCCAGCGCGCCGCTGGCGTCCTCGGTTGTGTGGTATAACTGAGCCCACTCTGACTGCTCGCGTGGATCCCGTCGCATTCTGTGGTTCCCACCTCGATGGCGTGACGGTGGCCTCAAAGCCTGTCGTCTCGCGGATTCGAGTGTTGAGAGTGCGTTCGGGCGAACCGCGTACGCTATTGCCGTATCCATTGCCGCGTCGTGCCTGCCGGGATTCCCGTGGTCATCATTGTCGAGCCGCTGACCTCGAAACGTGTGCTGTGTCGCTCCGACTGGCCGTTGAAGTCGAAGCTCGTGGTCAGCACGAGATTGCGAATCTGCCACTCGCCGGCGATGGGGTAACTGGCGCCTTCCTGCTCAAGCACCCCGCTGAACGTGCCGTCCGCGAGATAGCTGAGCTCGCGTCCGTAGCGAATCCCGTCATCGACGAAGTCGGTCCGCCATGTTCCCAGCATGGATCGCGCCGCCTCGGCATCGCGCTCTTCCGGAATCGCGTAAGCGACCTCGGCCTCCAAGACAAAGGCGTATCGCGTCGGGTCGGGCAGGCCGAGGCTGAGCTCGTCAGAGCTGACCAGGTTCTGCTCGTGTAGTAACTGACCCTCGGCGGTGGTCACCGCGAAACGGTGAATCCACAGTTGCTCACGTGCCTCTGTCTTCAGGTTGGCGATGCCGTTGTGGTCGGTGAAGGCCTCAAGATCGGCGGAGGGCAAATCGGCGGCGTCCCGCCGACCCTTGGGCAAAGCCCCGGAGGCATAGGTGATCAAGATCCGCATGCCCGGCAGCTTTACTCCCGACGTTGAGGCGATCCGAACCTCACCTGACCAAACCCCGGCGGCAACGGTAGGCGCAGAGGGACCTGGGCTGCGATCGTCGCTGCCACAAGCGACAACCGCACACGACAGAGCGAAGAAAAAGGCTGTTCGACAGTCAATCATGGCAGCGCCAACTTAACCGCCGGCGAAGAGCCGCAACAGGTGGCTCCCTTCGCCGATGGTTTTGCTACTTGCCCGACGCCATGTCCTGAAGGCGGCGAACCAGCTGCGCCCTATGTGAGCGGATCTGGATAATGATAAACAACTGGTTGTGGTCCACGGGCAGCGGTGGGCCTGAGTTGTGTATGACGGATTGGCCGGGTATCTTGCAGCGCTTCTGCTTCGAGCTCCTCCCGATCATGCAGGCTCGGGCGGAGCACTCCCGGCCAGATCGGGTGTCCGACCTAGTCGAGCAAGCACAGGAGCCGTTGTGAGCCTCTCCGAAGAACTCGCCTATCTTCCGGCGTCCGAACTCGCCCAGCGCATCCGCAATCGGGAGCTCTCGCCGGTAGAGATTGTCGATGCCACCATCGAGCGCATCGAGAAGCGAAACCCTAGTCTCAACGCCTTCGTGTACTTCGGCTACGACGAAGCACGGGAGCAGGCCCGTGAGGCGGAGCGAGCCGTGCTCGCCGGCGAACACCTCGGCCCCCTGCACGGCGTCCCCACAGCCATGAAGGACCTCTTCGACTTCAAGCCGGGCTGGATCAGCACGCTGGGGGGAATTCGCTCTCTTCGCGCATTCGTCCTCGACATCTACTGCTCCTGGGCGGAACGCATGGAGGCAGCTGGGGCCATCATCCTTGGCAAGACCAACAGCCCGATCATGGGCTTTCGTGGCACCTGCGACAACTACCTCTTCGGTCCTTCGCGAAACCCGTTCGATCTCAGCAAGAACACGGGGGGCTCCTCGGGTGGAAGCGCCGCTGCCGTC
This sequence comes from Candidatus Latescibacterota bacterium, assembly GCA_036336855.1. Classification (GTDB taxonomy): domain Bacteria; phylum Latescibacterota; class UBA2968; order UBA8231; family UBA8231; genus JAYZFI01. The sequence goes on from JAYZFI010000015.1 coordinate 83,323, forward strand.
GCGGACGGACTGGTGGCTATCGCCGAAGGCACCGATGGCGGCGGCTCGATCCGCATTCCCGCCGCCTGGTGTGGCACATACGGCTACAAAGCTTCGTTCGGGCGCGTTCCTCTCGTGCTGCGACCCAACGGATTCTGCGCGGACACGCCCTTCCTCTTCGAAGGTCCGATAACTCGCACCGTCGCCGACGCCGCCTTAGCTATGGAGGCTCTATCCGGCTACGACAGCCGGGATCCCTTCGCTCTCGACGACGAGGTTGATTTCATCGGTGCCACCAAAGGCTCCTTACAGGGAGTCCGCATCGCCTACAGCCCGGATCTCGACGTCTTTCCCGTCGAGCCCGAAGTCGCCACGGTGGTGATGGAGGCCGTGAGTGCCTTCCGGGATGCCGGCGCCATCATCGAGGAGGTGAAGCTGGGCATCGCCCGGTCGCAGATGGAGCTCGCCGATCTCTGGTGTCGGCTGATCACGCCGGTAGGGCTCGCCGCCTTCGAAGGCTTCCGCCAAATGGGCTACGACTTGCTCGGGGATCACCGAGACGATCTACCCCCAGAGTATCTGCACTGGGCGGATCAATGCCGTCACATGAAGGTTCTCGAATTCTTCGCCGATCAGGAGGTGCGCACCGAAATCTACGACGCGATTCAGGGCGTCTTTGCCGACTACGATCTGTTGGTCTGCCCCACACTCGCCTGCATGCCCGTGGACAATACCGATAATGGCAACACCCTGGGACCGGAATCGGTGAACGGCCAGCCGGTCAACCGCCTCATAGGCTGGTGTATGACCTACTTCACCAACTTCTCCGGCCATCCCTCGGCATCGATTCCCGCCGGCATGAGCTCCGGTCTGCCGGTGGGACTGCAGATCATCGGCCCCCGCTACGGCGATGCCCAGGTCTTCACGGCCAGCGCCGTCTTTGAGCAGCTGCGTCCCTGGCACAACACCTACCGAGCCTGCGCCGAACGATCTCTGGCAAGCTGACGTGCTGTTCAAGCGTCCAATTCTTAGAAAGCATTAGAGCATGAACGATCCCGAGAAGTACTTCTTCGACATCAACGGCTATGTCATCCTTAACGACGTCCTCAGCCCCGACGAGATTGCCCTCGCCAACGAGGCCATCGACCACCACGCTGACGGCATCCGCGAGCGCGTCGAGGAATTCTCCCTGTCCGGCGAATCTAAGACGATGACGGGGACCACCGGTCGTGGCGATCTGGGGGGCATGCTGAGTTGGGAGAAGCCCTGGTGCGAGCCTTTTCGCGCCATGCTCGTCCACCCCCGCATCGTGCCCTACCTGAACACGATTGTCGGGCAGGGCTTCCGCATGGATCATAACTGCGGTCTCATCACCATGCACGAAGGCGCCGAGGGCCACATCTTGCACGGTTCGTCCGGACCCGGCTTCGACCCTAACCAGTACTACATCTTCAAGGACGGCCGCATGCACAATGGCCTCACCGTCGTCGCCTGGCAGCTCGCCGATGTCAACGAGGGCGACGGCGGCCTGTGCGTGATCCCGGGAAGCCACAAAGGCAACTACCCGTGCCCGCAAGAGGTGCGGCAGTGGGAGATGTATCAGGAAATTGTCAAGCCTATCACCTGCAGGGCAGGCGACGTCGTCATCTTCACTGAGGCCACTACCCATGGCACCCTGCCCTGGCGGGCCAAGCACGAGAGGCGATCTCTGCTGTTTCGCTACACCGCCGGCAATCTCGCCTACGCCACCGGCTACAACCCGTGGCCCGAGGAGTTGCTGGACGGCCTCACCCCCGAGCAGCGCGCCGTCCTCGAACCACCCTACCACAACCGACTGCAGCGTCCTCTTCTCGACGACTCCGCCAGGCTCGTCGGGGGCTGAATTCCCCCATGTACACGGCGCCCTCAGCTGGCTATCGCACTCAACGCCACCATCTCCGCTTCACTGAGCGCCCAGTCGAAGAGAGCCATGTTCTCGCGCTGATGCATCTCTGATGCCGCCTTGGGGATCACGATGATCTCCTGCTGCACCAACCAGCGAAGGCAGATCTGCGCCGGCGTCTTGCCGTGCGCTTGCGCCGCCGCGGTTACCGCCGGCTCATCATACGTCGAACCCTTGGCCGTAGGCGTGTACGCCGTTATCGCGATCCTTCGCTGCTGACAGTGCTGTCGTAGCGCGTTCGGCGCCTCGCGAAGGTTGTACTTCACCTGGTTCACGCAGATCTGCTTATCGGACACCTCTCGCGCCTCGTCCACGAGTGCTTCCGAGAAGTTGCTCACCCCGATGGACCTGGTCTTGCCCTCGTCGACCAACTCGGCAAAGGCGCCCAACGTTTCGCCCAGGGGTGCCTCACCCTTGGGCCAGTGGATTAACAACAGGTCGACGTAGTCGAAACCGAGCTGACTGAGATTCTCTTCGTGCTGGGCGCGCACCTGATCCGCCGCCAGATGGGTGTGCCAGATCTTGCTAGTAAGGAAGATCTCATCGTAAGGCACTCGGCTGGCGCGGATCCCCTCTCCCACCACCTGTTGGTTCTCGTACATCCACGCCGTGTCAACGTGTCGGTAGCCCATCTCCAGTGCGGTCGCCACCGCTCGAGTGCCGTCGCTCCCGCGCAGGTCCCAGGTCCCCAACCCCAACATCGGCATCTCGTACCCAGACAGCAGTTTCAAAGCCTGCATTCCTCCGCTTTCTGGACTGTCCTTCAGTGCGGTCGACCACCGAGAGAGAGGGTGTCAGAGCGGACACCCCCTTCATTCACACCCTCTGATGCCTTGCCGTCCTCCAGCTGGCTCAGCCGCAGGTGAAGCCAGACAGCAGCGACGATGCAGGAAACGCTAGCCCCCACTACCGGGCCGATCCACACCCACATCAGCCCGAGCTCGAAAATCCGCGTGCTGACCCAGGCGAAGGGAACGGAGATCAGGATGATCCGTATCGTCGTTAGCAGCAGACTCGGCATGCCACTGCCCATCCCCTGGAACACCCGGCCACAGATCACCCCCATGGTAATCATCGGAAATCCCAATGAGATCACTCGAATGTACTGGACGGCGACAGCCTGAATCTGAGCGTTGTCGCTGAAGGCTTGTGAGAACAGAGGTGACAGCGTCCAAAATACCGCGGCGAAGCCGAAAGCCATGATCTGCCCCCGGGCGATAGTGTATTTCACAGAGTCGCGGATCAGGTCGATGCGGCCGGCGCCGAGGAACATGCCCGCCAAGGTTACCTGGCTGGACGCCAGGGCGAAGGTGGGCAGGAAGTAGATGCCATCCATCCGTCCTCCCACGCCAAAACCGGCGATCGCATCGGGGCCGAAAGCAGAGACGATGCGATTGAAGAACATCCCTGACAACGACATGATCACAATCGACGCCGACGACGGCAGGCCGATGCGCAGGATGTCGCCGGCGATACGGCCGGACATCCGGAAGCGCAAGAACCGGAATTCTACATAGCTGCCCTTGCGTACGAACATGTAAATCACGAAGGCGACAACCACTACTGCGTAACTGACCAGGGTCGCCATCGCGGCACCACGCATGCCCATTCCCGCCCAGAACATGAACAGCGGGTCGAGGAAGATGTTGAGCACCGTTCCCATGCCCGAAAGCAGCATGGGAGTGCGGGTGTCGCCCTCGCCAGTCAGGATCGAGCGAAAGGTGACCGAGAGGGTGTTGAAGACATAGCTGACAACGATGATTTCAAAATAGCCGATCGCCATATCGAGAACGGTCCCCGACGCCCCTGCGAGGTCGAAGATCTCGTACTTGAAAGTGAGAGCGAAGGCCACGATCACCGCGGAGACGACGAGCCCGATGAGGATAGAATGCTCCGCCGCGTTGTCCGCGGAATCCTTGTCCCCGGCGCCGATGAAGCGCGCGATGACCGCCGTCACCCCCGTGCCCAAGCCGAAGATGATGCCCACGGCGAAGAATCCCATGGGGATATTGAAGGTCAGCGCGGCGAGAGCGTCGCTACCGAGCTGTCCCACGAAGATCATGTCCGTGATCTGGTAGACGGTGTACACCGCCATTCCCACCATCACTGGCACGGCCAGCTTCCACACAGCTGCTCGCGGGTCGGCTATGAACTCCGCGACCCGACTTTCCTTGTCCTCGCCTCTCAATCGACTCTCATCTATGCAATCCTTGAAATCCTCATGTGTTTGGCCGTAAGCTCGACGTGCACCCCGACACTGACAAGGTCGCCATGATTGACACTGCACCGGAGTATCTCGCTCATCACCCTCTCCCTGAGTCCCACATCCAGGATTGGGTCGAGCGCTTCCACCGCGATGGCTATCTCTTCATAGAGAACGTGCTGCCTCTCGACATTGTGGAGATTCTGCGCCACGACCTCGACGTCGCCCTCGACGACAGCCCGCCCAATCCCAAGGGCGTGATCCAGCTTCATCCGCGCATGTTCGAGCGCAGCACCGCCAATCTCGCACTGTTCGCCATGGAGCCCATCGTCAGCTTTGCCGAAGCCCTCATTGACCCCACCTGCCACGTTATCCACAACAACAGCTTCCGCACCCCTCCGGGCGGCGGCATCACCACCTGGCATCAGGACGATCCGGCACACTACATCGTCTCCCATGGCGAGCCACCCACCAATGTCCACCTGCCGGTGCTGTTGTTCACGGCAAACTACTACCTCACCGACGTCGACACCGTCGAGCACGGCCCTACCCAGGTCGTCCCCGGCTCCCATCTGTTCGGCGCCTCGCCTCCCACCGATCTGGCAGGTAGCGCGTACGAGTCAAAGGTGCACTCCTGTCTGGGCCCTGTGGGCAGCGTCGTCATGTTCAACAACCAGGTCTGGCACCGCGGCGGACCCAACGCCAGCGACCAGGTCCGTTACATGGCCCAGGTCAGCTACGCCCGCCGCCTGGTAGGCCACAAGTACTACCCCTTCATGAACTACGCAATGCCCGACCGCGTGTACCGGGACGCCGACGAGCGACTGCGGCGACTCCTCGGCTTCCTGCCCCACGGCGCCTTCGGCTGATCTCCTCTCTGCCTGTCGCCACTCCATCCCCCTTTGACATCCACCGCCACATCGATATTTTCGTCATAGCTAAACTTTTCTTGAGCCGGCCGTAAACCTCGGTGATCATAGGAACGAACTCGGGCAATGAACCCCACAAACGCCCTACTGCTTTCCGCCCTGATCGCAGCAGCACTGGCAGCCCTTCTATGGCCGGAAAAGGGACTACTGCCCCGTTGGCGCCACCTGCGCCACGCGGGTGAGCGCACCCTGTTGGAAGACGCCCTCAAGCATCTCTACGACTGCGAATACCTGGGTCGGTCTACCTCGGTCGCCAGCCTCTCCGGCGCCCTGCAGATTCCCCAGGGCCGCGCCACCGAGATCATCATCCTTCTGGAAAGTCAGAGTCTGAGCAAGTCCACCGAGAACGGCCCCCGCCTAACCTCCAGCGGCCGAGACTACGCCCTTCGCGTGCTGCGCATCCACCGACTCTGGGAACAGCACCTGGCGCAACGCACCGGGGTTTCCCACTCCGACTGGCACCGCCTCGCCGAGCGCCGTGAGCACGACCTCAGCGAGACTGAAGCCGACCATCTTGCCGCCGAGATGGGGCATCCGGTCTTCGATCCTCACGGCGACCCCATCCCCACCGCTGGCGGCGACATCGCTCCGCGGCAAGGATATCCGCTCACCGCTCTTTCGCAACGCGAGCTGGCCACCATCGTCCACTTCGAGGACGAGCCCGAAGACGTGTACGAGGAGCTCTCCTCTCTGGGCCTGCACCTGGGGATGAGCGTGGAAGTGATGGAGACCTCCGACGACAGCGTCCACTTCATGGCCGACGGCACTATATACAACCTGGCACCGGCCATGGCGGCCAACGTTTACGTGATGCGCATGCCGGTAGAAGAGGAGATGGGTGGACCCTACACAGTGCTCGCCGATCTCTGTGTGCAGGAGAGGGGCACCGTAGTTCGCATCTCGCCGGCCTGTTACGGCCTGGAGCGCCGTCGCCTCATGGACCTAGGCATCGTAACCGGCACGGTAATCGAGATGCAGATGCGCAGCCCCAGCGGCGATCCCACAGCTTACTGCATTCGCGGCGCCACCATCGCTCTGCGGAAGGAGCAGGCCGAACTCATTCAGATCACCCGGGAGCTGGGGGGTGACGCATGACGACTACCCCATCCACCTGCGAGACCTGTCCCGCCCACAACGCCGGCAACCTGGTCAAGCTCGGCGTCAACATGACGAACTGGGATTACGTCGTCGCTCTCGCCGGCAACCCCAATACCGGTAAGAGCACGGTCTTCAACAATCTCACCGGTCTGCGCCAGCATACCGGTAACTGGCCGGGCAAGACGGTGATTCGTGCCGAGGGCGGCTTTTCCTATCAGGGCAGCCGTTTCAAGCTTGTCGACCTGCCTGGCACCTATTCGCTGCTATCCACAAGCGTAGACGAAGAGGTGGCCCGCGACTTCATCCTCTTCGGCCAGCCCGACGTCACTGTTATCGTCGTCGATTCTACACGGCTGGAGCGCAATCTCAACCTCGTCCTGCAGGTGTTGGAGATCACCGACCGCGCCGTGGTCTGCCTGAACCTGATCGACGAGGCTGAGCGTGCCGGCATCAAGGTAGACGACCGCCGGGTGGCGCGAGATCTCGGCGTACCTGTCGTGCCCACCGTCGCCCGGCGGCGTGAGGGCATCGACCTACTCATCGAGACCATCGCCGGCGTTGCCACCGGGCAGGTTGTGCCCATGCCGCACCGCAAGCGGGAATACCCTCCCGGAATGGAATCCAAGATCGAAGGTCTCGCGAAGATGGTGGAAGAAAGCTTCCCCGGGCTCGCCAATGCCCGTTGGGTCGCCGTGCGCCTACTCGAAGGCGATCCTCGTATTACCGCCACCGTGCAGTCCGGCAACATCGGCGACCTGAGCCAGGGCATGCCCGACGTGCCGTCCGAAGTGGCGGGACAACGCTTGAGATAGAGGGAACTCATGAGCACCCACCCCGACACCAAGCGCATTCTCAGCGCCGCCCGCGATCTTCGCTGGCAGGTGGGCAGCAACGTCCACGACACTCTGGTGGAGTCGATCTACACGGACGCCGCCCGCATCGCCGACCGCGCCGTGACGCGATCCGGCGAGCAGCCGCGCTTTGACCTCAACCGTAGTATCGACCGCATCGTCACCAGCCGCTGGCTCGGTTTTCCCGTGATGCTGCTCATGCTCACCGTCGTGTTTTGGGTAACCATCGAAGGCGCCAACGTGCCCTCCGGAATGCTAGCGGCACTGCTCGTGGACACCATTCATCCCGCCCTCAAGTCTGGGGCTGCCACCATGGGCCTGCCCTGGTGGCTCGACGGTCTGCTCATCGACGGCATGTACCTCGCCATGGCCTGGGTGATCGCCGTCATGCTGCCGCCCATGGCGATCTTCTTTCCCATCTTCACCCTGTTGGAAGACTTCGGCTATCTGCCCCGCGTTGCCTTCAACCTCGACAACTTCTTCAAGAAGTCCGGCGCTCACGGCAAACAAGCCCTGACCATGGCCATGGGCTTCGGCTGCAATGCCGCCGCCATCGTTTCCACGCGGATCATCGACAGCCCACGCGAGCGACTCATCGCCATCATCAGCAACAACTTCTCGCTGTGTAACGGTCGCTGGCCCACCCAGATCCTGGTGGCGACCATTTTCATCGGCGGGCTGGTGCCCGGTCACCTCGCTGGCCTCGTCTCTGCCGCCGCGGTGGTCGCAGTCGCCGTTCTCGGCATAGCCCTCGCGTTCGTAGTCTCCTGGGGACTGTCGCATACCCTGCTGAAGGGGGAGGCGTCGACCTTCAGCCTCGAACTTCCCCCCTACCGGTCCCCGCGGGTGCTGCAGACGATCTACACCTCCATCATCGATCGCACCCTGATCGTGCTCTGGCGCGCTGTCGTCTTCGCCGTGCCCGCCGGCATCGCTATCTGGCTTCTGTCCAATATTCAGATCGGCAGCGCCAGCCTAGCCGAACATTTCATCTCCGAGGTCGATCCGCTGGCGATGTTCATCGGCTTGAACGGCGTCATTTTACTAGCCTACATCATTGCCATCCCGGCCAATGAGATTGTGATTCCCACCATTCTCATGCTCAGCGTGCTCTCCGTGGGCCAGCTGGCAGGCATGGGAGAGGGAGCGGGAGTGATGTTCGAGCTAGACTCCGAGGATGCCACGGCAGAAATCCTAAGAGGTGGAGGCTGGACCCTGCTGACGGCGGTCAACCTCATGCTCTTCAGCCTCGTTCACAATCCGTGTTCGACTACGTTGTACACCATCTACAAAGAGACCCGCAGCGCCAAGTGGACGCTGGTGTCAGGACTCCTGCCAGTGGCCATGGGAGTGATACTCTGCTTTCTGGTCGCGCAGATCTGGCGCATTGTCGCGGATGGTTAAGGGAATGACAGGCAGGGACTTGGTGAGCAACGCCGTGCAGGACTATCTCAAGGTCATCTACAAGCTCGCCAACGCTCCGCACGCGGCCGAGAAGGTGACTACCTCCGTGCTCGCCGAACGCATGAAGGTGTCAGCTGCTTCGGCCTCTAACATGATAAAGAAGCTCGCCGAGATCCGCCTGTTGCGCCACGCTCCCTACCAGGGAGTCGAACTCACAGAGGCCGGCGAAAAGATAGCTCTCGAGATCATCCGCTATCATCGGCTGCTCGAGCTCTACCTGCGCGATGCCCTGGGCTACGATTGGGATCAGGTTGATGAAGAAGCCGATCGCCTGGAGCACGCAATCTCCGAAGACTTCGAGAAACGTATCGACATCGCCCTCGGTCACCCCACAGTGGGCGCCCACGGCGAGCCTATACCCACCAAGAACGGCGACATCGCTGTGCATCGCTATCACCGGCTCTCGGACCTGGGTACCGGTCAGCGCGCCTGCATCCGTCAGGTCAGCGACCGCAACCCGGAGATGCTGCGCTATCTCGACGAGAGCGGTCTTGTGCTGGGAACGAAGATCGAGATTCGCGAGAAGGTCCCCTTCAAGGGTCCTCTGCTGTTGCTCGCCCTCGAAGCGGGACGTGAGCAGCACATCGGCCTTGAAGTCGCCGAAAGCGTATTTGTCGAGATGGCATGATAGACTCAGTTCGGCGCCTTGCCATTCGAGCGCGCGCTGTGCTTGCGCTCGAGTCGCTGCTCCAACACCGGTAGCAATCTCTCAAGGTAACCGGAGAGGCTCTCTAGGCGGGCGTTCTCGCTTTCCATCTCCAGCATCTCTTGCTTGTACCGCGCCTCAAGCCCCATGCGCATGGCCATGGTGAAGGCGTCACCGCCACTGAGATCTTCCAACCCCTCTTCCAGGGTGTCTGGCACCTGGGCACCCGCCTCGCGGGCCGCCAACTCGACGAGGGTACGGAAGCGCTCGCGCACCGTCGCTTCCAGGTGGGGCTCAACGCCCTCTTCCAAATCGTCGAAAAACTCTACCCGCGCCGGTTGGTAAGGCTTCTCATCCTCGCTCACCTCGATGGCACGGTAGCGTTGGGTGGCATTGGTGACTATGTCGAAGGAGCCGTCGGAGTGATGGCGGACGATTTTCGAAACCACCACCGCGCATCCCGCTTGGGCCACCTCCCCCTCTTCCTCCCAGCTGATCCCGAAGGCACTGTAGGAGCCGCCCTCACATTCGGGCGCACAGTCCGAAATCATCATCTTGTAACGCTCTTCAAAGATGTGCAGAGGTAGCGTCTGTTGAGGAAAGACAACAATACCGAGGGGAAAGAGGGGAATGAGATTGTCCATAGAGTTGGTCGGCGGCGACGGCGAGGAGTAGGTTCTGGGCGGAATCACCGCGATGGACGCCGGTAACTACTACACTCCCGCTTCTGAAGAGCACATCTCGAGAGAGAAGGATCGTGCCCGCGATCTGCGACGATCACAGTGGTGGAAAAATCGACTCTCCCAGGGCCGCTGTCACTACTGTGAGCAGCACTTTACCACCTCGGCCCTAACCATGGATCACGTGGTGCCCATCGTCCGCGGCGGAACCTCGTCGAAATCGAACGTGGTGCCCTGTTGCAAGGAGTGCAACTCCCAGAAGCGCGATCTGATTCCCATGGAGTGGGACGGCTACCTGACCCGTAAACGCTCCGAATCGAGCGACCCCAGCTGAGCTGCCTCGCTGCCTACTAGCCTGATGCCTCCTCAAGGGGAGAGCGAACGGCCCTGTGTACTACTCCATCAATGATATTCCAGAATGGGCTCGATCGCTCGCTTCACTTCGTCCGCCACCTCTTGGGGCACCCGGGGATTGAAGGGCCCGCCGTCGCCGGCGGCGATGTCGTCGAGGCCGCTCAGGTGTATGGCTTCCACCACGGCGGAGTAGTTGTAGCGGCGGTTGTCACGGAAGCGGATCTCCTCCAAGGGCGTGAGTTTGTCCTCTACCGCCTTGGCCGCTGACCAGTCCCGCGCGCGTTGAGCGTTGTTGATCTCGTCAGAGGCGCGGGCGAAGAGGATGTTGATCCCCGAGGTGTGGCCCTGTGTTCCGCTTTTGGCCGGGCCCGTGCTGCGATCGCCGATCCCCCAGATTACGATTCCCGCTCCGTCGTTCACGTCCTGGACGATGGAAGCCACATCGTCGGGACTCGTGCCGATTTTCACGCCGAGCACGTACGGCGAGTCGTTGATGAGACGCACCGCCGTGTCGGCTTGGTTCGACTGACGCAGGTAATAGAGAAAGCGGGCTCCGTGTTCGCCTCCGAGCCGCTCGACTATGGCCATGAATTCCTGGTAGATGCCCTCTGGATCGGCAACGCCGGCGAGCGGCATCAGCAGGAATACATCGGGAGGTCGGCTCAGCTTGCACTGCTCCGTGATCAGCGCTTCCGCTTCGTCGATGGGGTTCGGCGCAATGCCAGACATGAGTAGGCCGCAATCACCCATGTGCTGACCGGTGAACTCCATCAGCTTGAGCTGATCGGCGGTGCTAATGTGGTGAATGAGACTGGTGCCGGCGATGCCAACCACCCGGCGTCTGCCGCCGTCGAGATAGTTCTTGTTGAGCAAGTAGTCGATGTTGCAGCCGTGTCCTTCGTAGTCGATACCGCCGTTAGCGAAGGGGATCACGGGAATGGAGATCACCGAATCGAGATCGGCGAGAAGCTCCTCGTTGCTCAGAGGCATGGTCTGGTCGGTCTTTCAATTGAAGGGGGGATGCGTTGATAGCAAGTAAGAGTTAGGCACGTCCTTCTGCCGCGTCAACGTCGAGAACGATCAGCGTTCGACTGCAAAGATTGACATCTCCCGACCGGGATCTCCGTTGTGGATCCAGCGGGCCAACACCTGGCCGGTCAGCGGACCCATGAGCACGCCGTTCTTGTAGTGTCCGGTGGCGACAAAAACCTGACTCCCCAGCTGCAGGGGACCGATCACGGGACGCCCTCGTCGTGGCTTGGGCCGCAGACCGACTCGGAAATCTGTCAGTGACGGCGTCTCAACGAGCACGCGCTGGCAGAATCGATGAAGTCGCCGCTGAGAGCTTACCCGAATTTGCGCGTCGTAGCTCTCTTCCTCCACCGTGCCCCCACACATCGCACCCTCCGCCGTCGGTAGCAGGTGCAGTCCATCGTAGCGGACAATGCTCCGAATTGCTGCGCTCCCGGTGTGACAACTCTGACCAGGCACGGACCGGACCGCAAGCTCGACACCGAAATCCTGCGCCAGCGCCGACGACCACGCCCCAGCGGCAATGACAGCGAAGTCGAAGTGCCTGTCGATGCGCTCCTCCTGTATGTCCAGCTCGACGCGCACGTCAGAGCTTTCCGAGATCGCGAGGACGGAACTCGCAAACGAAAAGCACGCACCTCGCGCTTCGGCAGCACGTCGAAGGGCGCGCCCGAGCAGAACCGGGTCAACTCGGCAGTCGTCCTCGTACCACGCGCCGCCCAGAGCGCCGGAGTGAATCGACGGCTCGTGCCGACGCAGGACGTCGCAGTCGACCCACTTTGCCCGACAACCCCACCGCCGGTGCACCTCCAGCTTCTGGTGTAAGCGCTGCTTATCGTCGGCATCGAAGGCGACATCCACCCCACCGAGCCTTCGCCAACCCACATCCAGAGCGGTCTCCCGCATGAGCTCTGCAGCAACGGTCTCGTGCAGATGGTGGCTGTCGCGATAGAACGTGGAGAGCGGGTCGCTCCCACCGAAGGGGCGCGTGAGAACTCCGAGGGAGGCCCTGGAGGTGAGCGAATCGCCGTCGGAATCGCGCTCGACGACAGTGACCGCTGCGCCCGTCCGCGCCAGGTACCAGGCGACACAGCGACCGACGATGCCGGCTCCCACTACGAGAATAGCGGGAGCAACGAGATCGGACATAGATGCGGAGGCCGCCTCAGTCCTCGTGGACCACCCTCAGGCGGGATGCACGATGGGAGGCAGGTGGGTGACAGGACAGGCCCGACCGCCACGCACCGAGTAGCCCATGTCGCTGAGAATGCAGCTCATCTCGGCCTCGATGGCGAGTAGGTGCTGCTTCTCTTCGCCGCTCATGATCTGTCGCGACGGCCCCACGTCAAAGCCACGCACCGCGACTCCGGTCTTAAATCCCTCCGGGAAATTGACGCCGAGCAGCATGTGGTTAATGAGCGGAAGAACGCGGTACTGCAGCTCCCGGGCACGGTCAAGGTCCTCGGCGACGGCACGCTCGTAGAGCTCGACAATGATCTCGGGAATGATCCCCGAAGTGGCGATAGTGCCGCCATTTGCCCCCATGATCACGGAGGGCAACAGGATCTCTTCGCAGCCGTTGAGCACCACGTAGTCCGGACGCTGCGCCCGCAGTCGGTGCATGGTGTTAATGATGCGCGGCAAATCTCGACTGGAGTCTTTGGTGCCGAAGATGTTGTCGAAGACCAGCAGGTCTTCCATGACGCCCAGAGGCAGTTCCTGAGTAAACTGCGGAATATTGTAGAGCAGGATGTCGAGAGGAGAGTTTCGCGCGATTTCGGCGAAGTACTCGTAGAGGCTGGTATCCGAAATCTTGTAGTAGTACGGTGGCACCAGCGAGATCGCGTCGGCGCCGAGATCGGAGAAGTGCTCCGCCATCTGCAGCACGTCGCGCATGTTGGCTTCGCTGGCCCCGGCGAGAATGGGCACCCGTCCCTGGTTGACCTCGGCAATCAACCGGACCACGTCCCGGCGCTCGTCCGCTGACAGGCGGACGAACTCACCGGTGCTACCGTTGGGGTACAGGCCATGAATGCCGGCGTCGATAAGCCAAGAGATGTAGCGCTCCATCTCCTTGTAGTTGATCCGGTCCTGCTCGTCGTAGATAACGATGTTGGGAGTGAAGACTCCGCTGAAGCGCCGGCTGCGCTCGGTCCCCCCGGGGGCAACGGGAACACCGGGAGCCGTCGCACTCGACGCTCCGTTGCCACTGACACTGGCGGTGCCTTCGGCGATCACGATCCCGCGGTCACGCAGGTAGTCCCGCGCCGATGGCGTCAGCTTAGAGCGTGGCGAAATTTCTACCTCGCGGTCACTGCTGCCGAGTCGGCTCTGCAGTAGTTGGGCGGTGATCACGGGGTCGTCGATACGGATCATGGTGTTCTCTCGAATGGCGTCAACTGTGGGGGAGGCGTTGCTCCAGCTCTGTGAAGGGTAGCCGGATCACGTGAGTCGCCACTAGCTCGCCGTGACGTTGAGCCGTCTGCGAGCCCAGAGCGATCGCTTCTTCCACGGCAGCTACATCGCCGCGGATCACGCTCGCAGTAAGGAAGTAGCCCACCTTGTAGCGCCCACCGTAGCGGACGTCAGTGTTCTTCAACATGTCGTCCACCGCCTTAGCCAGCCCGGCAGTGGAACGCGTCTCTATGATACCCATGGCCTGATCACCGCTGCTCGGCGCCCCGGGCGCGAGTCGATTCTGATAGGCGAAGCAGGCCAGCACCTGCGGATCGGGACCGCTGATTACGGTGTGGCCATTGCACTCCGCTACCTCAGCGGCACGCCGGCCGCCCTCTTCAACGGCCAACTGCACCACGTCGAGGGATCCGCGGATCAACGTTGCCACCCTGCCACCGCTGCCGATTGTGATTCCGGAGATCTCCACCTCCGCTTCCTTGACCATGCCGTCGGCGGAAGCCACTGAACCAGCGTAGCCGGTGGATTCCACCACGCCGAGGGCGCCCACGCACGGGGCAGAAACCGGCCTACGCGGTGGCAACAACGCTCCAAGCGCTGACTCCGGTTGTGGCAGCACCAAACTGGCGTGTAGAACCCCTCGTGACGCCGCGGCTTTCCGGCCGGCGGCGACGGCGGCCTCTACATCGTCGACGGTGCCCGTAACCGCCACGTGCACGAGGGCACCGCCGATGAAGGTCCAGCCCACGAGTTCGACGTCCGCCGCTTTCACCATGGCGTCCGCCGACGGAATCAGCGGGGTGAATCCTTGAGTTTCCACGAAGCCGAGAGCAGAAGCGTGCAAGATCTTTTCGGTATCGGCTTCACTATGTGGCATGCGGTGGACCGCGCCTTCGGGTCGAGGCAACACGGTAGCCGTGATTACCTCACCGTGCTCCGAGGCAGAAGCCGTCGCCGTCTCGACGGCGCTCTGCACTTGGGCGGTCTCGCCCTCGACGAGCAAGGTGAGCCACCCTGAGCCGATGCCATGACGGCCACATAGTCGCACATCGGTCTTCTTGAGCAGTGCGTCCGCTGCGGCTGCCTGAGCGACCTGACCGCGGCACTCGAAGATGCCGAGAGCGGGTGTCGCCATCAGTTTCCCACTCCCCCACCCTGTGGAACCATTTTGGTAAAGGCGGTAAGCACCGCTGCTTCCGGCTGTCGAATCACGGCGCTGGCCATGAACCACTCGCTCGACTCCACGCGCTCACGGGCGACGACAATGGCGTGCTCGACGTCGTCGACATCGCCACAAACCAGCGTGCACACAACACGGTTGTGCACGGTGAGCACAGCGGCAATTTTCACCTTCGCTGCCTTCACCATGCGGTCGTTGCAGTCCACATGCACTCCGTAGCCGCGTGTCTCGATCAATCCCAGAGCAGCGGCCTCGTCGTCAAATCCTAGCTGCAGGGGAAATCCGACGAACTGGGAAATCTCGGCTTCCGGCTGATGCATCTGGGTGATTACCACGCTCTCCGTCAGTTCTCGAGCAGCGGCCTCTCCGCTGGTCAGTGCAGAGGTGACGTCGGCGACCGAGCCTTCGACGAACAGCGTGGTGAAGCCGCCGATGGACTCCCATCCCGCGATCTCCACAGAAGCCACCTTGAGAGCGGCGTCGGCAGCGACGATGATCGGCGCCACACCCTCAACTTCGATGAGGCCCATGGCCTCATTGCCGTTGCCCACCTCAGTTGCCTCCCAGCTGTTGCATGATCTCGTCCGTGAGCCGCCGAACCAATGCCTCGTTGACTTCGACGCCGGCACAAGATCGATTAAGGTTGCAGCCATCACAGGAACCGGGGTTCGAGCTGCGGGCACCGTTCAGCGCGCAGTGCTGACATGACTCTGGTTGTGCGAAGCCTGAACCGAACTCCTCGGTGCGACATCCGTAGGCCTGGTGCGGCTGATCGTAGCGCCCCCGGCAGAGCAGACCTTCACTACTGCCCGGAGGCAGCACCTCCACCAGGGCGCCGGTTGCAACATCCGGTCGTGCTGCTGCCGGAGCTGCCCCTGGGGCAACCGCCGTTGCCGTTGCCGATCGGCTCAGTCGCAACCGGTGGCTGCGGATGTAGTCCCAGCCGCTGGGCGTGACGACCGCCACGGTGGCTAGTCGCACCTCGGATTCGCCGGCGTGCTCAGCGGCAAGCGTCGCGTGGGTGACCACGGCGGCAGATATGTGAAGGACATCGGCCATGTATGCTCTTGCAGCTCTATATGCCGACGTTGACCATCAGGTTGTCCACGGGCCGTGCGATGACGTGTACGCTGCGCAGCTCACCGGTGCGCTGCGCAGCTTCCGCACCGGCATCCACCGCCGCCTTCACCGCCGCCACATCCCCCTCCACCATCACCGTT
>JAYZFI010000016.1:0-43805 GCA_036336855.1 Candidatus Latescibacterota bacterium
CTCAAGACCCTTGTCATAGACGGAAAAGCACTCCCCCTCACGCTCTTTGGGGTCGACGTACTTGAGGAACATCGCCTGCTCGGGACTCTCACCGGAGAGCTTGCGGCGACTTTGCTTGAGATCGCTCACCAGGTCGTGCCAGCGCACCTGCCCCTGTTGCAGCAGGATGTACTGGCCAGCATAGCGGTCAACCAGCTCCTTCTGGTGATCCCGGAAAAACAGGCCCTGCTCGCAAGTAGTACGCTGCCAGCTTTGGACGATCTCCATGGAATCGGTGAGGTTCGCGTAGAATTCCCCCACTGGACGCTTGATTTCCGACTCGAAGTCGATCGCTTCGAGATCGACTGTGCCGAAGCCGGCCTCCGCAGCTGTCTTCAGTGAGTTCCGGTCGCGGTGGAAGGGATCGCTGAGCCAGTCGCCTTGGGGATCATGACCCATGAGGTAAGCGCCGCAGGCATCGGTAGCGATGGTGTGGTCGCCGGCGATGAGAGTATCCGCTTCCACCGCTGGACCCTCTTCCAGTCCGTTCCCCCACTCCTGCCCGGCCTGACCTATGAGCCCATCGATGATGTTGAGAGTGGGATTGAAGACGCGGCCCAGGTCGGCGAGCATGTAGGGCATACGCACCAAGTGATGAAAGTAGGTCCGGGTGTGACCGCGGGGCTCGCCCGGCATGAGTCCAAACAGATTCTTAAGCGTCAAGGTAATGCCCATGAAGGCGTGGTTTTTCATCTTAGCCAGCGAGATGAACTCATCACACTCCACGGCGGGCTCAGGCAGCACGTAACGAGCGAACATTTGGCCGCCCCCGGGTACGTCGTAGACCTTGGTGGGAGCCTGGCTGCCAACGACGTATTCGACGTCGTAGTCGCGCAGGGCCGGTAGCGCTGTCGCAGTCTCCAACGGATCCGTCTTCTGGTACATGTCGTAAAAGCTGACGTCCGTGCACACGATTTTCGCCTTCGTGCGCTCGCGCAACAGGCGCAGAGTGGCGCGCACGACCTTGTCACAGACCAGTTGCTGCAACATGCCCTTGTGGAAAATCCAGCGATCGGTGGGCTTGTCCTGATTGATCTTAATGCCAATACGGCCCGCCGCTTCGAGCTTCTTCCAAGCCCCGGTCAACGACTCCGTGGCCCGCACCAATGCTTGGTAGGTTTCTTCTTCCGTGGCTTCATGGTGACAGTGTACGGCGCGAACAGTGTAATCCTTGGTCATTACTTGGCTCCTCCGTACTCGTTGTTCACAGCCTGCGCGAGAGCACGTATGTAAGCCAGTGAATAGGACTCACCGACGCGCTTTCCACCGAGCAGAGCCGGGACGTGGTCGGGGATAATGGCACCGTCATACTCAACCTCGCGCAGGGCGCGCATTACCTGATGCATGTCCTGATAACCGTCGTCGATCAGCGTCTCGTGCCAAGGCTCGGGCATAGGATTGCTGACGTTGCGGAAGTGGATCTTAAAGAGCTTCTTGCGCTGGCCGAAATAGTGGATCGCCTCTTCCACGGTGGCGCCCATGCCCTGTTTGCCACCCTCGAGCCAGCAGCCAACGCACAGGCAGACGCCGATGTTGGGGCTGTCGGCAACATCCATGGCGCGCTTGTAGCCTTCGAAGTTGCCGAACATGCAGCGCGGGATGCCGCCCAGAGGATAGACCGGCGGATCATCAGGATGAATGCCGATGTACACGCCTGCCCCTTCGGCAACCGGGGCAACCGTCGCGATCATGTACTCGTAGTTCTCCCACAGCTCGTCCTCGGTATACTTACGGCCGTGGGTGAGCCCGCTCTCGTAGGTTTCACTGCCCCAGCGGCCCACGGCCTCCTTGATGTCCAGACGCCGCGCATCCATGCCACCCCGGCCAGCGGTGCGGCCCGAACTCCAGATGCCGTTACCCATGTGGGCGTAGGTGTGGTAGTGGATGCCAGCGGCACCGATGTTGCGAATGAAAGTGCACAGGTCTTCCACCTTCTCATCGCGGCCAGGCAGATTGAGGGTGATCTCTGGAACGTTGTGCACGCGATGATCAGAGATGCGGTAGATCTGCAGTCCGAACCCGCCCAAGCGCTTCACCAATGACTTGTAGTATTCTACACCGTGCTTGGACTCATCCTGGATACCGAGCATGATCCACTCCACGCCCATCTGCTGATAGAACTGCAGGTCCTCGTCGGTGACCTCGTCGTTGGTCTGGGCCGCGACCTGGATGCCAGGGTGGGTTGAGTAGAAGCCGGGAACAGCGCGTAGAGCGTACTTGCGCTCGGAACTGTTCATTTCTGGTGCCTCTCGATTCGGTAACGGGTCGGATGATTTGAGTCAGATCGTGCCAACTCTGACATCAGTATAGCTGCCGACCTGGACCTACACGCCCTTATGATCGACAGTGCCGGGCGCGGGTTGACGATGAGCCGGAACCGACTTCCGGATTTTCGATAGTATATAAGTCTATTCCCTACTAGTCACTCCATTCCTTCGCAGAGGCGAAACTATGCCGCCTAACATCCTTTGGGTATGCACTGACCAGCAACGCTACGACACCATCGGCGCGCTAGGCTATGGTCACTACTCCACACCACACATGGACAGCCTCGTGGAACGCGGCACCACCTTCACCCACACGTACTGCCAGAGCCCGATCTGCACGCCGAGCCGGGCAAGCTTTCTTACCGGCATGTACGCTAGCGCTGTGCACGTGAACGGCAATGGCTTGGAGTACTTCCCCGATCGACCTCCTCTGGTGACCAGGATGTTCGCCGATGTCGGTTACGACTGCGGGTTGATCGGAAAGCTGCACCTGGCCACGGCATCGCAGAGTGTGGAGCCGCGCACGGATGATGGCTACCGCTACTGGGAGTACAGCCACGCGCCGCGCGATGACTGGCCCGAGGGCCACGGCTATTCAGATTGGGTGCGGTCCAAGGGTGCCATTCTCGGCGATCTCGTCCCCGGCCCGGATGGTGTTCCCGCAGAACTGCATCAGACCACCTGGTGTGCTGAGAAGACGATCGAGTTCATCACGGAGAAGCGGGGTGACCAGCCGTGGCTGGCAAGCGTCAACATCTACGACCCCCACCCCCCTTTCAACGCACCGCGGCAATACCGGGAGATGTTCGACCCGGCGCAAATGCCGGGAGCGTTGTTCCGATCGAGCGATCTCGCCGAGCAGAAGCGCCTCGCCTTTGCCGACTTCCAGTCGAAAGGCCGCAATCCTGAAGATCTCGATGTTGGTAATGGCTACTACTCGGAAGCGCATGACGCTCCCTACGGGCCCGGTGATCACCGTCTGCTGCAGGCGGGCTATGCGGCAATGATCAAGCTGGTGGACGATCAACTCGGCCGAATCCTGGCGGCGCTTGACAAATCTGGTCAGCGGGACAACACCATCGTCATCTTCACCTCCGATCATGGGGAGACGCTGGGCGATCACGGACTCATCCAGAAGGGCTGCCGATTCTATGAGGGATTGGTCCGGGTCCCGTTGATCTTTTCGTGGCCCGGGCACATTCAGGAGAACCAGCGCCATGACGATCTGGTGGAACTCAGTGACAAAGCCCCCACTCTGCTGGAGCTGTGCGGGCAGGAGGTGCCGGAGCGGATGACGGGGAAATCGCTGGCGCCGATCTTGACGCGGAGCGATGCCAAGGCACACCGAGAGTTTGTGCGCTGCGAGTACTACGACGCGCTGAAAGAGCCGGATGGGACCTTCGCCACCATGTACCGCGATGAGCGGTGGAAGCTGTGCGTATACCATGGCCGCAACTACGGCGAACTCTACGACCTGCAGGAGGATCCCGACGAGTTCGAGAACCTATGGGAGAAGCCGGAAACCGATGAAAAGAAGGCGGAGCTCTTGAAGCGCAGCTTCGACGAATCTATGCTAGCTATGGACCGGGGACCCCGGCGGGTGGGAGCGATCTGACACAGAAGCACAAGGCCCATCTCGCGGTGACACTGAGAGTAGAAGGCGCACCTGGGCTGAGCAGACCGAAAACGAAGCTGATGGGGACCGAGGAAAGATCGTGAATCGAATTACCCATCCCGCGGAACCGGCAATGGCAGAGCTCTGTCTCAAGCTCGGCGAGATGTCGGAGAAGCTGGAAACACCCGGTTCCTGGCCGGGGGAACAGTTGCAGCTCTGCGCCGAGGCCGGTGTCTTCGAGTGGTTCGTTTCGGAGGAATTCGGCGGCCAGGGCTGGGACGATGCGGATATTACGAGAGGCTACCTCGCGCTGAGCGGCACCTGCCTGACCACGACTTTCGTGCTCACTCAGCTCACCGGAGCCGTACGCCGAATCCAGAGCTCTGAGAATCTTCCGTTGCGCGATCGGATGCTCCCCGATCTGCTCCGCGGCGAGCACATCAGCACTCTCGGAGTCTCTCATTTGACGACGAGCCGGCGCCACTTGGGCCGCCCCGCCATGGGCGCCGTGGAGGCAGAGGACGGCTACATCATAGAAGGCTTAAGCGCCTGGGTAACTGGAGCACCCTTCGCGGATTCCATCGTGATGGGAGCAGAGATGGAGGATGGCCGCCAGATTCTCGTGGCTCTGCCCATCGATCTGCCGGGAGTGCGTCGACCGGAAGCAACCCAGCTGGTTGCGCTGACGGCGAGCCTTACCAGTTCCGTGCACTGCGACGGGGTTCACGTTCTCGACAAGCAGGTGCTGGCGGGTCCCAGGGAAGCAGTGCTGTCGCAGGGGCGAGGAGGTGCGGGTACAGGCGGCTTGCAGACGACGACTCTGGCCATTGGGCTTGCGGAGAGCGCCGTCGCTTTCACGGAGCGGGAGGCGAAGAACCGGAAGGAGCTTTTGAAGCCGTCACAGGCGCTGCGCCACGAAGTAGATACGCTGCAAGCCGAATTGCTGGATGCTACCTCCGGGTCGAGGCAGTTGACGACGGCGATGCTTCGTGCCCGGGCCAACAGCCTGGTGCTGCGGGCGACGCAAGTCTCGCTGGCCGCGGCGAAGGGAACGGGGTATGCGGCGGGTCACCCCGCAGGGCGGTGGTGCCGGGAGGCGCTATTCTTCCTAGTGTGGAGCTGCCCGCAGGAGGTCATCGCCGAGAACTTGTGCGAGCTGGCCGGGGTGGCACCGCCCTCCTAACCTCGATCAGATATCGAGGATCGTGCGAGCTGCCTCGCTGAGGCGGTTGTAGGTCTTGGGGCCGATGCTCGCCTTCTGATCGGTCTGCTGGTTCTGATCGCGTCGCGTGAAGTAACTGTGCAGACCATAGCGCGGGGACTCGGAGCGGTTCAACGTACCCCCGTGCCAAGTGTGGGAGTTGAAGATCACCACCGTTCCTGCCTTGCTGGTAAGGATGACTTCGTCGGGATGGGGCGCCTTGGAATCTTCAAGGGCGTCTTTCGGGTGCTGGCCACTTCGGTTAGAGCCCGGCACCACCCGAGTCGCCCCGTTCTCCTCGCTGAAGTCGCAGAGCAGCCAGATCGAGTTGCAGACGTAGTAGTCCCCCGGCTCCACTGCTTCTCCCCAATCCGCGTGCAACGCCTGCAGCCCCTGCCCTGGCAAGGCCGCTCGCCCATTCAGTGAGGACAGGCGGAGCTCAGGCCCCACCACGTGCTTGATCGCCGCCAGCACCTTGGGATGAGTGTAGCAAATGTCGAATGCCTCTCCCTTGTTGGCTAGATTCGACAGGCGATTGGTCCCTTCTTCCTGGTGGACTTCGTGCCCCGCCGTCTCCCCCTCCTTTTCGACAAGCTCATCAAAGAGACTGCGCAGTTCCTCGATCTTGTCGGTGGAAATGAGACCAGGCAGCGGCAGGTAGCCGGTCTCGTCGAGAAAGGTCTTTTCCGCGTCACTGAGCAGGTCCTCGCAGACTCCGAGAGCTTCGAGGGCTTCTTCGATGTTCACAGGCACCGACCTCCGGTTGGCGGTTTCGGCAAGAGAACTAACCGCGGTGGAGCGCAGGGGTAAAGGGGATTATTCTATTTTGTTTTAAATATCCGAGAAGACAACCACGAAACATCTATACAGGAGCTTACTGTGGCTACGTACCGCACCGCCATTATCGCCTGCGGCATGATCGCTCGGGTGCACGCCCGTGGCTGGCTGGGCGTCGAGGGACAACCCACCGAGATCGCCGCTCTCGCCGACACCAACCCCGACGCCCAGCGCGAATTCGGCGACTTCTTTGGCGTGCCCAAAGGCAGCCGCTACTCCGACTACCGGGAAATGCTAGACAAAGAGCGGCCCGACTTTGTCGACGTGTGCTCCTGGCACCAGCACCATGCGGAAATGGTCATCGCCGCCGCCGCCCGCCAGCCGAAGGCCATCCTCTGCCAGAAACCGATGGCGCCGAGCATGAAGGAGGCCAAGGAGATGATGATGGCCTGCGAGCGCAACGGCGTGCAGCTCATCATCGCCTACCAGCGGCCCCACCACGCCACCTGGCTGAAGGCGCGGGAGATAATACGCGAGGGAGTGATTGGCAAGGTGCGCCAAATCGAGCTCTATTGCGGCGGCAATATCCTCAATACGAACTCCCACAACATCCGGCTCGGCCTGTTTCTCATGGACGAGCCTAACGTGGATTGGATTTTCGGTACCGTGGAGCGCACCTGCGACCTGCGAGAGCGCGGTCTGCCCGCGGAGGAGAGCTGCATGGGACTTGCAGACTGCGACAACGGTGCCAGTCTCGTCATCGCCGGCAACCTGTTACCGGGCATGGGTCAGGGCTGTCGCGTGTTTGGGGAGGAAGGCATGATGGAGCTGGGCACAACCAACCATCCGGACGAGGTGATTCCCTCGGACGAGCCCATGTACAGCCCGGAGGGCCCCACCGCGCGCTACAACTACGAGATCGGAACCGTCCGTTATCTCAACGGGTCGTCAGGGGGATGGAAGAAGATCGAAGCGCGGTGGCACGACTCCTGGGCCCATCAGTGTCAGGACACTGTCAACTGGGTAGAGGGTCGAGTGGAGACGGCGATCAGCTCCGGCGAGCGCGGTCTGGCGGTGCAGGAGGTAATGATGGGGCTCTTCGAGTCGGCGCGGAAGCGACAACGTATCCACATGCCGCTGAAGACGATGGTCAATCCCCTCCAATACATGATCGACCAAGGCGATCTTCCCGTCGAGTGGCCGGGCGTGAACGAGGTGCGCTCGCGAATCGTGCGTGGCGAAGCCATGTCGTGGCACGATCAACTGAAGCAGTAACAGTGGATTAGTGAGTGAGACAGTGTTGCAGGTTGGGGATAGAGGAGGAGAAGGAGGGCGGTATGCCCACGCAGACTAAGGAAATCTTGATTCCAACTGTTCCGAAGTTTCGATATTCCACTAATTCCAGTTTCTTATTCAGGGTCTGTGCAGTAATACCATTCTGGCTTGGCGTTGCCTCTATCCCCTATTAGTGCTGACTCGTTTCGATTGACAAATCGAACTGCGTAGCGATGCTCTGTCGCAAATCCAAGTGCAGAAGTGTGTCCCGGGTATCGGCACCTAATTCTACCCTAACAGGCGCAACGTCAAGGGCTCAGCAACTTCTGAGTCGCTCGACGCTCTGTCTACTTTCCGAGACTGTAGTTCAGAGTCGTCGACGACGTTCCCCAGCGCTTGCGAGACTCCCAACAACGCCGTTATTACTGCTTATCCGTTTACGAATCAGGCTCTGACGGGAGCGTTCAGTGACTTTGCAGACGGCCACGGGCTGGCGCTCTTACTTTATTCTCCCATGCTCGATGAGCCAGTCCACGGATTCACGAACCGCCTCCAGCGAAGTGTACCGCGGCTCATATCCTAGCAATCGTTTCGCCTTTTCGATGCTGGCGTTTGGGCTATGGAGAAGGTGGGTTTGGGTCAGAGCCACGTCTGTCTCATTATTCTGAGCGGACCATTCGTCCCACGGCACGAAACGAAGATTGGCCTCTTTCCCGAACCAGGCCGCTACTGCTCGAGCAAAACCTTCCAAGTTCACAGCCGTGGATGAGACAGCGTGAAATCCTTGACCCGCACTCTTTTCCCTGTTTTCGATGGCTCGAATAAACACCTGCGCGACATCTTCCGCATGCACATGGTGTACCGTTTCACGGCCAAAGTGGGGAAGAATTACCTCTTCCCCGTGCATAAGCTTTGAAAAGATTGAAGGGTCCTTGTGCCCGGCGGGATTTATGGGCTCATGGCCTGGCCCCACGATATGTCCCGGATGGGCCACTGTACCAGCGAACCAGCCTTTTTCCGTACACTCAGTCAAATAGTCCTCAATAGCCGCCTTATTGATTCCGTAATCGTCAGTGGCGTTACGGCTCTGCTGTTCAACAACGGGAATCTCTGTGCACAATTCATGGATCCAAACGCTGCCGCAACTCAGGAAATGTTGGAGCTCGCCCTTGAGAGACTCCGCCAAGTGTTTTTCATTCTCAACCTTGAAGCAGATCATGTCGATAACGACATCCGGCTTCAGGTCAGCGATGTTCTTCCCAAAGATGCCTTCGGCGTCCTCTTGTTGCCTGTCCAGAGTCACCTGTCGGACATCCTTCCAGCACGAATTGGGCAAATAGGGTTGCTGTGTGCCCCGACTGACATTGATGACTTCGTGTCCTCTCTCAACCAGCATAGGCACGAGATAGGTTCCCACTTTACCCTTACCGCCAATGACTACAACTCTCATGTTCCGTCCTGTCACGTGTTTGGTACGCTCTACAGTTCGGCCTCGGCCGCCTTGGTCCCGTAATTGACCAGAACGCGCCCCAATCCGCCAGCATTCTGGCCGTCCCCGCGCCGATGCCGGACGAGGCGCCGGTCTATATCACCACTGTTTCCTCGAAATCCATGACATTTCCCGTTCGGTTTCTCGTTTCGTTGATCAAGAATGTCGGTGTCGCTCCGTCTTCACGTGGAGCGGAACCTGAGAGTGCCGACCCGCCATGAACCGCAGGCTTCGCCGCAAGAAGAAAAAGATCGGCGCCGGAAGGCGCGACAAGCGATTTGTCTAGAGCTAATCCGGCTTAGGTGCTGCGCGGCGCAATACGAGCCTGCTAAGCGGATTCGCCGGCAGCTGGAGATGTTGGAGTATGTCCGCAAGTCCGACTGTTTGCACCTCATCCTACAAAACCGGACAAAGAATGAGGCCAGGCGACCTTTGATATGAACGAAGCAGAGACGTACGAATTCGACCTCAACGGGTTTATCGTGTACCGCGACATGATCGCGCCTGACGACCTACGCGATATGAACGAGATCATGGATGCCCATCAGCACGAGGGGCAACGGGCGCACCACGGATTCATGGACTTCGATCCGATTTTTCTCGAGCTAATGGCGCACCCACGTACGCTCAACATCATCCGTACGATCATCGGGAATTGGTTGCGACTGGATCATGCGTACGCCATCGAGCTCACGAAGGACACGGAAGTAAAGGAGAATCTTCACGGCGGACTCCGAGCGGATCAGGGGGAGCATCAATATCAATGGGCGTACGGAAAGATGTGGAATGGACTCATCGTGGTAATGTACGCTCTTGAGGATGTGAACCCCGGTGATGGCGGGTTCATCTGCGTGCCAGGATCACACAAAGCAAACACCGACTACAAACCGAGCGTGTGTTCCCACCTCGTGGTGAATCCGAACCTGAAGGCGGGAGACATGCTGATCTTCACCGAGGCGCTAGTGCACGGGACACGGAAATGGGAGTCCGATAAGCGGAGGCGGTCTCTACTCTACAAGTATTCCCCGGGATACTCGACTTGGGCGAATCCGAATGACCCGAAGAAGTATGAGGCGATGGCCACGACTCAACTCCAGCGGGATCTTCTGCGGCCGCCGTATGTCGGCAATCGCACCCCCATCGATTTCCCCGAGGTCGAAGGGGCAACGTCGTGAGCAGTAAGCTGGCGCGCGGGATTTGGCCGGCGTTGTGCACCGCTTTCGACGACTCCGGGGATCGAGTGGATGCCGATCGCCAGCGTGCGCTGGTGCGGGCACTAGCCGAGACCGGAATTCAGGGGTTCTTCGTGTGTGGAGGCACCGGCGAGGGTAAGTTCATGTCGGTCCCGGAGCGGATGAATGTCGCCGAGGTCGTCGCCGATGAGGTAGCGGGGGCGGTACGGATCATCCTGCAGGTGGGCGCTACGTCCACTGCGAATGCGGTGGAATTGGCACAGCACGCGTCCCACATCCAGGGGATCGACGCGGTGGCATCGGTGGCGCCGGTCGATGCACCGAACAATCTGGAGGCGGCGGTGAAACACTACGCCTCCATCGGCGCGGCTACGGATCTCCCCTTCTACGTTTACTGGCTGATGAATGAGGCGGATGTGTCGGCCAACGCAGACACCTTCCTCGAAGCGATGAAGGCGGTGCCCAACTTCGCCGGTCTCAAATTCACCGACTTCAACCTCTATCTCTTCGGTCAGCTCATCGATCGCTCTAGAGGCGAGCTCAACGCGATCTCGGGGCCAGATGAAATGGCTCTGCCGGCAATGGTGATGGGGGCGGATGCGGCGATCGGCTCCACCTACAACGTGATGCCGAAGATCTTTCTGCAGATGCGCCAAACTTTCGAGGCTGGTGACCTGGGGACGGCGCAGGACTGCCAGATCCGAGCCAACCGGGTAATTCGCCTGTTGATGCAGGTGGGGGTGCTGGCGGGAATCAAAGAGATGCTGGGGTGGCGGGGCACTCCGGTGGGGCCGCCTCGTGTCGGCGAACAACTCGATCGCAAGGGGCATCTGACGCTGCGAGCTGGCTTGGACACCCTGGACTTCGAGGTAAATTGAGCTGGGATAGGGTGGCCAGCTTCGACCGCTCGTGATGTTTGGGTTCGGCGTTGCGCGAGTCCAAGCTCGTGGGAGTCGGGCGCAGCTTCAGCCTCGAAGCCGCCCTGGTTAATTCTTACCCTATCTATATGATCTGCACCTTGTTCTGGTTCGACGTGGAAGACTACCTCACGCCGTCGAGCGACGACGCCCTGAAATCGCTCCTCGAAATCTTTGAGACCAACGGCGTGCAGGCAACTTGGAAAGTGGTGGCAGAGAAGGCGCGCGTGCTCGAGGAGCGGGAGCGGACCGACGTCATCCGCCTGCTGCAGAGGCAGGACATCGGCTACCACACGGAGAACCACTCTCAACACCCGGTGCTCGCCGAATACCTGCAGCACGCCGGGTGGGAGGACGGCATCGAGGAAGTGAACCGTCACGAGCGACAAGGATATGAGGATGTGACTCGCATCCTCGGTCCCTCCTCCACCTTTGGCCAGGCGGGCGGATCATGGGCGCCTCAGATCTACCCCTTCATGCGTGAAGTGGGCATTCCCCTGTTCATGGACGAGGCCCCCCAGATCGGCTTCGACGCGGAGCCCTTCTGGTACTGCGGCGTACCCCACGTGAACCGCATGCGGGAGAACTGCACTCGCATGAACTTCAAGGAAGGACCCGAGGGGCTCGTCAAAGGAATTCGAGACTTCGACAAGATTCACGAACGGCTCTCCGGAGACGGCGGTGGGTTGATCAGCATCTTCTACCACCCCTGTGAGTGGTCGACGACCGACTTCTGGGACGGAGTGAATTTCGCTGATGGGGCCATGCCGCCAGCGGCGGAGTGGAAACCGGCACCGGAGCGCTCTGCCAAGGACTTCGAAGAGGGGCTAAGCCTGTTCGGAGGCTACCTCCAGCACATCCAGAACCAGGTTGAAGTAGAGATCATCACCGGCCGTCAGCTGGTGAACATGCTCCCCGACTACGCCCAAGGTCGCAGCTTCCGCCTCGACGAGCTGCTACCGGCATTGGAGCTCACCGGCGGGAAAATCTCCCACTACTGGCACGGCGATCTCACGCTGGCCCCTTCGGAACTTTTCAGCCTCGCCGTGGAGGGAGCGCTCAAGGCCTTTCTCGCGGTGACCGAAGGCAGAGACCCGGCAAAGGTAGAGGTGACCCTTGAAGCGACGCCGTACGGGCCGACTCGGCGGATCGAGTCGGCGATTCCGGAAGGCGAGGAGATCTCGACACAGGCGCTGATGGAATCCACATCAGACGTGCGCCAGTTCCTGCAGTATCACGGGCGCATGCCGGATGCGGCTTGGCTCGGAGCCCGGGCTATAGCTCCAGGGGACTTTCTATTGACATTAGCGGGCCTGGCCCGTCAGCTCCTTGCGAGTAAGTCGGTCGACACCGCGTCCACCTACCTGCCAATGACGGTTCCCTTCCTCACCGGTCGTCTGACCTCGGAGGAACACGTGAACGCCGATGCCTGGAAGTGGCGCATCTTCTCCCGGGAATTCAACCCGGTGGCCATCACCGAGTTGGCGCGTTTACAGGCGTGGACACTAAAGCCGGCGACGTTCATCGGATGATCGAATAGGCAGTGCGCTCTCAGATCGGCTTCGCCCTGCTCGTCGTCCTCAACGTATTCTCGTGGTTTTTCCGCGGGGTGGATTCTAAGTTCGACCTTGGCGAGAGCGTCAAGGAAGGCGTGTTCTTCCAAGGCGACTACGGCATGCAGTGGACCTTCGACACCGCCGAGGAGTTCGAGTTGGCACGGGCCTCAGCAGACGAGGACCGCGCCTCTGAGCTTGCATGGGAGATCACGGGTTGAATTTTCTGCGGCAGTTCTGGGAGATTCTGGAAGGCCGGCGCTCGCTACTGGGACTCTCGGTGCTGAGCGGGCTGGTGTTCGCAGCGGCGAACCTGTTTCCGCCCATGCTCATTCGCGAAGTCATTCGCTGGATCACCGAGGGAGGCGGCAGCCGGGGCGAGCTCATCGAGCTTAGCATTGTCCTGCTGTTTGTGTACCTGCTGCGGGGCGTTTCTCGCTACGCGTACGGGCGTTTCTCCCACGCCGCCGCCTACCGAGTACTGCACGACCTCATGGTGAGGGTTTACCGCCACGTGCAGAGCCTCCCCCACAGGTTCTTCACCCAAGAGCGCACAGGCAATCTTATCTCCCGTTCGGTGAATGACATAGAGGCAGTGGAGGACTTCGTCGCTCATGGCGTTCCGGAGACAACCCTAGCCGTGGCAATTCCGGCGGCGATGATGTCGGTGCTGTTTGCCATCGACGCCGAGCTCGCACTAATAACCCTGGCACCAATTCCAGTGGTGGCCATAATCGTCTTCCGATTTGTGTCGCAAGTGCGCCACAAGTGGCGCGGAGTGCGCTCAGCACTATCAGACTTGGTGGCGCAGGTTCAGGACAATTTCGCCGGTATCGCCGTGATAAAATCCTTCGCACAGGAGCGAGAGTCGGCGCGGCGCGTGGAAGACCGATCTCGACAGTTTCGCGACGCCTCCATTCAGGCTAATCACGTGTCACTTATCCCAAGCGGGCTAGTAGAGGCCGCAGGTGGCATCGGCATCGTCCTCGTGATCTGGGCGGGAGGAGACTCGGCGCTACACGGTGGTATCAGCGTCGCCGACCTCTTCCTCTTCATCGTCTACCTCGGGCACATCTACCAGCCCTTCCTGCAACTGGCGGCCATGAACGATCAGCTTTCGCGGGCGGCGGTGAGTACGGACCGAGTCTTTCAGCTGCTGGCCGTGAAGTCAGATGTCGTGGACGCGCCTGATGCCCTGTCCCCGGCGAAAAGCGCGACAACCTGGGACGTACGATTCGATCACGTGACCTTTGCCTATGGCGAGGATGAGCCGGTGCTGCACGAAGTGAATTTCGAGGTTCCGGAGGGTTCGGCGCTGGCCTTGGTAGGTCATACCGGCGCGGGAAAAACGACGATCTCCGCCCTGCTTCCCCGCTACTACGACCCGCAGATTGGTGTTGTTCTCGTCGGCGGCCACGACGTGCGGAATCTGCAGATCGAATTCCTGAGGCGACACATCGCATCTGTGCATCAAGATGTCTTTCTATTCCACGGCAGCGTACGGGACAACATCCTGTTTGGAAAGCCAGAGGCCAGTGAGGACGAGATGAGGGCGGCAACTCAAGCGGCGAATGCGGAAGAGTTCATCCTCAGCCTACCCCAAGGCTATGATACGCTGGTGGGCGAGCGCGGGGTGAGGCTATCAGGCGGTCAGAAGCAGCGGCTATCCATTGCTCGAGCCCTG
The DNA here is from genome assembly GCA_036336855.1 of Candidatus Latescibacterota bacterium. Lineage (GTDB taxonomy): Bacteria > Latescibacterota > UBA2968 > UBA8231 > UBA8231 > JAYZFI01. The sequence goes on from JAYZFI010000016.1 coordinate 14,011, forward strand.
CTCAAGGATGCGCCCATTCTCATTCTCGACGAAGCAACGTCGTCGATGGATACACATACGGAGATGCTGATTCAGCAGGCCCTCGCACACTTGATTATTCAACGAACAACGTTAATCATCGCGCATCGGCTTTCCACTGTGAGGCACGTGGACCAGATCGTGGTGCTAGAACGGGGGCGTGTCGTAGAAGTAGGCCACCACGAGGAACTGATCGCAGAGGGCGGAACGTATTCTCGGATGATCGAGGCTCAGGATCTGGCGGCGGGCGGCCTGATTCCCGGAGAGGTTGGATGACGTGGTTAGAGCTGTCCAAGGAAGCCGCGGTAGCGAAGCGCCACCAACTTGTTCGGGATGGCTACTGCATCATCCCTGGAATGATGGAAGCGGAAATTCTGGAGGAGTTGCGCGCATTCTCCGCGGACGTGTTCAGGCGGCTTCCGGTGGACGACAAGTATCGCTACCAGGGTAGTGACATCCACGTGTTCACGCCGCAGAGATTTGCAGAGCTTGGACACGAACACAATGAGCGGATGTTCGACGACGAGATCGTGGAACGGGTGGTACGACAACCGCGACAACTGGAAGTCTCAGAGCGACTCGGATTGGAAGAGCTAGTTGCCGACGACGCCTTCATCCTGCTGTCAAAGCCGCCCCATGGCCCTCCCCTCTACTGGCACCAAGATTTCACTAACTGGAACAGCCCGGAGGCGGCAGCACCTTGGCCGACACGGATCTTTTTCTCCTACTACCTGCTCAACACCAACCGGGAGAACGGTTGCCTGCGGGTGATTCCCGGTAGCCATCGCAGACGCCTCGACCTACACGACACTCTTCCGGACGCCCACAGTCCAGAGATCCAAGCGCTGAAGGCCGACACGAATCACCCCGCGTTCATGGATCGCGAGGACGCCATTGACGTGCCTCTCCAGGCTGGTGATCTGATCATCGGTGATGCGCGAATCATGCACGGCGCTTGGCCGAACGAGACATATGAGCGGCGGACACTGGTACTAACCTGGTACCGTGTGTTTGCACGCAACCTCACGCCTCCGAGCTGGTGGAATGAGAAACTACCAGAGGCTCTCAACACCTTCGATCCGGAAGTCAACTACAGTCGCCGACGCACCCCGAGCGAATTCATCGGCTGATGCCGCCGAGCCGTGCGCCAGTGGCTCTTTGGAACCTTCAGATCAGCTTGACTCTGACGGCGGAAGCACAGCGCCAAGAAGAGGTGGCATGAGGCTGATCTGGACCAGGATCGGTCAACGCGGAGGGTCTGTTGCCAGGATCAGATTCTCTGAGTCGAACTCGCGCACCTCACGGTATACGTGGGGGCGCGGTCTATATGGTGGATATCCCGGCGGTAAATGGTCCGGATCGCGCAGCTCTAGCCGATCTCGACCGAGAGGCTGGTCGAGCCACTCCGCCTCATCGGAAGCAACCTCAATGTTCCTTCGCAGGATGAACTCCACGTGATCGAAACCGGAGAGCGCAACGTGCGCAAGGTAGAGACGCCCGATCTCCCCACCGCGCCCCGAGGATAGATCGGGCAGGATCACCGGTCCCGTGCAGATTTGCCACTCGCCATCAGCGCGGTTCAGGTTCATCACGTTAACCGGAAACTCTACCGTGACCGTGTAGCCGGTGTCAGCATCAGTGTAGACGACTAGGCCGTTGAGGGGGTGCTTGCCTAGGGTCGCCTCGACGATTTCATCGGCATCCCAAAGTTCGCGCACCGGAATACGTTCTCGGATGTCGATATCGTGGCTGGCAAAGACCTCGTCCAAGGGCCTCGGCGAACAGATCCGGGCATCATCGCTGGAGACAATGTCCACCTGGCTACGGCGACTGAAGGCCATGCGCCACTCACCGCTGGGAATTTGGAAGAGATTGCGGGACGCGATGGTGTATTCGGATCGACAGGGGGCGCCAAGAAAGAACTCAGAAGGGGGATCCCCATCGTGATCTTCGATCTTGCAGCGCGCCTCGAGGGTAAAGCGCACGTGGTAGGCCTGGCCAGGCTCGCCCACAAAACCCCCTGCCCAGCGATAGTGAGGATCGGGCGTCCAGGGGTGAGACTCCCAAGTGAATGTGGAGCTCGCAAAATCAATCATCCAAGAATCCTCTGATCGCGCAGATCTCGGCCTCCTATGGTTTTCGTGACCGAGGCGTCGGACATCTGCTGCACCTCGAGGTCAGCGAAGGTATTGACCACGTTGTAGAACGTGGGGAGATCTTCCCAGCGTGACCGATGCCAGTGAATAGTTCCCTCCCCCTTCCAACTCTCTAACACCCGTACTCTAGACCCGCCCGCCGGCGTGATCACCGCGTAGGCGCAGTCCGCCTGGTCCCATTCACCCGTCTTCGGGATGTACTTGTAGTGCAGGATGCCGTCCCCAACGGGGCTCACCATCTCGGAATCGTCCTGGTTGAGGTCGGTCACGGAGAGATCTAGGAACGAGAAGCCGAGCCAGCTTGCTAAGCAGTTGATGCGACCGTCGAAGCAGCGCAGCTCGGGGATCTCACAATAGATCTTAGAATAGCCGATGTCCTCTCGACCAGTGATGATAGGATCGGCAAGGTTCTCCCAGAGTATGGTAAGAAAGGGGCCCCGGGCGGTCTCTTTCCCTTCGTAGACCACCGGAATGGTCACGCCGACTACATTGTAGCCACGACCAGCAAGCCACTCAATCTCGGTCATGTAGGTGGCATACACCGTGACGACAGGCTCACCGTCGAGAGTGAATCCGGGAGGTAGAAGTGCCGACAGCTGATCGGAATTGCTGAGAAAACTGACGGAAACGGTGGTCGACTTTGGATTGTCGACACACGCGAATGTCCGCCCACCCGGGCCCTGGCGGGGTCCCAGAGAGGGTCCGAAGTGGGTAGGCATTCGGTACAACTTGTGAGGCTCAAATTCGTAGGGCATAGATCCTCTCTTCTGATTTTTTGGCCAGAGCCCCACACCCGAAACAAGCTACGTCCTCTCTCGGGGAGATGTACCCTTGACGGACCCTCCAATCCCAGACGTTGCCGGTCCACGGCAGCCAGCCCACCACCGAACGCGCCGGCGTGAAATCAGTTCGCCGCCGATACCGCCGTCCAACGATGCGCCTGTGGTTTCTCCCTCGCCTGCCGCTCCAACGCCTCGGCCCACTCTCGATCCCAAGTGGCCCAATCGGTAAGCTCGCTGTCTGGGTTGGAACGGCTACGCGCGACGAATTCGGGATGAAAGGGGCGACCCGTGGGCGTGCCTGTCTTCTGGTAACGGAGGTCCATGCTCCATCGCACGGTATTGGAGGTGTTCCGTGTCGACCGGTGCGGGATTTCTTTGTGCATGAACAGTACAGACCCCTTTCCCATCGGCAGAGTCATCACTTTGGAGTCTGGTATTTCTTCTTCGATAATCACCGTGCCCTCTCCGGCTCGACTCACGTGCTGAAGTAGACCGCCACCGTGGGTTCGGGGGATGATCTCCAAGCAACCGTTCTCAGGAAAAGCGGGAGCGAGGGGCAGCCAGACCGTGAGGATGAAGAAGGGATCGGCGTCTTCCCAGGTGACGCCCATATCTTGATGCCAAGGAGCCACGTGGGGATCGGTTCCGAGGGGAGCCATCCCTGCGGGCAGCTTAGCACGAATGTGCTGAATTGGGCTGCAGATGATCTCCGGACCGACAAAGGCCTCCACCATATCGAGCAGGTTCTCATTGCGCAGGAACTCGAAGGACGCCTTGCCACGCAGAAGCATGATGTCGAGCTCGGGATAGATCTCATGGCACTCCCTGGAGATTAGGACAAGGCGTTCGTTGAAGGGGGCACGGGCGTATGCGTCGGTGATCTTGCCATCGGCTTTGAGCTCGTAAGCGCGCTTGTCGATATGAGCCTCGTACTCGGCGATGACCGGATCGAGATCGCAATCTTCAAGAGCGTTCTCTACCAACAGATAGCCGTCTTCCCCGAACTCTTGCAGATGCTGATCGTCCAGCTGCATCGGTCTATTTTCCGTTTTCTTAAGGTGTTTCGGCCTGGGGGCCAGATCAGCCTCGGGCGCGTACGGTAAACCTCTGCAATCGGCTCCGATTCCACAATCCGGGTGGGCTTGGATGCCGGGCGACCTCAGCTATCTTAGCAGAGATTCGGGAGGCGACTGCTGTCACCTTGAACTTGCCTTCGACCTTGCCACAGACTGATCGGTGGAGACCCGGATTGAGGATGTTACGTTCGATGAGAATTGGTTCACCGCAGCGATCTTGATATTCCTAAGGCACATGCGGATGTTCCCGTGAGGGATTGAAGTGGTGTAGAAACGTGGGAACTGACGGACGCGTTCTCCGGCTTGCTCGCCGCGCCGATCATCGCGTATCTTGCGCCACCCTTTCACGAGCAAACCCCAAACGCACAAGACTTTGGTCCTCGGAGTTAGCATTGTCGGCTGCGGCGCCTTCGCCCAGTCTTTCATTCCTTTGTTTCAGGCCACCCCTCGTCGACAGTGTGGTGCTCGCTGACTTTGATGCAGACAACCTTGTCGACAGCGCCGCCAAGAACGAAGTGGGCAACATCGCCGGCTCACTGGACGAAAGTGGAATACGCCATCCCGGCCACCGCCTGATGACGACACCTGTAAATGACACCGTCGAACTTCTCGAAGGGGACGCCTCTACGACGTCTGCCTCCCCCGACAATCGCACCCGTTCCGACCCCGGCTATCTCACCCTCACTGTGGGGCCGGGCGGTGAAATCGACGGCACCGACGACCGTACTCTTCAGGCCGGCGTCGATTATCTGAACCGTCTCGGGGGCGGCGTGCTTCGTGTGCTGCCCGGCACCTATGAGATGGGAAACTCTCTTTACCTGCATCCGGGGATCATACTTCGCGGTGCAGGCGAAGACACGGTGCTGCGCAAACGCCCCAGCAGCAGCACCGCGATCACCCGCGACAGTGACTGGTACGAGAACCGCGTCACCGTGGCCGACGTCTCCGCCTTCCACCCGGGTTGCGGCATCATGTTGCGCTCGTACACCGACTCCGGCGACATTCGCGAATGTGTACGCGATACCGTCGTGGCCGTGGATGGTCACGAGCTGACCCTGAGCCGACGTCCAGAGAAGAATTTTTGGCTCGAAGACCACGCCACGGCGGCCACCCTGTTTCCGCTAGTCACCGCCGCCGAGCACGTCTGCGACGTCGTCGTGGAAGACCTCGTCCTCGACGGCAATCGCAACGAGAATGAAGAAATCAACGGCAACTACTCCGGTGCAGTATTTCTGCAGCAATGTCACCGCTTCCATTTCCGTCGCGTCACCGCCCGAAACTACCACGGAGACGGATTCAGCTTTCAGATTTGCGACGATATGCGCTTCGACGCTTGCCGCTCGGAAGACAACGCCAACCTCGGTTTCCACCCCGGCTCGGGGTCGCAGCGACCGGTCTTCTCCCACTGTATTTCTCGCGGCAACAGCCAGGGCATCTTCTTCTGCTGGGGCGTCACCGACGGTCTCGTCGACGAGTGCGACTGCTCCTACAACCTCGACTTCGGCGCCTCTATCGGTCACCGCGACACCGACAACCGGGTTCACAAAACGCGCTTCAAAGCCAATCACAAGGTGGGATTATTGTTTCGCAAGCAGGGGGAGCACCGCGCCGGCCACCGCAACCTCATCGAACACTGTGAGTTCGTCGACAACGGTTATGCCGAGGACGGCATCGCCGTAGACGTGCGCGGCGCCACCCAGGACGTGGAAATTCTCGACTGCTGCTTCACCGACTCCGGCGACGGCAAGCAGAAAATTGGCGTGCGCTTGAGTCCGGAGTCGGCGCGCACCCGCCTCGCTGGCAACGAGTTCTCTGGGCTCGTACACGACTTCGTCGACCTAACCGCGGCGGCTGATTGACGGCCCGCGAGCGGACTTGTGCCCAACTTCCTCGCCGTCGACTTCGGCACAACCAGCACCAAGTCTGTCCTCGTCGACCTCGACAGCGGCGCCTTTTCCCGCCTCGAACGCCATCCCTCAATCCCGTCGGAACCCACAACTCCCGGACGACACCAAGTGGCTCTATCGGCGATTGCCGAACGCTTTCAACATATCTGCGCCTCTGCCTGGTCTCACACATCCTTTGAAGGAATCGTGCTGTGCAGCGAAATGCACGGCTTCGCCCTGCTCGACGATCACAACCTAAAGCCGCTGTCTCCTTACATCTCCTGGCTCGACGCCCGCGCCCTCGAACGGATCGGAGGCGTATCGACGTACGACCTCGTCACCGACCGGCTCACCTCCGACCGTTTTCGCGAAATCACGGGAATGCAGCCCCGCCCCAGCGACCCTATCTTCAACCTCACCCACCACCTGCGTAGTGGACCCCCACCCACCACCGACGGTACCCTCGTCGTCTCCCTGCCCGGCTGGCTCGCCCTGTCCGCGAGTGCCGGCAGCCACGCCGCCACCCACGCCAACCGAGACGACTTCGGCGAGCATCCGACAATGCTGGCAGGAATGGCCTTTTTCGACGTCGGCACGCATGAGAATTCGCAACTCCTCGTCAACCTTGTCGCCGAACTCACCGGCCTTGCCCCCATTCTCGGTACCCCCGTGAGCGAGGAGACGGCAGTGGGCCACTGGTCACCCAACGAAGGTGCCGCCGCACGCCGTGTTCCCATTTACGTCGGCGTCGGCGACCACCAGTGCTCCGCCCTCGGCGCGGGACTCATCGGTCCAGGCCGCGCCAACCTGAATCTGGGCACCGGTAGCCAAATCGCTGTCGTCGACGGCCCGACCGATCCTGAACACTTCGAACTGCGCCCCTACTTCGACAGCCAAACGCTGTCCGCCGTCACCCGCATTCCCGCCGGCCGCGCCCTCGCCGAGTACGTCGGCTTCTTGGAGCGAGTCGCCACCTTCGGCGACCGCAGTAGTGACGCCCCCGACTTCTGGGCACTACTCGCCGATGTCGACGTTGCCGAAGTCGAAGCGGCGCCCCTCGACGTCAGCCTCGCCGTCTTCGACGGGGCCCGCAACTACGATCGCGGCGGCAGCCTCTCCGGCATTCATGAGGGGACTCTAGCCCCGAGGCCTTATCTCGCCAGTGTGCTCAAGGCCTTTGCCCGCCAGTACGCCGAAATCCTTGAGCTCTTCGATCCCGACCGCGAGCTGGAGGAGCTGCTGCTCAGCGGTGGGATCGCCCGCAACTTGCCACGCGTAGCAGAATTCCTTCGACAAGCCGCCGGCTACGAGCGCATCGCCTCCGCTGCCGAACTTGACGAGTCCCTCCTCGGACTGCGCACCCTCGCCATCCGCGCCTCCGGTCGCGAGCCCACCGTATCTGCCGCCCAGGCACGCTTTGGCCACGACTATACACTGATCGACTGATCAGACTATGAAATCCACTCGTGCGGATATTCCAGTCAGTCCCTCACCAGCTCCGGTGCGCACGTACATAATGCTGGGAATACCAGATCTACTTGAAATCGAAGGGCACCATTTTCGCCAACTTGTGTAGCATCCAAGATTCGCCAAGAACTTCTCTGGTATACACGCATACTCAGTCGGAAACGCCGATAGCCTTCAATTTTCACAGCACGCCCAAGCTCTTCGCCTTCTTCCGTACCCTCAAGACCAACAAACCCGCGAGTGGTTCAACGACAACAAGGCCCGCTACGAATCCCACGTACGCGAGCCCCTGCTCACGTTCATCGAAGACTTCGCCGGCCCGTTGAAGAAAATCAGCGCCCACTTCCGCGCCGATCCCCGCAAGGTCGGCGGCTCTCTATTCCGCAATCACCGCGACGTCCGGTTCTCCAGGGACAAGAGCCCATACACAACCCACGCTGGCATCCACTTCCGCCATGAGCGCTCTAAGGACGTGTACGCCCCCGGGCTCTACCTCCACCTCGAACCGGGGGGCGAGTGCTTCATGGCCACCTGCATCGTCGGAATCAACCCGCCAACACGACGAGAAAACGCATTCGGATTTGGCTTACCGTAGGGCCGGCGTGTGAGGCACAATCGACCTCGGTGAAAAATGAAAGTGGCTGATTCCGGGAATGGTCGATAGCTTTTGCCCCTATGCTACGGCTGATCCACATCTTCCTTGACAGCCCGAGACGACGGCGCAACCTGAAGCGACTGTTGCGCGTTCTGTCCCTGTTCGCCCTCGTTGTCGCCTCCTTCAGTCTTCTTTTCCACGTCATCATGGCCCGGGAAGAGCAGAGCTTCAGCGTTATTACCGGCGTCTACTGGACCCTGACCACGATGTCGACCCTCGGCTTCGGCGACATCACCTTCGTCAGCGATCTCGGCCGCATCTTCAGCGTCATCGTGCTACTCACCGGCACGGTGTTCATGCTCATCCTCCTGCCATTCACCTTCCTACAGTTCTTCTGGACACCCTTCATGGAGGCACAAGCGACGGCGCGCCGACCCCGCGATCTCGCCCCTGACACCAGCGATCACGTCGTGCTCACCCAGCACGATCCCCTGTCCACGGCGCTCATCGAACGGCTGGATCAATATCACTATTCGTACGTCCTTATCGAGCCCGACATAGAGGAGGCGACTCGCCTCATAGACGAGGGTCTCAACGTCATCGTCGGTGACCTCGACGATCCCGATGCCTATCGCCGAGCCCGCGTGCAGGATGCCGCCCTGGTAGTCAGCGCCGGCAAGGACGAATTCAACACTCAGGTAGCCTCTACCGTGCGAGGGATTTCCGAAGATACTCCAATCATCGGGACGGCTGATGTGCCCGCTTCCATCGACATCCTAGAGCTCGCCGGCTGTTCCCACGTACTCCAGCTCGCCAACATGTTGGGGGAGTCTATGGCTCGGCGCATCACTGCCGGCGACGCCATGGCCCACATTATTGGTTCCTTCGACGAATTGTTTATTGCGGAAGCGACGGTGGCACGCACACCGCTGGTCGGTAAGACCCTGGCCGAAGCCAATTTGCGTCGCACCGTGGGCATTTCGGTCGTCGGCATCTGGGAGCGCGGTCAGTTCTTCTCGGCGCGACCCGAAACCCTGATCACCGAGCATACCGTCCTCGTGCTGGCTGCCAACGAAGAGCAGCTCTACTGCTACAACAGCATGTTCGCCATTTACAACCAGTCCCCCGAGCCAGTGATCATCATCGGCTCCGGCCGCGTCGGTCGCGCTGCCGCCCATGCCCTCGCTGAGCGCAACGTCGACTATCGAATCGTCGAGCGCAGCGCCGAGGCGGCGGAGAACATGGATGGGGTCATCCTCGGCTCCGCCGCGGAGATCGAGGTGCTTAAGAGAGCCGGTATCGACCACGCCCCGTCGGTGATTATCACTACTCGGGACGATGACACCAACATCTATCTCGCCATTTATTGTCGACAGCTGAGACCCGACATCCAGATCATCACTCGCGCCAACCTCGAGAGAAACGTTCCCAACCTGCACCGCGCCGGCACCGATTTCGTCATGTCCTATCCCTCCATGGGAGCTCGCGAGATCGCCAATCTCCTGAAGCGCAGCAGCACAGTGATGATCGCCGAAGGGCTCCAGGTGGTCCGACTGCCAGTCCCCAACTGTCTCGTGGGAGAAAGCATCGCCGGCTCAGGTATCCGCCGCCGTACCGGCTGTTCCGTCGTCGCCGCCGACATGGGAGGTACCACCTTGGTCAATCCTGATCCCACCAAGCCCCTCGAAAAAGGCGGCGAGATGATCCTCATCGCCACCGCCGAAGGCGAGCGCGAGTTTCTCAAGGAATTCGGCGACTGACCACCTCCACTGCTCCCCTCCTTATCCCTCTTCTTAGGGATCCCACCTCTCGGTGGCCAACGATTCCGCGCTTGAACAGCAACCCGCAGCCCCCTACACTCGATCCACCGATCTTCAGCTCCAGCACCTTCCTCCGCCCATGCACCAACCCACCGACCGCCGCCAGCCAGTTTAAGTTTTGCGCGCGAACTGTGGCTCAGATGTTCGGGCCTAGGTGTACTTTTCGGCAGCTTGTTCCCATTTGGCTTTATCTACATCGGCGCTCGGACCCCTGACCGACTCACCCGAAGTACGGCTCACAGATCGCTTACAGTCAATATTCTCTCGGACGATTAAGTCTCCGTTGAAACCGGCGGTACTCATACCCAAGAGAGTCCGGCATCGACTTGGCGCTTCGTCGAAGACCGCGGCCGTGCACCCTTCGAAATGATCCTCTCCTGCCAGCGGAACACGACATCATGATGAAGTTTCGCCCAGTTCACATTTCTGCATAGCCTCCTTCGCCCTGGTCCAACGGGCTCTATTAGTAGTACAGTTCCCGGACTCGGATCCGCCGTCACATCCGTTCGCCCAGGTAACCAAGCCATGACACCGCCTTCACCCGAACTTCATCGCGTTCCGCTTCTCACCGAGGAACAGATCGCTCAGTTCAAGCGCGACGGCCTTCTCGTGCTGCCAGGCGTTCTCGACCCGGAACTCTGCCGCCAAGCGCGCGAGCAGATGTGGGAGGTAATTGCCCACTTTCGTCCGAGCATGAAGCGTGACAAGCCCACCACCTGGCTGCCCTTCAGCGAGGAGGAAGCCGACAGCTACGCGCGCCCTGACGGTGGCGGAGATCCCTACTTCTTCGGGCGTGGCCATCGCCTCTACCTTCGCAATGGCGCCGAACAGCTGTTGCTGAACACCGCTGTCCGGTCCCTGTGGACAATAGCCGAGCAGCTGCTGGGTCAAGGCGAAGTCGTGTGGCCCGACGGCGTCGACGAAGCGGGAATGACGACGGGGCCCTGCCTGATGACGGAAGGCGTGGTGGAAGGTATGGAATCCCACCTCGGTCCCAAGTCCAAGATATGGACCGGTGAGCCTACGGGAAGAACGGAACAACTGCGGCTGCCCAGGACCGGACCTACTTGGATGACCGCCCAAGGCGCACGGGGTCTCTATTGCACACTGCCACACAGTCCTTCTCCCATCGACAACTACCGCGGCGCCCATTCCGAGGCCATGTACGACACCCGTTGGCGTCTCCAAATCGCCGCTTACGTCGACGATCTCCCACCCAGGGGCGGAGGTTTGACTCTGTGGCCGCGCAGCCACTGTCGCATCTGGGATTACTGGGAAGCCATTCACCGCGACGCGCCCCCACCCCAGCGTGCCGCCGGGACACCCGAGTGGAACGGCTACACGGCACCTCCATTGCCCGCAATCAAAGCCGACACTCAGCCCGTCGAAACCCACGGGCCCGTGGGCTCGGTGGTACTCTGGCACGCGAGCCTGCTACACATGGCTGGCCAGAACGAACTCACCGACGTAATTCGTCAGGCTACGATCTACGCGTTTGCCAAGACGGCGAAGTCCGTCCCCGATGAAATAGTGAAGCGCGATCCCCACAGGGGTCTATGGCGCGACTGGTCCGACCAGGTGCGCTGCATCGCCGCGGCCAGCTAGGGTCGCGCCGTCCCGGCTTCCATCTTGCCGAACCCTCGCGGCGCGTGCCAGATTCACCCTCCGGCAAGCTCTGCAGAGCTCCGGACCTGCCCTCTTTCTCCCCAGACGAGAGGATGTTGCATGACGCGCAAGGTGTACGCCTATGGAATGGATGGACTCATTACCCCCATGGTGAAGCATTTCGTCCGCGAGGGCGGTCTCCCCTACTTCCAGCGCATGCTAGAGGAAGGAACCGTAAACGAGACAACTCCCTCGTTCCCGGTGTGGACGCCCACCAATTGGGCGACCCTTTCTACCGGTGCTCACACCGGGACCCATGGCGTATCCCGATGGCATGTGGAGGTCGAGTCCGGTAAGCGCATCAACAGCTTCTCTGGCCCCGCAAACAACGCCGACCGCATCTGGAACGCCCTGGAGCGAGGAGGCCTCACGGGCGTCGCCGTCCACTACCCCGCTGCCCATCCCTCGGGAGTGAAGCAGAGCTTTGTCGTCGACGGCTTCGGTCATCCCGGACACTCCAGCACCGACTACGAAGTTGCGGCCGCGCAAGCCTATACCACGGCTGCTGCAGAAAGCACAGTGGAGATGGATCACGACGGCACGGCAGTACGACGGCAGCAGCGCAGTGTGGAGACCATTCCCTCCCTCAAACCGGCCGAGGGCTGGTCCTACTTGCCCGAGAGCAGACAACCACCACTGGAGTCCGCTTTCACTATCCATTCTCGGGTCGGACAGGACGCGACGACGTTTCACTTACTGGCGACGGGAGAGACCGGCTACGATTCAGTCGCGATCTACACCAACAAGGGCGAATCTCCGGTCGCGATTGCCAGGCTGTCCGAGTGGTCGGATTGGACGCTCCTCGATTTCGCTTTCGATGATGGCACGCGACGGGCTTCTGTCCGCTTCAAACTCCTGGAGAGGGCTGCCGATGGCTCCCACCTTAAGATCTACCGTACCCAAGCGACCTTCACCAATGGCTATACCGTGCCCAACGAGCTCGCGTCGGAGCTCATGGAGCGCTTCGGACCCTTCCAGGAGCACGCCTCCATGACTCCCTACACCTCGGGCATGGCCGACTTCGACACCGCTCTGGATGAGTGTGAGTATCAGGGACTCTGGTTCGCCGACGTGGCGAACTACATGCTGCGGGAGAAGGGTTGTTCCTTCTTCATCTGCCACTGGCACCTCTACGACTACCTGAATCACATCCACCTGCAGGACGTGGATCCCGCCTGTCCGGGTTACGGAGATGGCAACATGGCCGATAAAGCCATGGACTACTTCCGGCGGGCCTATGAGGTCGGCGACCGCATCCTCGGACGCATGTGGGAAGCTGCAGACGACGACACCTTCGTCGGCATTCTCGCTGATCACGGCGCCACACCCGACGACCGAATAGCCAACATCCGCAAACACCTGGTGGACGAGGGCTTCACCGTCCTCGTTGATGGTGCCACCTCCGCCGTCGAGACGGACGAGGTCTTGGAGAAAGACATTGATTGGGACCGCACGAAGGCCTACCTCAAAGACGACAAGGGCTTCGACATCTGGATCAACGCCGAGGGCGTGCGCTACCACGAAATCGAGCGCGAGCTGCTACTCTCGCTGCGCACCTGGGTGGACGACGAGGTGGGCCGCTCCCCCATCGCTATCGCCCTCCCCCGTCGCGATGCCTGGATCCTCGGACAATGGGGCGATCAGTGTGGCGACGTCATCTTCGCATGGGACCACGGTTACGTAAGCGGCTACTACGGCCAGTGGAAGGGAATCGTCGGTGGCGGCAACTCCGGCGCCCCGGAGGTCTTCGGTGCCCACCACGGCGGCTTCCTGCCCACCCGGACCGAGATTTCCTCGAGCTTTGGTACCTTTATGCTCGCCGGCCCCGGCTTAAAGCGGGGCTACGAGCGCCCAACGGACAAGCTAGGCTATATCGACGCCGTCGACGTAGTTTCTACCGTCTGCCACATCCTCGAGGTGGACCCGCCGACCCAGGCGCAAGGTACGATCGCCCGCGACTTGTTCGAAGGCCATGAGATGGTCAGACATCGTGAACCTGCTCAGTGGAGCCGCAATAAGTGAAGGTCACCGAAATCAGAGTCCTGTCGGCGGACCGATTCAATTACGTCAAGGTCGAGACCGACGAGGGCGTCCACGGCGTCGGCGAACTTCATCCTGCCTCTGGCACCAGCGGCACCCCCTACCTACCCATCGCCGGCATTCGCTACTGCGCCGAGTACCTCGTCGGTCAGGACCCCCTCCCCATCGAGCGCCACTGGCAGCACATGTTCCGCCGATGTCTGTTCCGCGGCGGCGCCGATGTCATGGCCGCCATCGGGGCCATTGACATTGCCCTGTGGGACATCAAGGGCAAGTCCCTCAGCAAGCCAGTCCACGAGCTCCTCGGCGGCCCTACCCGGAAGAAGGTGCGTCTATTCACTCATCTCAGTGGCTCCACACCTTCACAGCTCGCCGCACAGGCCAAGGAGTGCTCCGCCGAGGGCTACACCGCCGTCCGCCTCTACCCCTTCGGGGATTTCGATCAGCTCGACTTCGAAGAGGGCCGCGGCCTCGAAACCATGAGCTTCACCGCCATGCAGAGGAACGCTGTCGATCGTGTCGGTGCGGTGCGTGACGCCGTAGGCCCCGATGTCGATGTGATGATCGACGTCGTCAACCGGCTCACCCCGGCCGAGGCCATCGCCGTGGGGCGCTGCCTAGAGGAGTTCAACCTGTACTTTTTCGAAGATCCCATCGAGCCCGAAAACATGGATCAGTGGAAGTACGTCGCCGCTAACGTCCCCATGCCCATAGCCATGGGCGAGCGGCTTTACACCATCCATCAATTTCTCGACCTGCTCAACCACCGCGGCGCCGCCTACATCCGGCCCGACCTGTCTCTGGCGGGTGGAATAACCAATATCAAGAAAATCGCCGCCATCGCGGAGGCTTACTACGTGGGCGTTGTACCTCATAACCCGCTCTCCGCCGTGCTCACCGCCGCCTGCGTTCAGCTTGACGCCGCGACCCACAACATCCCCGTGCAAGAGTACCCCATCGACGACGGCACCGGGGTCAAGGCCGATCTCGTCGATGAGCCAATCACCCGCGAGGGCGGCTATCTCCTCGTACCTGATCGTCCCGGCATCGGGATCGAATTAAATGAGCCCACTTTTTCTCGCTACCCAGTTTTGCCTTACGAACGCCCCCCACTCACCAATCTCGACGGCAGCCTCCGTGAGTACTAGCCTCACTCTTATGGAGGAGTACCTCTTCGACCTGCGCGGGTATCTCGTACTCCGGCAGGCCATTGCCGCTAACCACGTCGCCGAACTCAACCGCATTGTCGACTCCTACCTCGACCTCGAGGTGGACGAGTGGCGAGGCCAGGTGCACCGGCGTGGCGATACCCACTGTCATGTCCACAACATCTTCGAGATGGGCGACCCTTTCGAGCGCCTCATCGACTCCCCGTCCTGGATCGGTCACCTGAATCGCTTTGTCGGCGGTGACGATGGCCTGTTCATCGATGAATCCTTCATCGACGTCCGCGGACCGGATTCGGCGACTCGTATGCACTCCGGCGCCCACAAGCGCCGCATCCGCACCCAGTTCCGGTACCACGATGGACAGTTCCGTTGTGGTCAGATCAACATTCTCCTCGCTCTCACCGATATTGGAGACGGCGACGGCGCCACCATGGCCGTGCCTGGCAGCCACAAATCGAACCTCCTCCACCCTGCCTTCGCCGACGGCTCCGCGAACGAGTCCCTCGATGGTGTGGCCGAAGCCCGCGAGATCCACCTGCGTGCTGGCGACGCGCTGTCCTTCGTCGACTGCATGGCCCACGGCTCGTCGAAGCGAGTGAACCCCGGCGAGCGTCGCATCGCCATCATCCGTTATGGTCCGCATTGGGGTAACGACCGCTACGGCTATCAGCCCTCGCCGGAGCTCATCGCGCGCCTGACACCGGAGCGACGACAGATCGTCCGACCATTGCCGCCCCTCACCCCGACGTCGAGCTAAGGATCCGCGTGATGGTCCAAGATCTGATGAACCTCTACCCTTCTATCGGTGATCTGCGCCTGCGCGCGAGGCAGCGAATTCCCTATTTCGCCTGGGAATACCTCGATTCCGGCACGGGCGCAGACGAGTGCGTACGTCGCAATCGGGAGGCCCTCGAAGCGGTGACCCTAATACCACAGTTTATGAAGGGAGTCTTCGAACCGGACATTTCGACTCAACTCTTCGGCACTGACTACGCGGTGCCCTTCGGCGTCTCTCCCGTAGGCCTGACGGCCCTCATGTGGCCACATGCAGAGCGCATTCTCGCCACCGCCGCCGCCGCTCAACGCTTTCCTTACACTCTCAGCACCGCCGCCACCGAAGCACCTGAAACCATCGGTCCCATCGCCGATGGCATGGGCTGGTTCCAGCTGTACCCGCCGCGCCGGACCGAAATCCGCCGCGATCTGCTAGTTCGGGCTCGCGATGCCGGGTTCACGACCCTAATCGTTACCGCGGACACACCGAAGGTGAGCCGTCGCGAGCGTCAGGTGCGGGCGGGAGTCCGGGTGCCGCCGAAGATCGACCTACGTATGCTCTACCGCTGCGCCATCCGGCCCGCCTGGAGCTGGGCAACCCTAGTCGCGGGTTCGCCTCGCTTCCGCGGTCTGGAGAAGTACATCAAGGGGGGTGACATGCAGGACATGCTCACCTTCATCGGCAAAGAGCTCGGGGGCACCTTGGACTGGAAGTATCTCGAGGCAGTGAGACAGGAATGGGACGGGGCCCTTGTGCTCAAGGGGGTGATGCGTATCGATGAGGCGGAGCGCGCCGTCACCATCGGCTGCGACGGCATCATGGTGTCTAACCACGGCGGTCGCCAGTTCGACGGCGCCCCAGCAGCAATTACCGTGCTGCCCGGAATCGCCAGGGCTGTGGGAAGCCGAGCCAATATCCTATTCGACAGCGGGCTGCGTGGCGGCCTCGACATCGACCGCGCCCTCGCCCTCGGCGCCGACTTCGCTCTACTCGGTCGCGCCTTCATGTACGGAGTTGCCGCCCTCGGACGGCGCGGTGGCGATCATGTTGCGGAGATCCTCGCCGACGATCTCCGCAACAACATGACCCAGCTGGGATGCGCGACGCTGAGAGAGCTGCGCAACCGCGTCACGACCTAAGCCGGACCCGTTTCCTCTTCGACTCCAGAGTGTGCGACAGTCTACCGCTGACCCTACCTGCTCCGTATCCTTGGCATTCTGCAGATTCAGCACGGACACGAGAAAAGGACGAAGACGGAAATGGCCTTCCAATATTGTCTGAACACAAGTACTATCCGCAGCAAGGGCGCCACCGTGCTCGATGCCATCGACACCGCCGCCAATGCCGGCTACCACGGAATTGAGCCCTGGGTCAGCGAGCTCGACGAGTTGATGGCGGGCGGCGGCCAGCTCGAACAGGTTCGCGATCACGCTGCCTCCCGCGGTGTACAAATTGTCAACCTGATCGCCTTTCCAGAATGGGCCGTTCCGGAAGACAACCGCCGACGTCAGGGATTGGAAGAACTCGAACGCTGCCTGGACATGGCGCGCACCCTTAGGTGTCCTTACCTCGCTGTCCCACCCATGGGCATCCACGATCGCCAGGTCGACCTGCTCACTGTCGCGCTGCGCTTTGCCACCGTCGTCGACATCTGCAAATCCTACGGAGTCTCGCCGCTCCTCGAGTACTGGGGCATTGCCAAAACTCTTGGACGGACCGGAGAGGCCCTGTTCGTTGCTGCCGAATGCGGCAGACCGGGAGTGCAGCTACTAGCCGACATTTTTCACATGTACAAGGGAAGTGGTCACCTCTTCGGGTTCGAGCACTTCGGCCCAGGACGTCTCGGTCTCGTCCACGTCAATGACTACCCTGCCGATCCCAATCGCGATGCCGTGACCGATGCCGACCGCATTTTTCCCGGTGATGGCCTCGCCCCGTGGTCGGAGATCACAAGCAGCCTAAACCATCTCAGCTTCGAGAGCATGCTGTCGCTCGAACTATTCAATCAGAGCTATTGGGACATGGGTCCACAGGCCGCCGCAGAGGAGGGCTTACGCAAGCTGCGCGGCTGCGTGGAAGTTGAGTAGACCACGGTCATCGTCCTAGCCACTCGGCCAGGACGGGGTGGACGATAATCGACTGCACATCGATCCAGGCTTGCCGAAGCTCGGACTCATTGAGCGTTACTCTCCCGGGCCGAAAACCGAAATCCAGATAGACCTTCACCGCCCATGGTCGGCCTGACGACGTCCCCAGCACTGCCGCGGAATGACTCTCCGCCAACCTTAGCATCGCCACCGTCATCATCGCCTTGCTGATTCCCCGCCCTTGGTGATCAGGGTGTACGACTACCCAATGAATGCGTCCGAGGTCTCCCTTTTCGGGAGGCTCCTTCTGGAACCAGGCGCTGATGCTGCCCACCGGCTCACCCTGATTAGTCTCCGCAAACCACATGCGATCCCCGAGAGCTTGCAGCTGTCGGCCGTATTCCTGCATGAACAGCGAGTCTTCCACCTCAAACCAGGGCTCGGCGGCCTGATGCAGCCTCGTCCAAATTTGCGCGTCCCCCTCCCGGTAGCGGCGCATTCGGTATCCCGCAGGCATCTCGTGTCGAGGCACGTGATGCAGGCAGTCGCAGACCATGGTAAAGGAACGCGGCTCATAGGTCACCGCCGGATCAACGCAATTTCGATTCATTCCAATTCCTCCCTTCTCCATCTTCCTCGACACAGCTGTCGATCGCCGTTACCTTGGCCGCCCGTCGTAGTCCGGCCCGCGCCAAGAGAAAGATCCGCCGGTCGTGAAGCAACAGCCGCTGAGCTCTGAACGGGAGATTGCATGACTGATCTGGAGAAGTACCTCTTTGATCTGAATGGCTTCCTGGTGATCGAGGACGCCCTCACCGCGGACGAAGTGGCGCAACTCAATACCTTCGTCGACGAGCACGCCGACGAAGTCCGCCTCGAGGGCGGCAAAAGCCACCAAGGCGGCTTTCTCACCTGGGGTCAAGCCTTCGTCGACCTCCTTGATCACGCTTCCATCATGCCACGGCTGAAGTTCATCCTTGGCGATGGATTCCGGCTCGATCACTACTATGCCATCTATGCCGACAAGGGCGCCGAGCGTCTAGGGCTCCACGGAGCCAACACGCCTTACGACCCACCCGAATACTATCACTTCCGCGACGGACGCATGTATAATGGGTTGACAGTGGTGTCCTGGCAGCTGACGGACTCAGGACCGGATTGCGGCGGCTTCTGCTGCGTACCGGGCAGTCACAAAGCAAACTGGCCACTACCCCAGGAGATAAAGGAGCAGCACATCGATTCCGACTGTGTCAGCGTGGCGGCGGCCAAGACGGGCTCAGTCGTCATCTTCACCGAAGCCCTCACCCACGGTTCCGCTCCGTGGATCGCCGATCACCAGCGCCGGTCCCTGCTCTGCAAATACAGCCCAGGGCAGCAGTCTTGGTCGACCAACCACATTCAGCCGCCGACAGGATTGAGGCTCACGGAGCGCCAGCAGCTGCTCTTCGAACCCCCCTACTTTCACGCCCGACCGTCGCTGTTCGAAGCATAGCCGCTCAGTTAGCCGTACGACAACAAACGAAGATCTCTTCGCCGGAATCGATGGCGAACAATCCGCACCCGTCGAAGCTCACGAATTCACACACGAGAATACCTCGAGCTCAAATCCGCTTTGGCGGATCGCGGTAACATACATGCGCACATGGTCGCATTGCCCGTGCAGGCGCTCCCACTTCGACGGCTGGCATTGCACGCATTGCACATCAAACAGCCGAGACGTACCGATGAAGGCCAAGCATAACGGAGTCGGAATGGCATGAGCCGAAATACAAAGATCGGGGTCGTCATACCTGCTTTCAACGTGCAATCCTGGATCCAGGATGTTGTTCAAGCCATCCCCGAATGTGTCGATTGCATTGTGATCGTCGACGACGCCTCAACCGACGAGACCACTGAACGGGTCACCGACATCGCCCACACTGTCGGCCGGGTCGAGGTGATTCGCCATCAGAAGAACCGCGGCGTGGGTGGTGCCACAAAGACGGGACTCACTTATCTCCTCGAAGCAGGATGCGACGTGCTCGTCAAGCTAGACGGGGACGGCCAGATGAACCCATCTGAGATTCCCCGCATGGTTGCCCCACTGATCGACGGATGGGCTGACTATTCAAAAGGAAATCGCCTGAGCTCTCGGAAACACTTGTCTCGCATTCCCGTCATTCGCCTTGCCGGTTCCGTCGGCTTGACCATGTTGACCAAGCTCGCTTCGGGTTACTGGCAGATGGTCGATCCCCAGAACGGCTACGTGGCCATCACTGCCGGAGCGCTGCAAGAGATGGATCTCTCCCGACTCGACGAGGGCTATTTCTTCGAGAACTCCATGCTTATCGAACTCAATATCATCGGCGCCCGCTGCATGGACCTGTCTATGGCCGCCGTGTACGGAGAAGAAGCCAGCGGAATCAGCGTGCTTCGAACCGTGTTCTCCTTCCCGCCCAAGCTTCTTCGGGGCTTTCTGCGCCGACTCTTCCGTCGACACATAGTTCTTAACTTTTCTCCCATTCCAGTCCTGGTGACAGCCGGTGCGGGCGCTGTCATCGCTGGTTCCGCCTGGGGTGCTTACCACTGGTGGCTCAGCGCGGTCACCACCCAGATCGCCAGCACGGGAACGGTCATGCTCGCCGTCCTGCCTGTCGTCGTTGGCGTTCAGATGCTCCTCCAAGCACTAGTTCTTGACGTAGAAGGCAGCCGTCCCTTAGCGGTGTCTGAAACCTTGTACCGTCGAGCGGAATCCAGCCATGCTGACGCGAACTGAGATCTCAGAGATCGCGCAGCACAGCCGGAAATTGGTGGGAGATTTAGCTCTCACGGAGATGGCGGTTCCTAGCTATACCCACAGCAATCCGTTAGTCCGCTGGATCATCAAAGAACGGCTGCGTCAGATAGCGACCTTGATTAGGTCAGCCGGCTATCGGCGCATTCTCGATTTCGGGTGTGGCCTGGGACTGCTGGCCCACGAGTTGAAATCAGATGTCGATTGCCTCTTTCTGGTCGATGTGGAACCCGCTCCGGCTCGCTTCGTTGTCGATTATTTCGAAATCAGCAACGCCAGAGTTCTCACACCGCATGAGGCGGCGGTGGTTCCTGATCACGAAGTCGATTGCGTCGTGGCCGCAGACGTCCTCGAGCACTTCGCCTCCAACGAAGAGCTGATCGCCCAGCTGCGAGTCCTACAAGGGAAGCTCAGGCCGAGTGGAGTTCTTCTGCTGTCTGGCCCCACCGAGAATGGCGCATACCGATTCGCACGAAAGATTGCTGGCTTTACGGGTGGCTATCACCATCGCGATGTCTACGACATAGAGAACACTCTCGCTGAGAATTCATGGGCACCCGCGGGGCATCGATCCGCTCTGCCAAGCTGGTCCCCGGTGAAACTCTTCCGCGTCTCAGGCTGGAGAGCACCTGCTCAGTGAGCATCTTGGATGGCTATCCCAAGATTCGTCGTGAGCTTCCCGAAGAATATCAGCGAATCTACAAGACACACTACTTCGAGAACCGCTCCGGCAGCACTCGAGCTGCCGCTGCCTCTGGCTGGTTCGAGAGCTGGATGCACCGCCGGGTTGCTGAGGATGTGGGGACCACGGGGGGAACCGACACGTTGGAAATCGGAGGTGGCACGCTTAACCACCTACCTTATGAGCCGTCTTCGCGCCCGTATGATGTGGTGGAGCCCATGTCCTTTCTTTACGAAAGCAGCGAGCAACGCTCGTCAGTGAGACAATTCTACACGAGCATCCACGACGTACCGGACGGGGCACGCTACAACAGAGTGATCTCCATCGCCACCTTCGAGCACATCTGCGATCTACCCAACGTCGTAGCTCGCTGCGGCCTTCTTTTACGTGAAGGCGGGGATTTGCGCGTGGCGATCCCCAGTGAAGGTTCGTGGGTGTTTCACTTGGGCTGGCGAGTAACAACGGGGTTGGAATTCAGACTGCGGTACGGATTGGATTACAATCAGATTATGCAAAGCGAGCACGTGAGTACCAGTGACGAGATCGAAGCCGTGCTTCGTTGGTTTTTCGGGGAAACGACCATCGCCTGCTGCGGCCTCTCTCGCAAGCTGTCGCTCTATCAGTTCTTCCAGTGTACCCAGCCCAATACTTACCTCTGCGAAGACTACATCCGCCGTACGAACTCAGATTGTGAGGAAAAATCACGCCTCGTATAGCACCTCTATCGCCCTCCACCCCGTCTCCCTGCCTTGCTTTACCTCTTCTTCCTCTCTCAGGTTCAGAAAACCCGCGCGACCACTTTATCGTGGAGCGCGCAAGGGCATATGCCTGCCCGCGGAGATACGGAGCGTTTGCCCACGCCGCAATCAAGAACTGCCTACTCCGACGACATCAGCCGAATTCGGCAGTGGTGGCTTGTACTGATAATCGGGATCCACCTTCTGGCGCTTGAGAATGCCGATAACCTCCCCCCACGTCGCGATCAACCCGACCGTGGGCGGCGGCAGGTCGTGGCGGATCGCCCTGTGCAGACGGCCGAGCCTGTAACAGGGCACCGCCGCGTACATGTGGTGCTCGATGTGGAAATTCATGTGCCAGTAGAGAAATCGTAAGATCGGATTAAGGGTGATCGTGCGTGTGTTTAGGCGGAAATCTGGCACGTTGTCGGACAACCCGATATGCTGAGTCATGTTGCAGAGCAGAAAGAGAAAACTGCCGTAAAACGAGGCCAAGGTTACGAGTAGGAGCAGCGGCCACCAGCTCTGCCAAAACGCCAGGGCCGCCAGCGCCACATGCATGCCGGTCATAATCCGGTCCCATCGAAACAACCGACGGCGGCCGTCGACGTTCTCCGGAGGAAAGAGGATCTGGTCCCACCCCGGATTCAGGTAACCGAAGAATCCCCGGCGAACCGTTCCGCTGATACGCCGATAGGCGCCTATGGGGTCGACGATGGACCCGCTTAGAAAACCCTTCATCGTGAGGTACACAGGAAGCACCACTTCCCCATCCTCAGGTGGATAAAGGGTGTATTTGTGGTGCTCGGCGTGGCTCGCCCAGAAGTGGACGGGGTTGTACCAGCCGAGGAAACTGAACACGTAGAGGAAGAACACGTTCAACGGCTGGGTACGGAACACCGAGCTGTGCACGAGTTCGTGAAAGCCGTTGATCATGTAATTGTAGCAGATGCCGTGCAGGCAGAAAGTGGGAATCCACCAGTACCACGAGTAGTTGAGGCTGACCCACCAAGCCAAGCTGCCCGTGGCCACCAGGGTAAATAGGTATCCGAGTGTCTGCGCCGCTCCCAGCAGATCGCTGCGTCGATTGAGCTCAGCTAGAAGTTCGCGGTCGATCTTGGTTCGATGCCACAAAATCCGCCGCTTTTCCTGCTCTTGTTCCGTCATCCCTGTCCCGCCACCCCCTCGTTGACTTCGCGCGCCTACTGGATGAAGGCGCCGCTGCTCAGATCGCGCCACGCCTGCGCCAGTTCCTCCTGGGTGTTCATTACGATCGGCCCGCGCCACGCCACAGGCTCCCGCAGAGGCTGACCCGCCACCAACAGAAAGCGGATTCCCTCTTCGCCGGCCTGCACGGTGATTTCGTCGCCATCGTCGAACAACACCAGCGACCGGTTCGCCACATCCCTGCCAAGCTCGCCCTGCACTTCGTCGTAGCGTTCCGTCACCACTCCCTGGGGGTTTGAAGCATCGCGAAAGTCTCCCGATCCTTCAAAGACGTAGGCAAAGGCGTGGCAGTCCGTCTCCACTTTGAGTCGTTTCCGCCTACCTACCGGCAGACGCACGTCGAGGTAGCGAGGATCCGTGGCGATGCCGTCCACCGGCCCCTTCTGCCCCAAGAATTCGCCGCAGATCACCCGTACCGTAGTGCCGTCGTCGTCTGTGACCTCGGGGATATCGGCAGACAGCACGTCCTGATACCGAGGTGCCGTCATCTTGTGATTGCGGGGCAGGTTGGCCCACAGCTGAAAACCGTGCATGAGGCCCTTGGGATCGCCCTTGGGCATCTCCTGGTGGAGAATCCCTGAGCCCGCCGTCATCCATTGTATGTCGCCAGCGCCGAGCACGCCTCGATTTCCGAGGCTGTCTACGTGCTCAACGGTACCGTTGAGCACGTAGGTGATAGTCTCGATTCCCCGGTGAGGGTGCCAAGGGAATCCCGCACGATAGCTGGCAGGATCGTCGTTGCGAAAGTCATCGAAAAGCAGAAACGGGTCAAAATCCTCGGTCTTTCCGAAGCCGAAGGCGCGACGCAGGTGCACCCCAGCGCCCTCGATGTGAGGCTCGGACTCGATGACCTGTTTGATGGGACGAATAGACATTGCAATCTCCCAAGAACACTTCTCTGAAGCTCTTGAATGCACCGGTCCCTATCCAAGCTAAGCTGCGGCCGCCTGATGGAAAGAAAGCGAGGTGAACTATCACTTGATATCATCGACGATCCACTTTCCGAACAACGAGATCCACACCCGTGTAGGGCAACTTGAGAACGGCCGGAAGGAACGTGAGCTTTTCGGGCCCTGCCCGCTGAAGGTGCTCAAGACTGGACTGCGCCCACCCAACAACGGGTCGCGACGCCAGAGCGTCGTGGAAAGAGCGTTCGGACTCCTCCTGGAGACCGGTTGCCGCAAAGATTTGACCGCGGATCCACCCCCGGATGCACGGCGGCATCGCATTGGCATCGGATTGGTCAAGATCGGCCAGCGCCCTAGACCATTGTCCCTTCATGGCTCGAAGGACAGCGATGTTCCCCCGGGCTCCAGGGTGCTTCGGAAATAACTGTAAGGTTAACCGCCTGTACTGTTCAGCGGTTGCCCAGTCGCCTCGTTCAGCAGCCAGCACACCCCTGTTATAGTAGATGTCGTGATCCGAAGGTTGAAACCAAGCGATTTTGTTGAGACCATTGTGTAGATAGGACCACATAAACTCTGAAGAGAGACCAGTGGACGAATCCTGGTCCATGGTGACGAACGTGTCCTCGATTTCTCGCAGACGCTCCACCTTTCCCCTGCGAAGCTTGACCCTGCGCAACCGCAAAAGGGTCTCCTCGTGCAAATTGCGGTTGAGTTCGTTATAACGTCGGTAGGCCACCTGCGCGTTTTCTACGTCATGCTGAACTATGTGAAGATGTCCACGCAGCATGTGGGCGACCGGGAAGCCAGGCCGATACGCCAGGAGCGAGTCGATCACGGCCTCGGCGGTGCCGAAGTGATTTTTCATAGCATGCACCTCGGCCAACAGGACGGCAGCTTCTGCGAAATACGGCGTGATACCGACAGCCCGCTCCAGGTGGAAGGCACCAGGGTCCACCCTCCCCCGGTCCATCTCCGCTATCCCCATGAGCATGTGGGTCAGCGCGTAGGTCGGATTGACTTTCCTGACGGAGTCGAGTTCGGTGATCACTTCATTGTGTGAAGTAACGCCCGTGACATATCGATCCCACGTGTCAACCAAAGCCGTGTGGGGATCTGGATAGCGAAGAGCCACCGCTGCCTGGGACACAGACCCGAGCATGACGCGATAGACCGATCCGGGCAGCCAGCCGGGAAGCAAGAGCATCACCAGAACCGCGATACCCGGGATCCATCTTATCATCGAACGATTCCGGATCACGGAAGTGCACACCCATCTGCCACCCATGTCTGCGCTCTGCCGAACGAACACCATCATGAACGGAAGGCAGAAGGGCAGTACGCGAAGCAGATACCTGAACATGTCGGCTTCAACGTGAAAGGTGCCCAATATCAACTGTGGGGAAACGATGAGGCCCAAGGAGGAAGGTATCGCCAAGTCTCTCCTCTGCCTGACGTAAAGGAGAAGCCCACCCACAGCGGCCATCAGGGCGACTTGTCCACCGAGGATCTCTCCGAGGGCCAGCAGACTGTAAGCCGTACTTTTCAGGACCATCGACACAAGAGCGGGCAAATCGTGGTAACTGAACAGCCAATCCCTCATGTAGATATGGAAGTAGAACATGTACTTGTAGGGCATCCGACCGCGCAGAAATTCCTGCCAAAAGAAGCGATTCCCCGTGCGCCAGGTGATGTCCTGGAAATCGTACAAATCGGCGTACCAGCGGATCGCGCACAGAGCCAGAATGGGCACCACCCACATCGGAGTCGAGCGTAGCAGAGTCGTCCGCCATCCATGACGTCGTCGGATCTGCCACGCGATTGCGAAGAAGAGGGGAACAATCGCGGGAGCGGCATCGTAGCGCGTCAAGGTGACGGCCGCGCCGAGTGCACCAGCCAGCCACGCATGACGGAAGCTGAAGTCACTGGCATCGGCAGTATAGATGGTCCGGTAATAGAGGAGGAACACGGCCGACATGCCGATAATGAACAGCTCCTCCGTCAGCCCCAGCGGCGCATTCAGAACCAGTTGTGGATTGACCGCTGCCAGAAGCCCGGCAAGCAGCGCATAACCGCGATTGACGCAGAGTCGCGTTAGCCAGTAGACCATCCCAACGGCAACCACACTCAGCAGGACTGTCGTCCAAGCCTGAAGGGCGCCGTGCGTCCCTGGAATCGCGGAAAAGGGAATGGTCAGAGCGAGAGGAAATCCAGGCATCCGGTCCGCCGGCGCTACGGACTTGGGCGAGAGCACGTGCTCCGCGTAGAGTTGATATTCGGCCGCGTCGCCCGACATTTTGATTTCGTCGCCGTAGCGTTCTGAGAGAGCAATCGCACGCAATGCGAAGGACAAGACCAGCACGAGGCAGACTGCACCTCCGTGCAACAGGGCGGCCCTGTTCACAACGATACCGCGCGACTGACGCTCATCTCATCAACCACCTTATCTTTTGGATGGTTCCTATACCGGTCGCTGGAGCAACCGACCACATAGCCGTTCATGAAAAACTAGTGCCCGGAACCAATATGTCGACGGTGACCGGCATGTTCTTTCCTCGTCGGTTGCGCCGAAAACAATGCAGATGCGGCACTGACGACGGACGTCCGGCGGAGAGCTCAAACGCCACCTCAAGACGGGTGATCACGTCGTCATCCGGCGTCCACTCGTGTGACTAGATCCGAGTGATCTTCGCTTCTCGGAAATTCGCAACGTCACCCCGACTACTGCGCAGCGTTAGGTGCGATGGAGAGGTTAGCGGCTACTTTGCCTCCGCCATCCAACCCTTGAATTGGCGCCAGGCGCCCCCCAAGGGGTACTTGTTGAGGACGCGGTGGACATGGTGGTGCTCTTGCTCACTCGCGGATAACAGATCGTCGATCTTCCGACCGGTGCGAGCCCTCCAGAACATGATCAGCAACACGGCCAGTACGATGTATACAAATTCGCCGAAATAGTTCATCGTCAGTACTCCTTTGGGTGCTCGAGGAGGACGGGAAGCTCGCCCGGACCCGTCAATTCCGAGAATACAGAGTTATTGTGAAACGAATTGCAAACTGAAGAGATCGGCGTCCTCGAATTGAAACCGCAACCGGATGGGCTGCTCACGAATGCCGATGACTTGATTGCCCTTCCACCGTATTGTCCCCTCGAGTTCGTCTCCGAACAGCACGTCGCAATCTTGTAAGCGGTAACCAGGAATCGGCGTACCCGCGCTGTCCTGGATCTCTACTCGAATCGAACCTGCCGCCGATGTGGAGTAATTGAGCCGCAGCGCGCCACCTTCACACATCAGTAGTTCCGTGAGTACCTGTCCCCCACCCGCGCCCGCCGACAGCGACGCCAGCCCCCATGGTCGGATCAGCAACCGGCGCAACCGGTTGTCCGACCAGCCGTAATGCTCGGAGACATACATCGACCATTCCTGCGGACCCGTTTCCACGATGCCCACGGCGGGAGTGATACTGCGATGGCTCCAGTTGCGCGAGTCGAGTCCGGGTCGCATCCAGGCCTCCCGGAAAGTCCGATCCCAATGCACACCGTCCCGACTAGAGATGAAAACTGCGTCCGACAGTCCCTCGCCAGGATAGTCCATGCCCTGCATCGACCACGTACGCTGAGGCAAAAAGCGCATGGGAAACGATAGCAGAATATGCTCGGCCCCGGGGCAGCAGACCGTAGCGTTGGTGTAGAAGTGCTCACGAGGATCGTCAGTTGCGTAGAGGTGTGGCTTTGGACGCGTCCAGTGCAGAAAATCGTCTGACGTGCAGCTCTGGATGGCGCGCGCTCCTTGACCATCCTCGTCCTGATGGAAGTAGCGACTCATCAAACGGTAGCGACCGGCATGGGGATCCCAAAGAGGTACGTTGACGGAATCGAAAGCGCCTTCCACCTCTAGGGGATTTTCAGACATGCGATGCCAGTGGAGCCCGTCCGGTGACTGGAAACCGAACAAGCGATTTTTCCCCGAACCACCCACCGCCTTGTAGCGGGCGTCCGAACTGGAATTGGGATTGTCGTCGCGGAAAACACAGAAATTGTGTCCTTCATAGCCGCGGAAGACGACGTTGTGCCCCCCGTCTCCAGGGAGCAAATCAAGCTCCGGCCGGTGGAACTCAATGCCGTCATCGCTGAAGGCGACGCACGCGGTCTGCGTTTCGGCGTGGTCCGCCATGTCCTGGCCGATAGGATAGAATCCGCGCATCCGTGTCGTGCCGACGCAGAAAATTGTAGCAGCCGGTGCAGGCGTTCTCCCAGGGGGCCTCGACTTGGAAGACCACATTGCGGCGCACCGGAGGATGTAGACGGTGGATGACGTCCCGTAACTCATGCACCAGATAGCGATCCACGAACAGCTCACGCCGACCTCCGATGGAACGGACAGCGTTCACGAGAGATCTCGTCCCTTGGATGCAATCGCGTAGAGATGGTGGGCGCAGTCAGGCCCGATGAGGTTACGAGTCGACAGGTGGCCGATCCAGACCCCTCCTCGTTGAATCCGGCCCCGGTACTGGTAGCGTCGCCGGAGGTCGTGCGTCTCTCTGCGTCCTGGTTGATGTCACTGGCTCTCGCCGCCGATCACCTTGATCGCCCTCCACAGTCGGATCACCCCTCCTCCTCAGGCACCAAGTATAGGCCCGCACCACGCCGCCGCCCCCATCTCGACGGTCCGGGTGATAGCTCCGCCTCCTCCAGACGCTTCTCGTCGAAGGTAAATCCCAATCCGGGTTCGTCGTTCATTACAATCCAACCGTTTTCGATGGGGTGCGTATGAGTGAGAACAGCATCTCGGCCGTTATCGAGGACTTCCATCATGATGTGGTTTGGCAGTACAGCTGCCAGATGGCCCATGTAATTGGCAGCACAGTTCATGATGGACACGGGGATCTCGAAGGCGTAGGCCACAGAGGCCACCTTTAACGCTCCGGTGATTCCTCCGGCTCGGGAGCCAAGATTGAGGACGTCCACGGCTCGGTTGGCCAGCAACGGCACATAGTCGTCCAGAGAATCCAGGTTCTCCCCCGACGCCACGGAGGCCCGGATGTTGTCCGACACCTTGCGCAGACCTTCCACATCCCACCGCCGTGCCGGTTCTTCGATCCAAGTAATGTCGAATTCCTGCTCGATCTCGTGCATGTAGCGGATGGTCTGTTTCGGCGACCAATACTCGTTGACATCAATGCACAGCTCGGGGATTCTTCCCGACTTGGCCAAGGCGTCGGGCATGATGCCGATCCGCCGCATGTCGTGCTTAAGGTCAAGACCGATTTTCAGCTTTCCGGCGTATACCCCCTTTGTCGCCATTCGCTCGTAAAATGCCCGGAGTTGCTCGTCGTTCAGCGGCGAGTCGATCCCTGACGCGTACGCCCGCACCCGCGGCGAGCTCGCACCCAGTGTCTTCCACAGCGGCTCCTCGTTGATCCTCGCTTTCAAATCCCGCAGGGCGATGTCGACTGCCGCAATCGCCACCGTCTCCTGCGCGCGATTGCCACCCTTAAATACGTAATCCACCATGGTGTTCCAGTGGCCGAGTACGCCTCTCGGATCCTTACCGATCAACAGGTTGTCGACAATGGCAGGCACAAGTGGCGCATTCCCCCCCCATCGAGATCCCGGAAATTCCCTCATCCGTATCGATCCACACCGCCAGGCCGGACATCTGATCATGGCCCTTGGGGTTGTTGGCATCGCCGATGGGGCGCTGCATGCTGAACTGATAGGGTTGGGTACGAACTCCTGTAATCTGCATATGCGCTTCCGCATGGGTCCGGGGAGTAGTGAGATCGCGAATAATAACCAGTGGTGGCATTTCTGCCACCGATTTCCATGTTGTGTTGCCATGAGGACGAAACGGTATCGTGGTGGATCCTCGCCAGAAGCGGCCCGAGCCTGGCAGACCACCCTTCGCAGCGATTTGGCTGCAACGCTTCGTGTGGG
>JAYZFI010000017.1:0-30436 GCA_036336855.1 Candidatus Latescibacterota bacterium
CATCGGCATCCGCGTGACTGCAGACGATGAGGATCGAGGACTCGACATCTCCCTGCACAACGAGCAGGGCTACTACTCCGAGGCTTGAACCGGGACGGAAATCAGAAAGAAGATCGAGACATGAAACTCTTAAAATGCATCAACACTTAAGCAGGTCTAGGAGGTCACAATGGTCAAGATCGAAGCATTCCTGAGACCCGCCGCCTTGGAGAAGGTCCAGGAGGCGTTGGCGGGCATCGGCATCGCCGGCCTCTCCGTCCTGGAAGTAAGGGGCTACGGCCGGCAAAAAGGTCACAAAGAAGTCTATCGTGGTGCTGAATACACCGTAGACTTCGTGCCCAAGATCAAGGTGGAAATCGCCGTGGATGACGGACAACAGCAGCAGATCATCAACACCATCGTTGAGGCTGCCAAGACCGGTCAAGTCGGTGACGGCAAGGTTTTCGTGGTACCGGTCAGTGACGCTGTTCGCATTCGCACCGGAGAGACCGGTGAGGGAGCATTGTAGTTGAATCCTACGCCCACCATTGCAAGTTCGGCCAGGGGAGCGGACGGGCGACCAACCGCGCACCCAGGTGGCAGCAGGGCGTCAAACGAAGTCCTGCTGCCACCGATGGCACTTCCTTCCTCGTCATTGATCTTCACCGGATCAACGTGGCCGTCGGTGTCAGCAACTGCAATCTTGGCGGTACGTCAATCGCAGCAACGCAAGCGAGTGTCAATCAGCCTGGTGCAGACCGCTTTTCAACCCATGGGAGACTCCAGATGCAGAAGTTGATTCGCAGAACCATCGCAGTCGCCGCGCTTGCGGCCACCACTGCCATCCCCGCTTCGGCTGATGTCGGCCTCGGAGCAGATGTTGTCAATCGCTACGTCTGGCGTGGCACGGACTTCGGCAACGCCATGTCCATTCAGCCATCCATCTCCTACAGCACAGAAACATTGGAGGTCGGTGCCTGGTCCTCGTGGGCCGTCAACGACGGCGCCGCCAACGAGAATGACCTGTACTTGTCCTTCAACGCCGGTCCCGTCAGTCTCACCTTAACCGACTATTTTTTCCCCGCTGCAGCACCAGCCGACTTCTTCAATTATTCCGATGAAGATGGCATTCACATCATCGAGGTCTCGGCGGGCCTTGACTTGGGTACTGGCAGCGTGATGGGTGCCATCAATGTCTTGGGCGACGGCGAGAATTCACTCTGGCTCGAGGCCTCCCTCCCGCTCGAGGCCCTATCCAGCGGAGACGTGGATGTAGGACTCACCGTCGGTGCCGGCAATGGAGTCTACACCACCGACACCGATCCAATGGTGGCCCAGGTGTCGCTCGACGTGTCGAACGACACCTACTTCGGTCAGTATATCCTGAATCCCGACGCCGAGATCTCCTTCCTCGTCGTCGGACGCAGCTTCTAAGGACGCGGTTTCCCAAGTGAAATAAATGCGAATCCAATACTGTTTAGGTTGGGCTTCTCATCGAGATGAAGCCCAACCTAAATTTGTCTCACGGTCGATTCGATCAGGATCAAAACCTGCACCTATTGAGGCAAGAAGTAGTGTCGGCGTCGTGTTTTTTGTAAACTCGGCCCCTGCAACGAACAGCTGGGGGAAAGTCCCCGCGACGTAACGCAGCAAGAGAAAGGTTCATTCCCTATGGCAAAATCGAAGTTGGAGTACATCTGGCTCGACGGCTACGAGCCTACGCAGAGCCTTCGCAGCAAGACAAAGATCGTCGATGATTTTTCCGGCAACCTCGACGACGCGCCAGGTTGGAACTTCGACGGTTCATCCACAGAGCAGGCAACGGGTGACTCCTCCGACTGTCTACTGAAGCCCGTCGCCGTTTTCCCCGACCCAGACCGTTTCGGCGGCGATGGTTGGCTCGTGATGTCGGAAGTTCTCAACCCTGACGGCACACCGCACGACTCCAACGGCCGGTCCACGATCGACGACGATGACGAGGACTTTTGGTTCGGCTTCGAGCAGGAATACACCATCATTGATCCCGACACTAACCTACCCCTCGGTTTCCCGAAGGGCGGTTATCCAGGTCCCCAGGGACCGTACTATACTTCGGTCGGGACCAGGAATGCCCATGGTCGCGCCCTTGTTGACGAGCACCTACACCTTTGCCTTGAGGCAGGTCTCAATGTGGAGGGAATCAACGGGGAAGTGATGATGGGTCAGTGGGAATTTCAAATCTTCGGCAAGGGCGCTGCCCATTCTGGAGACGAGATTTGGGTCGGCCGCTACCTACTTGAGCGTACCGCAGAAAAGTACGGTTGCGCGATCGACTGGCATCCGAAACCAATCAAGGGGGATTGGAACGGGTCAGGCATGCATGCGAACTTCTCCTGCGGCGCCATGCGCGAGGCGGGAAACGAAGAAACCTTCACAAGGATTTGCGAGACGTTCAGCAAGCACATCCCTGAGCACATTGCTGTCTACGGAGCCGAAAACGAACAGCGGCTGACGGGTCTGCACGAAACACAAGCGATCGACAAGTTTAGCTATGGCGCTCTCGACCGCGGCGCTTCGATCCGTATTCCCGTCAACACCATCGAAGATGGCTGGAAAGGCCGGTTAGAGGACCGCCGACCGGCCTCTAACGCGGACCCTTACAAGGTGGCCGCCGTCATCATCCGGTCAACGAAGAAGGCCCTTGCCTGAGACCATCGAGTCATCTACATCCATTTCGTTAGGAACGGGGCGATGCTGGCACGGCGCCGCCCCGTTTCCTGTTCTGGACTCCCGCTTGCATCAAGGACAAAGCCTGTGGCCAACTGCCCTCCCGGATGCCGCGGGCGTGCGGCTCGAGACCGTTTCCCTGATATTCTGTGACATCCTGTCGCAGGATCGACGAACGTTTCCTTGACCATCCAATTGACAATAGGCACCCGGGGCAGTCAGCTGGCCACCACCCAGTCGGGCGTGGTGAAGCAACAGCTTGATGAGTTGCATCCGCAGGATCTTGAAGTTCGTATAGAGGTCATTCGCACCACCGGCGACGTGGACCGGCAGTCGCTGAGCGTTATCGGCGGTCAGGGGATTTTCACCCGCGAGATCGAGCACGCCCTCCTCGACAAGCGCGTCGATTTAGCCGTGCACAGCCTCAAGGACCTACCCACCGAAGTTGACAAACGCCTGCAGCTGGTTGCCGCCCCGCCCCGAGAAGATGTGCGCGACGTGCTCGTCAGCCGTGAGGATTTGACCCTGTGCGAACTGCCGGAGGGCGCAGCTGTCGCTACGGGCAGCTGCCGTCGCCAAGCCCAGTTGAAACACCTGCGGCCCGATCTGCGCTTCATCGATCTACGCGGCAACGTGGACACCCGCATTCGTAAAGTGACCGAGGGCGAAGTCGATGCCGTCGTTCTCGCCGCCGCCGGCCTACACCGCCTTGGCCGGCAATTGGACATCTCCGAGTACCTCGATCCTCTGTCGGTAATGCCTGCACCCGGCCAGGCCTGCCTGGGTCTGCAGATGCGCCGCGATGACGTCCGTCACCATTTCGTCCGTCGTCTCGACTGCCCGGACACGGCCGCCTCGGTCACCGCCGAGCGCGCCTTCCTACAGGCGCTCGGTGGCGGTTGTCGGGCGCCGATCGCCGCTTGGGCTCG
Organism: Candidatus Latescibacterota bacterium; assembly: GCA_036336855.1. Lineage (GTDB taxonomy): Bacteria > Latescibacterota > UBA2968 > UBA8231 > UBA8231 > JAYZFI01. The sequence continues at coordinate 3,615 of JAYZFI010000017.1, forward strand.
CACCGATGACGAGGGCGAACTTCGTGTCGATGGCGTCGTTTTGCACCCTGATACCGACGAGGCTGTGCACGACCAGATGTGCAGTCCCCTGGAGAACGCGGCTGAGCTTGGATGCGCTCTCGCCGAGTCGTTGCGCCGTCAGGGCGCAGCGGCCATTCTGGAGCAGTTCATCTGATGCCCACGACCGGACCATATTCACGGCTTCCCTTCGCCACTCCGGGATGGGTGTATATCGTCGGAGCCGGCCCGGGTGATCCCGGACTACTGACCCTCAAGGGCGCACGGTATATCGGCGATGCCCATGTACTGTTTCACGACGACCTGCTCGACCGCCGTCTACTGACGCTGGCTGCGCCCGACTGCGAGATCGTCAATGTCGGCCACCGCGCCGATGGTAGTCACGGTCGAATTCAGCAGGATCTCAACGAGCGACTCATCGCCGCAGCGCGAAGAGGTCGTGTCGTAGTGCGTCTGAAAGGCGGCGATCCGTACATCTTCGGTCGCGGCGGTGAAGAGGCCGAGGCCTTACACAAGGCAGGCATTCCGTTCGAGGTGGTGTCTGGCGTCTCCGCTGCCACCGGAGCTCTAGCTTATGCAGGCATCCCACTTACTCATCGCGGCATCTCCACCACCGCCGTGCTCGTCACTGGCCATGGAGACCCCTCCGATCCGGACAGCGGTGTCGACTGGCAGCAGCTCGCCGGCATCTCGGGCACACTCGTCATCTTCATGGGCGCGCGGAACCTGTGTGCCATCGTCAAAGCCCTTATTTCCGCAGGACGTCCGGCAGAGCAGCCCGCTGCTGCCATTCAGTGGGGCACCTACCCGGTGCAGCAGGCGGTGGTCGCCACCCTCGGCACCATTGCCGAGGAGGTTGAAGGTGCGGAATTGGGTCCCCCTACGATTGTCGTTTGTGGCGATGTGGTGAATCTGCGGGATCAACTCAACTGGTTCGAGAGTAAGCCCCTGTTCGGCCGTCGTATTCTCGTCACTCGCAGCCGTAATCAAGCGGCGGCGCTGCAGCTCATGCTGGAAGCCGAAGGGGCCGATGTTCACAGCCTACCCCTGCTCGAGATCACTCCTCCCGACGACACCGCTTACGTAGATGCTATCGTGGACAGACTCGGGGAGTTCGACTGGGTGCTCTTCAACAGCCCCAACGCCGTGACCTACTTTTTCGAGCGCGTGCACGCCTTGAAACGCGACGCCCGCGCCTTTGCCGACGTGCGCGTCGCCGCGGTGGGGCTCGCCACCTCCGAAACCCTGCGCCAGCAGGGAATGGTCGCCGACTTGATTCCGAAGACGCATTCCAGCGAAGGTCTGGCACAAGCGTGGGATGACGTGGATCTGCAAGGCGCGAAAATCCTGATTCCAGCGTCCTCTATCGGCCGCACCGACGTCGATGCCGTACTCGACGAGCGGGGCGCAAACATCACCCGTATCACCGCCTACGAGAACCGCGCTCCGGACCCGGCGAAACTACACCTTCCGGAGGCACTAACCACCGGCCCTCTCGACAGTGTCGTGTTCGCCAGTTCTTCCAGCGTCCGCAATTTCGTCGACGTCCTCGGCCGTGATCGCGCCCGTGAAGTGCTGGCCAATGTCGACATTGCCAGCATCGGCCCCACCACCACCCAGGCCGTCGTCAATTTCGATCTGCCGGTAGCCGTGCAACCCGAGGAGAGTAGCGTCCCCAGCTTGGTGCGCGCCCTCTGTGACCACTTCCAAGGGCGGCGATGACGGCTCGCTTTCCAGCCGGCAAGTTGCCTCACAACGTGTTGGGGCGCCTGCTCGACCGCTACGCCAGCACCTCCGATCCCCGTTTAATCGTCCCTCCCGGTATCGGCGAGGATGCCACAGTCATTGACTTCGGCGATCGTTGCTTAGTGGCCAAGACCGATCCGATCACCTTCGCAACCGACGAGATCGGCTGGTACGCTGTGCACGTGAACGCCAACGACATCGCCGCTATGGGTGCGACACCGCGGTTCTTCCTCGCCACCGTTATCGTCCCCGAAAAACTTGGCAACGAAGATTTCTTCGAGAAAATCTTCCGACAGATCCACGAAGCCTGCACCTCTTTGGGAGTGACCGTCGCCGGGGGGCACTCGGAAGTAACCTTTGGTATTGACAGACCCCTGGTAGTGGGTCAAATGCTGGGAGAGTGCGATCGGGGCCGGGTCGTTCGCTCCTCCGGGCTCCAGGTAGGAGATGCGATCCTGCTCACCAAGGGACTCGCCATCGAAGCGACCAGCATCATCGCCCGCGAGAAGGCAGGACAGTTGCGATCCAGCGGCGTCAGCGACGAGATCATCGCGCGCAGTGCCAGCTACCTTACCGATCCCGGGATCAGCGTCGTCACTGATGCCCGGGTCGCTCTCGCCAGCGGCGACGTGCACGCCCTGCACGATCCTACGGAGGGCGGCGTTGCCACGGGGCTCTTGGAAATCACTCAGGCGTCAGGAGTTGGGCTCGAGATCTACAATGATAGACTGCCGATCAGCAACGATTCGGCGAATCTGTGCGAGGCGGTTGGCGTCGACCCCCTGGGGGTCATCTCGTCGGGGGCGCTGCTCATCGGCTGTAACGCCGAGTCCGTACCCGACATTTCTAACGGGTTGACCGAGGCCGGAATCGCCGTTGCCCACATCGGCGATGTACGCGATCTCGACTTCGGAGTGAAGCTGCGGCGCGGCAATGTGGTACAGAACCTGCCCCGCTTTGCCGTTGACGAGATCGGCAAGCTCTTTACTTAGATGAACAACGACGCTCTTCAGCCGTGTCCCTCAGTTTCGTGATCCCGAGGGAATGGACCGTCCCGCTCGATGTCTCACTGGCATGAGGTCCAACGGCACGCCGAGGAAACGGATGAAGTCTCTCAGCCACCTTCTGTGCCGCCTCGCCGCAAGGCCCATGCGTGTCGGCCGCGAGAGCTGCGATGGTGTACGTGGACTTGGAGCAATCTTGGAGCAGACGGTCGCGTTCCTCATCCGTAAGGGCTTCGGGAACTTGGGAACTCCACCGGGTGTCGTTGGCATTTTCTCCTACTTCACCGGTGACGGAGTGCGTTCCTGCGTCGATGGTCTTCGGCTCATTCGGTTCAAGGCAGCTCTGGCCTCTGTGTAGAACTCGCTCCCCTCGCCTATTCGAGAGAAGTACGCATGTGCGCTGTCGAGTCGACCGGACGCCTGAAAAACCGTCCCAAGCCAGTAGGCAAGGTGTGCTACCTCATCGGGCTCTCGCCGAAACGGCGTAGCGTATCGAAACTCAATCTCGGCTAGGGAAACGCGTCTCTGTTGTAGGTAAAGAGCGCCCCGCAATAGATGTTCCTCGCCCCATGCCCTTCTGGAATGTCGATCCTTCCAGGCTATACGCTCGGCCAACTCGGTATGATGGGCGGCGGCTTCAGATCTGTCAGCCTGCGCACGTAGGTCCGATAAGCGTGCTTGGTAGGTCCAGTTGGCCGGACGTAATTCGAAAGCCTTCTGATAGCTTGCTATGGCGGAGACCGTGTCGCCAGTTGCCATCAGGGCTTCTCCCAGTTGGGACCGCAACTTCGCCGAGGCCGGATCGAAGCTCAGTGCCTTTCTGAAGCTCGCGACCGACTCTGTTGCGAATCCGCCGCTCAGTTGTGCCTCTCCGAGGAGACGAAGTACGTCGAGTCTTGAACCCAGACTGTCTGCAAAGCCCGCCAAGAGTCGGATCGCCAGGCGAGCATTCCCAACGTAGAGAGCGTCTGCGGCGGCGTGGAGACGTGGTATTGCTGGGTCGTCCAGCCTTTTGCTGTGAGCTTCCACAAATGCCCCGAGGTGCTCCGCCATGAAGGTGTGTCCCATAGTGCTTAAATGAGTCACCAGAAACAGAGAGGCGGGGTCTGGATGCTCCCTGAACGTCTGGGTCAGATCGACGAAAGGCACTCCGAGAGAACCGCATAGTTCACGTATCACCTGACCCGGGGCATCCATGTTGAGAGTGCCGAGGGCCTCCAACTCGACCCCGAGTTCGCCCAGATTCTGCGACCACGCTTTCGGATCAACCTGATTGCGCGACGGGATCGCGACCACAAGCAGCTCGGCGTTGTCCTCTCTCACTTGCTGTGCGAGCCGTCTCAGACATGTCAGTGTCAATTTTTTTGCCTCGACAAACGTCGGATCGGTACGCCCCTGAAAAAGACCAATCTCGTAGTAGTGATACAGACTCTTGGGATCAAGGTATCGGAGATCCGCTTGCTGTCGGGCGAGAAGCAAGTTAAGACGGCCAATAAGCAGGCGACCAAGCATTGACGACCGTTGAATCGTCGACAAGGCCATGCCGGAGGCAAGAGGAATGTCAGCGCCAGAGAGAGGATCTGGCACGAGATCAAGGGACCGGATGGCCGGTTTTCGAGTGGCTCGAAAGTCACCAACCAAAGCTGGACTGAGAATTTCACCGTTCCGAGTGTGGACCATGTTGTCGCGAATGTCGTTGCCATTGAAGAACGCTAGTACGACGACATCAGGCCGCAGCTCACCCGCTACGTATCGTTGGTACGCGAGCTCCTGATAAGTGCTGTAACCGGGTACGCCCCCATTGATTGCAATGACCTGTCTGCCAGCTCGTCTCAGATGGACTCCAACTTGAAAGACGAAGGTAGAGTCTTCAGGTACAGCTCCGCCGTAGGTGAACGAGTCACCCAGAAACAGCACACGACGCTGGGACGGGGTCAGGGGTGGGATCTCGCTCCCCCTTTGGCCGGTGCTGTTGATTTGAAGGCGGAACACGACACCAGAGGGAGACAAACGCGAAACCCATGCTCCACTGCGCGGCAGCCAGCCAGTGCCCATAGCCTCGGTCATCATGACCCGCTCACTATCGGGATTAGTGGCGGGGACGGACTTCCAGTACTCGACGGCCCGAAGCGCGATTTCCGTCGTGACGAGGGTACCTGACACTGAGGCCAGCACGAGGAGCACGCCTTTCCAGTTGCGCCTTGGTTTCCTAGCGTCATTCATGGCCCCTCCACTTGCATAGCGATAGCACCACACCGTCATGGGCACTTGGAGGGAGGAAGAGGACTATTCGAGGTTGCATAGCCAGGATGGTACTGCCCTGAGAGGATGGGGGCGAACATTTTGAGACTGTCTGCCTCCTCCAGCGACAGTGGGTTCAGGGACCGCTCAGAGATATCGTCCGCGTACAAGTCGGTGGGTTGCGCCGATCTTCTATCTTCACGTCACGATTTGTTTCGAAGATTAGGGGGTGTTTGAGGGATGACGGAGCACTTGCCAAAACCCAAGTCTAATATTTTACAATGAATTACGGCCTTAACAGCATCAAAGCCGTCATCTTCGACATGGACGGCACCCTCACCCTGCCGCACATCGACTGGAAGGTGCTGCGGTCACGCATCGGTGTGCCCGACGGCTCGGGGATCATCGACCACATCGTCAGTCTGCCTTCCGATGAGGCGCGGGCGGCAGAAACGATCGTGCGCGAGGTGGAGATGGAGGCGGCGAAGGCGGCAGTCCCCAATCCGGGTACGAACGAGCTTTTCGAGCGTCTCTACCGACTACCGCTCAAACTGGCTCTCGTCACCAACAACCACGACGAAGCCATGCGGCTCATCATTCACACCCTGGGGCTGCGCTTCGACGTCTCTCTGAGTCGCGAGGACGCCACCCTGAAGCCAGCGCCCGATCTCATGCTCCTCGCCCTGGATCGGCTTGAGCTTACCGCCGATGAGGTGGTGAGCGTTGGCGATGGTCGCTACGACCGAATCGCGAGCGGCGCAGCGGGTATCCGCTTCATCCATTTCAGCCACGATCGCAACCTCGGGGTGGAGTCCGAAGGCGACACTATTTACGAAATCGGCGAGCTCTGCCAACTGCTCAATCTCTACAGTTGAATCACCACCGCATCGCTTGACCCCACTCCATGCCGCCTGTACCTTGTCCCGCCTAACTTCAGCACGTATAGCATGTTAGGTCCTCTCATGATGCATTCCATCTGCGATTTCCGCATGCCGACCCAAGTCGTCCACGGCACCGGCTCGGCTGCTCGGCTGCCCGAGTTCCTGCCCGAGGCCGAGACTGTTCTTGTGGTCTCCGACAAGGGACTTGTCGACGCCGGCGTGCTGGAAAGGGTGACCGACGTCCTCGAGAATGCGGAGATCTCTTGGGCGCAGTTCACCGAAGTGGTGGGCAATCCAGTGGCGCGCAACGTGACCGCTGGCGCCCGTGCCTACGCTCGCGCCAAGTGCGGCGCTATCGTCGCCGTCGGCGGCGGTTCTCCCATGGACGTCGCCAAAATGATTGGCGTGCTGGTCTCGCACGGGGGTCGAATCGAGCAGTATCTCGGTGTTGGCGGGCGCAAGATCGTTAATGACATCCCACCGCTGATCTGCCTGCCGACGACCTACGGCACCGGCAGCGAGGTGACACCCTTCGCCGTGCTCACCAACCCGAAGTCGCGCAACAAGGATCCGGTCATCAGCTGGAAGACCGCGCCACGGGTAGGCATTCTCGATCCTCAGTTGTCGGTGACCCTGCCGGCGTCCGTGGGTGGACCCACCGGCATGGACGCCCTCACCCACGCCATCGAATCCTACACGAATCTGCTGGCCACTCCGATGAGCGACAGCGTCGCTCTGGCGGCGATCGAGCTCATCAGCGAAAACCTGCTCGTGGCCTGCGCCAACGACTACGAGCTCGAGGCCACGCAGAACATGTTGATCGCCAGCTGCTTAGCGGGTGTCGCGTTCTCGCAGACGCGTCTGGGCAACGTACACGCCATGTCGCATCCGGTAGGAGCACAGTATGGGGTACACCACGGGCTCGCCAACGCCGTGCTGCTGCCTTGGGTGATGGAGTACAACCTACAGGCGCGCCTCGACAAGTTCGCCGTGATTGCCGAGACCCTCGGCGAGGACCCCTCGAACATGACCGATTGCGCCGCAGCTGGGCTGGCAGTAGAGCGGGTGCGGCAGATGAATGACGACCTCGGCATTCCCGATCGGCTGCGGGACACGGGCGTCAAGGTCGGGGGCATTCCGGCGCTGGTGAAGGCAGCCATGCAGTCGGGGAATGTCACCGTGAATCCCCGCAAGACAACCCTGAAAGACATGGAGGCGTTGTTCCGCAAGGCCGTCTGATCACCTCACGGCTTCAGCGTTGGTATTTTCCGGCCGCGCCGGGCACGTGCCGCCCGGCACCTCATCGACGCCGATCAACTCCATTGAACAGAACACGATGGGAGAAAACCGCAGAGTGAGCGTAGTCGATCGCATGAACCTGAAGGGTAAGGTCGCCATCGTCACCGGCGCCGGCCGCGGCATCGGTCGGGGTGTCGCCAAAGCCTTTGCCGAAGCGGGATCAGACCTTGCCCTGGTGAGCCGCACCCAAGAGCAGGTGGAGGAAGCGGCAGAGGAAGCAAGAGAGTTAGGCGTGAAGGCCGTTGCCATCACTGCCGACGTGGGCAACACCGATGACATCGAGCGCATCGTGTCTATGACGGTACAAGAGCTCGGCCGCGTCGACGTGCTGGTGAACAACGCCGGTATCAACTTCCGCGCCCCCACGGTGGAGTTCCCCATCGAGCAATTCGACAAGATCATTCGTGTCAACCTGCGCGGAGTGTGGTACCTCACTCAGCAGGCGGCGAGGCAGATGATCTCTCAGGGGGACGGCGGCCGTGTCATCAACACTACGTCACTGGCCAGCCACATGGGCGTGCCGGGACTATCGGCATACGCGGCGAGCAAGGGCGGCGTTGGCATGATCATCAAGGTCATGGCCGTGGAGTGGGCAGAGCACGGTATCACAGTCAATGGCGTAAGCCCGGGCTACATCGCCACACCTCTGACGCAGCCGCTGAGGGATGACCAGGAGCGTAACGACTGGATCATCAGCCGCATCCCTATGCGCAGGTGGGGGACGCCGGAAGATATGTGCGGGATATACGTTTTTCTTGCCTCGGATGCGGCAGGCTACATTACCGGGCAGCTGTGCCCGGTGGACGGCGGCTGGTTGGCGGGGTAGCGCTAACGTCAGGTGCAGCGGACGAATCATGCCGATAAGCGAGCTCCAGCCCAACGTCGTCAGACCGACGGTTCGGCAAAATCGGTTGTCCCCGAGAGCTGAAAGAGATTTCGGCGCAGATGTCCCGCCGGTCTCCCTCAAGACTGGTAATCCGGCGATTGATCTGAACGAGTACATCGCGCGTAGCGAGTTCCGGTTCGTCGATTGTGATCCTCCTCCAAGGATAGTCTCTGCGAAATGAGAATCCATGCCAGATCCTTGGCACCTGAATAGCGAGAGAATCAACGGCTCGGTTTTGAGCTGATCTTCACATCGTGTCGCTACAGGACACACCAAGGAGCGAGAGTAGATGGCATTCCCCAAGATGATGCGAATCCGCCAGCACTTCGAGGCCCCCGACGTCGGGGATATCGACGGCACCGTGAAGTCGCAGATCGCCGGCCTAAATCTCGGCGACAAGGTGAAGCCCGGTGACGCCGTCGCCATCACCGTGGGCAGCCGCGGCATCGCCAACATTGCCGAGATCACCAAGGCCATCGTCGAATCGGCGAAGGAACTCGGAGGCAAGCCCTTCATCGTGCCCGCCATGGGCAGCCACGGCGGCGGCAGGGCCGAAGGTCAGCGCGAGATCATCGAGAGCTACGGAGTCACCGAGGAGTTCGTCGGCTGCCCGATCAAGGCGACGATGGAAGTCGTGCAGGTCTCCACCGTCGAAGGCGAGGTGCCTGTCTACTTCGACAGGCACGCCGCCGAAGCCGCTCACGTCATCGTCGCAGGCCGCATCAAGCCTCACACCGGCTTCGTCGGCGAGATCGAAAGCGGACTGCACAAGATGATGCTCATCGGCCTCGGGAAGCATAAGGGCGCCGCCATCTACCACCAGGCAATCGTGCAGTACTCCTTCGACCGCATTATCCGTGCCGTCGGCCAGGAAGTGATCGATAAATGCAAAGTGCTCTTCGGCCTCGCCATCGTTGAGAATCAGTACGATCGCACGGCGATGATCGAGACTGTTGCACCTGAGAACTTCATCGAGCGCGAGAAGGAGTTATTAGTGCTGGCCAAGAAGTGGATGCCGCGCCTGCCTTTCGATCAGATCGACTTGCTCATTGTCGATTTCATCGGCAAGAACATCTCCGGTGCCGGCCTAGACTCCAACGTGGTGGGCCGCAAGTTCCACGAACACCGCGCTGCCGAGAAGGAATACCCGAAAATTACGCGCATTCTCGTTCGCGATCTCACGCCGGAAACCCACGGCAATGCCTCCGGTGTGGGCACAGCTGAGTACGCCCATCAGCGCATCGCCGACAAGATGGACGTGGAAGCAACGGTCATTAACTGCATGACGGGCAATGCGCCATCCGGAGCGCAGATTCCCATCACCTTCCCTACCGACGAAATCTGCATCAGCAAAGCGCTGGAGACCGTCGGCTTCGTGGCCCCCGAAAACGCTCGCGTCGTGCGCATTGTCGACACTTTGCACGTGGAAGAGGTGCTGGTGTCGGAGGCATATGGGAAGGAAGTGGCTGCTCGTGGAGATCTGACCGCCGTGAGCCCACCCGCCGACATTGAATTCGACAACAACGGAGATCTGCTGCCCTTATGACCCTCACCTCACCCGATACGACCGAAATCGGCCTGCCCATCACCGAGTTGGACACCCCGTCGCTGCTCGTCGACCTTCACGACCTGCAGTTCAACATCGACAAACTTGCCCACCACTTCGCCATGGCGAGCAAGCATCTTCGCCCCCACTCCAAGTCGCACAAGACGCCGGCCATTGCGAAGATGCAGATGAAGGCCGGCGCCATCGGCATCACCTGCGCCAAAGTGGGAGAGGCCGAGGTCATGGCCAACGCCGGCATCGAAGACCTCCTCATCGCCAACGAGGTCGTGGGGCGGCGCAAGGTCGAGCGCCTCATGGCGCTGGCGAAGCGCTCGGACGTCATGGTCGCTGTGGACAACCCGGTAAACTTGGCCCAGCTCAACGAGACCGCCGGCGCCGCAGGCGTGCAGCCTCGTGTGCTCGTCGAAGTCAACATCGGTCACAACCGCTGCGGTGTGCTCTCCACCTCCGAGGCCGTCCTCGACCTCTGCCGCTTCGCCGACACAGCCGAGCACCTCCGCTTCGCCGGCCTCATGGGCTACCAGGGGCATATTGTCGATCTCGAAGACGCCAGCGAGCGCGAGTCCGGCGCCCACGAGTGCTTGCAACGCCTCGCCTCCGCACGAAAAATGGCAGAAGGCGCCGGTCTTGAGGTGGGCATTGTCTCCACCTCGGCCACCGGCGACTACTACGTCTCTACCACCTACGATGCCGTCACCGAAGTGCAGGCAGGATCCTACGCTCTGATGGACGCCGCCTACGCGAAGCTCAATCTCGGCTTCAAGAACGCCCTCACCGTGCTCACTACGGTGAGCAGCCGACCCGATCCCAATCAGGTGATAACTGATTCCGGCTTAAAGACGGTGACCCCCGAGCACGGCTGGCCTTTGGTGAAGGTACCCGAGGGTGCGAAGAGTGCCAATGACCCGAAGGGGCTGCGCTTTCTCGTCTGCCACGCACTTTCGGAAGAGCACGGGCGTCTGCACACGGAGGGGGGCGAGACCACGCTGGAGCTCGGGGATACTATCGAGCTGATCCCCGGCCACGGCTGCACCACCATGAACCTGCACGATGAGATTTACGCTGTGAACGACGGTCACGTCGTCGACATTTGGCCCATCTCCGCTCGCGGCAAGGTGCAGTAGCGCCGCGATTATACGATCGAACTGACTACCATCGCTGCTAGGAGCAACTAGATGTCTACTGTCCAGGCCGCCGTCATGACCGAGCCCGGAACCATTGAGATGCGCGAGTTCCCACGTCCCGAGATCGGCGACGACGAGATCCTACTCAAGATCGACCAAACCGGCATCTGCGGATCCGACAAGCACATGTTCGCCGGTCACATGACCCTGCTGTTTCCTATCATCGCCGGTCACGAGTTGGTAGGTACCATCGAAGAGATGGGCTCGAGAGCGGAAGAAGCGATGGCCGTCGTTGGCGGCCCTCTACAGGAGGGCGACCGAGTCACCACCACACCGAGTTCCACCACCTGCGGCCGCTGCTGGTACTGCCTGCACATGCCGCAGCGCCCGACCCTGTGCGCCAACCGCTATGTGCACGGCTTCGTGTCGAGCGAAGTGGCACCGGCACCGCGGGGCGGGTTTTCGGAGTTCATGCACCTGACGAAGAAGTCGTGGATCTTTAGGATCCCAGAGGGCCTGCCCAGCGACCGCGCTGTGCTTACCGAGCCAGCTGCGGTGGCAACCCGCGCCGTGGAGCGCGCCCTGGGTCCGGGAATCCCGCACATCGGTGAGGGCCTCGGCATGGACCAGTCGGTGTTGGTGATGGGTGCGGGCCCGATCGGCCAGCTCGTCATCGCCGTTCTCGCCCACGTCGGCACAGAGCTCATCATCGCCGCCGACTTGAGCCCCTCACGCCTCGATATGGCGAAAGAAATGGGGGGCCATCACACGATCAACGCGAGCGATTCTCTCGAGTGCCGAACTGAGGCCGTCAAAGAGCTGACGGAGGGTGTGGGCCCGGCCATCGTCATCGAAACCGCCGGCGTGCCCATCGTCTTCAAGGAGTCGCTTGATCTCGTTCGCCGTGGCGGCATCGTCGTCGAGGTGGGCCACTTCACCGATCCGGGTGGCGTCGACATTCACCCCAACATCGTCTGCTTTAAGGACCTCGACATCAGAGGCATGTGGGCCTACCCGGCGATCCAGTTCAAGACGGCGATGTCGTTTCTGAAGAACACGACAGCGCCCTTAGACGAATTTATCACCCATCGCCTGTCCCTGGCCGAGACCGAAAAGGGCATCGACATCACCGGAAGTGAGGGCTCGATGAAGGTAGTGGTGACACCGTAGCGGCGGCCGCAAATAAGTTTGTTCGAGAGATCGTCAAGGCGGGCACGCCTGAGCCGATCTCTCTCAATTGGAAAACAGCAACTAAATGTTCATTTCTTAAACTGAAACCGCCTTCGACATTTTCCCGAGGGCGGAACTCGGCTCGTTGCAGGGCCCTCTCGTTCCCACCGAACGGATAAACACGGTGATCGACACCGGATCTTGTGGGATCATCGAGGGCCGACACGAGTCCCCACTCCCGGCTGCATTTGAGCCGCGGTGGATCGCGAGGGGATCACCGCCCGTAATTGCCATCCCACCAACGCTGATTACATTCGGAGCAGCCATGAGCAAACCCACGATCATCTACGACGGCGAGTGCCGCTTCTGCCTCTGGTCGCTCCGGCGCATCCAGCACCTCGACCGCCACTGCCGCTACGAGTATGTCCCCCGCCAAGCACCCGGGGTGGACGAGCGCTTCCCCATTCTCACTCAGTCCGACTTCAACATCGGGCTACGCCTGATATTGGTGGGGGGATCTCCCGTCCACGTCGGCGCTGACGCCGTCTACCAGATCTACCGGCACCTGCCTCCCGCCAGCTGGATCGCCTGGGTCTACCGCATCCCCGGAATCACTCAGCTCTTCCGCGTCGGCTACGCCTTCATTGCCCGCAACCGTCACCGCTTCGGGCGGGTCGAGTGCGACACCGGCGGGTGTGAGATCTCCTACGAGCGCGTCGCCATCCAGGGTGAGTCAGCTCCCACCTCTGATTCTTCGGGAAACTGATTTCTGCCCATCTATCCGCCTACTTCTTGGGCAATATCCTCTTACAATGCCCGCACAACTTCAGGAAGGAGAAGACCTTCCGTATGCCGGACATTTTGCAGGGTTGCAGGGTTGCAGGGGGTTTGCAGGGTTGCAGGGTGCAGGGACTTGAGGCCTGCGCGCGTCGGCTATTGAGCTGATGCCTTGGGCGCAACCTCGGGCACGTCCAAGGGTGGGAGGTCGGCGCTGAGATCGACCACGGTCAGCCAGCTCTCGTTGCCGTTGCGATCCACCGCCGACACGGCGATGCGGGAAATCGGCTCCAGTGGGCCGGTCGCCCCGCCCTGCCCCGGACGCCACCTCGAGACCTCTTCGTACGCCGCTATCTCAGCGACACGGTCGCCACGATTGTAGAGCTCGTGGTTCCAACCGCCCGCACGCTCGATGTAGAGCACCCAGAGAAACACATCTTCATCTAGGAGATGGGTCCACACCGCCGTCACCGTCGTGTCCATCACGGCGTAGCTGAGGGTGGGCGCGGCCGGCGCCTCGGCGTCGAGCCATGGAGAAGGTGGTACGATCGCCGGCTCGCGGTACGGGTGCTGCCGAAGTGCTTCGGTGAAGCCTGTGCTGTCCGTCATGAGGGCGGCTACGCTCCAGTGCACATGGCCGGGCGCTTCAGACGCGAAGCCGCGAGCCACCATGATCTCGTTAATCACCTCATCCACGCCCGCTTCGTTTCGAGCCCGGCCGGTAGCGACTCCCGGCCACAGATTGCGACCTTTCACGTTCTGCCGCATCCACCACCCCAGCAGCACGGGAAAACTCTGAGGCACCTGATTGATCGACCAGTAGAGCTGGGGCGTGAAGTAATCGGCCCAGCCCTGGCGCAACCAGAGGCGGGCATCGGCGTAGAGCACTTCGTACTGGTCGAGCCCTTGGATGGAAGCCGGGTGTCCGGGTCTCCAAACGCCGAAAGGGCTCAAGCCGAACTTCACGTGCCGCTTCTCTTTCTTGATGACCTCGTAGAGATTTTTGAGGAAGCGATTTATGCTGGCCCGGCGCCAGTCAGCGCGGTTCAGATGGCCAGCATTCTCCCGGTATAACTCCCAGCTCTCGTCGTCGGGAAAGTCTTCACCTTCGTTGTACGAAGGGTACGGGTAGAAGTAGTCGTCGAAGTGCACGCCGTCGATGTCATAGCGGCGCACCACGTCCATGACCACCGCTCGGGAGTGCTCCTGCACGTCCTGCCGCGAAGGGTCCAGCCACCAGTAACCTTCCTCGCCCAGCCGTACCACCATCTCCGGGCGCTGCCTTACGATCGATGCGTCCGTGACTGCCGCCCCCTTCGGGTGATGCGCCCGGTAGGGGTTGAACCAGGCGTGCAGCTCCAGGCCGCGATCATGCGCTTCTTCCACCCAGAATTCGAGAGGATCGAAGCCGTCCGCCGGCGCGATGCCCTGCTCGCCGGTCAAGTAGTACGACCAAGGCTCCAACTCGCTGGCGTAGAGGGCGTCGCACTGAGGCCGAACCTGCAGGATCACCGCATTCATTCCTATGGCCGCCACTGTGTCGAGGATGGCGAGCGCCTGCTGACGCAGCCGCTCCACAGGTAGGCCCGGCTCGCTCGGCCAGTTGATGTTAGCCACCGAAGCGACCCAAACGGCGCGGAACTCGCGCTGCACCGATGGAATGCCGGGGGGAAGCCCCTCGGGGACCTTGGGCTGCGAGGAGCACGCACCCAGCGCCAGCGACGCTGCCAGCATGGTCGCCACCGTCTTGCCGGCAGGGCCGGATGCTTCATAGTTATCGTTCATGATCTCATGGGGATATCGATGCACGCCCTCATCGGCGTCTCGGTAGGAACCTGGCTCTGGTCCCCCTGCACTCCCCACAAGATCGTGGGCAGCAACAACACCGCGACAATCGATGCCTTGCGCGACAACTCTCTGCAGCATTGCCCCGACCGCATCTTGGCGGATGCCACTTCCTGCTGTTTTCAAGAGAACGAATGACAGTCGTGTTCGGGCGAGACGGCAATGCCTGCGTGAATCTCACCGGCGCCACATGCAGTTCCATGTCTCCCAACTCAACGCCACGTTGAGACCCCAAGCTCGATGACATCGCCCAACCAAATCCGTCATCGCCGCCCTCGTGGATTTCATGTGCGCCACCGCCAACTGCTTGGTACGAGTCGGGTTGCGATGGGTGAGAAGTGTAACCAAGTGGAGATCGTGGTAGGGCGGACTGGCGATTTTACTTGCCTTTGAGAATCGCCACCATCTCGCGCTTGCCGACCGGTATCGCCAATGCCAAAGGGCTCTCGCTTTCGAGTTCTTGATCGAGGCGTCCTATCCGGAGGTGACCAATACCGCCAATACTGAGCATGTCGCTGTCGGAATGCTCCCACAGGCACATCAGCGCCGTGGCCAACCTGTCCCGGGTGTTGACGTCAAGAATCCAGCCTTCACCAGCACCTTAGCCACTAAGTCGACAGCCACGAACATGAGGGCCGTTCGACTCCCGTTGTTCAGGGACTTGGTGTCGGCGCCGGACTTGAGTAGGCTTCCCACCACGTCGGCGTCGCCATCCTCCGCGGCGGAGGTCCACAAAGCTACGAATTTCGCGGGATGTGCCGGATCACGTCTTAATTGTCACGCAAATGATCGGATTTCGACGATATAGCTGCTGGGACAAGAAAGTGACTGCTATGTGCAACGATGCATTGCGTAGCCATCCAAACTTGCACCAATCGCATATAGACATCTGCCAAGATGTCACTGCAAGGCGGCTTAATCTCGACCGTGTAACAGGCTGGTTCCTATGAAGATAAAGAAGATCGAAGTCATCCCACTGCGGGTTCCTTACGAGGCACGGATCCGCAAGCGCTTCCATCACTTCGCCATGGGGGAAGAGGTTACGGTGTACAAGTTCCACACCGACTCCGGACTTGTCGGTCTCGGTGAGAATCCAGGCCCGCCCTTCTCTCAGGACGTGCTCGACCCCTACCTCGGCACCGATCCCTTCGACCACGTGATGAGCACAGGCCCGTTCAACCTCGACATGGCCTGCTACGACCTCATGGGCAAGCACCTAGGCGTGCCGGCCTGGAAAATCATGGGACAGCAGCGTCGACAGTGGGTGAGCATGGGTTGGTGGATGCCCTGCATGTCCCCAGATGACTCCGCAGCCGAGGTTCAAGTCGCCGCGGAGCGCGGCTACCGCGGACTCAAGTGCAAAGCCCGCGCGTTCTACGACGTCGTCGAGCAAGCCCGGGCCATGCAGGAGGTGGCGCCTCCCGATTTCCGCGTGGAGTTTGATTTCAACGGCGCCCTCGTCGACGTTGAGCGGGCCCTCCCCGTCCTGCGTCAGCTCGAGGAGATCTCCGTCGTGAAGGGGATCGAAGAGCCCATTTTCGCCTACGACGTCGAGGGATGGCGTCGCCTGCACCAGCAGATCCGCATCCCCTTCTACTTGCACGGCGTCGGTACCATCTTCGATGGTCCCTCGCGCCAGCCCTCTGGGCCCTGGCTGGGCCTACGCGCCGGCGATTTCGACGGCGCTTTGTGCAGCCACGAGAACATCCGCAACGCCCTCGCCGCTTCTTGGGCCTTCGCGGCTGCGAACACGCCCATTCTGCTGCAATACGTGGGCACCGGGATCACCACGGGTTTCGCCTGCCAGCTTGGCGCCGTCATGCACACCGCAACCCTGCCGGGCGTGACCGCCCACCACACCTACGAGGACGATCTCATCGTCGAGCCGCACGTGATGCAGCGCGGCTTCATGAAGGTTCCCGACGGCTCCGGGCTCGGCGTCGAACTTGACGAGGACGCCGTGATCCGCTACCGCGACACCCCAGCCGTCGAGTGGCCGCGCCACTTTTCGGTGGTCAGCCTGCCCGGCGGCGTCGAGCACTACTACCGGAATCTCCAACAAACCGAAAATCTTATGAAACTAGGCGTGGACGAGTCCTTTGCGGCCGGGGCACTTCTGCACGAGCGCGAGGACGATGGCAGTGAGGAGTTTGACCGGACCTGGCGGCGCCTACAGGAGCAGGATCGCCCGATCTGGAACGCCTGACTCGGACCTGTCGACAGAGATTTTTCCACTCGCCTGAGGTAGGCACCTTGGCCGGGTTTCGAGCAAGGGAAACGGCACATGCAGGCCAGATCTACCTCCTCGACAGCGCGCGCCATCTGCCAATCATCTGCGTCACCGCCTTCAAATCGCGGCGGGCCATGGCGGCTTTCCGGAGGTCTTTATCGAGGGCAACCAACTCTTCTTCGACGACTTGGCCCGTCTTGAGATTGCCCACGTTGTCGGCCTTCAACTACCCGACCCGACTCGCCTACGGTTTGAGTTTGCAGTTCGATCCCGAGATGCTGCGGACTCAGCAATCGGACGAGTTCCCGCAGCGCAAGGACGAGTGGTGACGGTATTCGCCGCAGATCCCGATGAGAACTATCTAATTTGGTGTCTTAAGACCGCGAAAGTTTTCGTTCTGTGAGGTTTGTATGGAACACCGACCAGACGGGTATTTTTTGACAGCTTTCCCCTTGTGCCACAGATTCTTACGCCTGTTTGGCCCCATCCCGGAGCCAGCCTGTGTCCGAACTGGCCCGCGCGACCGTCTCCCATGGCCGCAGTGATTGTCCCACAATCGACACCTTTCAAACTTGGGTTGCGAGGTTCCCCCTTCTCGTGGTGGCTACCGCTCCATCATAGCCAAAAGGGGCTGCTGCTCCGGCCTCAGAGAGACATTCGCCTGTGACGATTCGATTTGATGCACAACAGTGGGCCCTGATCCTTGGCGGCTCCAGCGGCTTCGGCCTCGCCACCGCCAAGAAACTGGCCAGCCACGGCATGTGGGTCGCCGTCGTTCACCGCGACCGGCGGGGAGCCATGAAGGCCATCGAGCCTCACTTCGAGGAGATTCGCAGTTACGAGGGCGACCAGGAGTTCGTAAGCTTCAATCTCGATGCCCTGTCCCAGGAGGGTCGTGACACCGTTATCGCCGACCTCAAGGAGCGTTTAGGTGACGCCGGCCGGGTGCGCATGATGCTGCACTCCATCGCCTTCGGGAACCTCCGACTCATGGCGCCCTTGGACGACACCTTCGGAGCTTCAGCCGCCCGCGCCCGCGCCCATCTGGCAGCCAAAATCGGCATCTCGGAAGAACAGCTCGACGAAGTTGTCGAGGAGCTGTTCACCGAAGGTGGCGAAGAGACCAAGAGCCTCGTCGGCATCGCCCGTCTCCCCACCTACAACAGCGACAGCGTGCTCGAGGACGAAGACTTCGATCGCACCGTGTACAGCATGGGCACGAGCCTGTCGAGCTGGACTCGAGACGTCTTCCGCGCCGGTCTGTTCGCCGACGACGCCCGCGTACTGTCTATGACTAGCGAGGGCAACGAGGTCGCCTGGCGCGGCTACGCCGCGGTCGCGGCCGCCAAAGTCGCCCTCGAATCAGTCTCTCGTGCCATCGCCGTCGAGTATGCCCCGTACGGGATCCGCTCCAACGTAGTGCAGGCGGGCGTCACCGACTCCGCCGCCCTGCGCCTGATCCCGGGCAGCGCTCACATGAAGGCGACGGCGGCGTTGCGCAATCCCTTCGGCCGCCTCACCACCCCCGAAGAGGTGGCTGACGTCATCTTCCTGCTGTGCACTGAAGAAGCTCGCTGGGTGAACGGCACCATCGTGCGAGTCGACGGCGGCGAGCACATCGCCGGGTAGGTTGGATTTGACGCAACTTTTCCTCCACGGCATGGGTCATTTCCATCCCGAGAACGTCATCGACAACGCCTTTCTCGAAAATTTGGACATCGGCACCAACAACGACTGGATCATTGAACGCGTCGGCATTCGGCAGCGCCGCACCGTGCTGCCTCTTGACTACATCCGAGATACCCTTAACACCGACCCCAGAGCCGCTCTCGAAGCCGCCGAGTTCGACAATGCCGAGACCGCAGCATGCGCTGCCCGAATCGCGCTCGACCGCGCCGGATTGGCACCAGAGGACATCGGCATGGTCATCTCTGGCGGCTGCTACCCGGACATGGCGATTCCCGCCGAGGCGAGTCGCGTCGCCGCTGCCCTAGGGGCCGACGCCCCCGGTGTCGACATCAACACCGCCTGCTCCAGCTTCGGGGCACAGATGCACTTTCTCGCCAATATGACAGGCCTGTCGCGCTTCGTCCTCGTAGTAAATCCCGAGAACACCACGCGCGCCGTCGACTATTCCGACCGCGCCACCGCCGTTCTTTGGGGCGACGGCTCCAGTGCCGCCGTGGTCTCCAGCACCGAGTCGGCACCGGCCAGAATCGTGCATACCACCCTGGCGGCAGATTCCCAGCGGTGGAACGCCGTCTGCATCCCCCGCCACGGGCACTTCGGTCAGGACGGCAATGCCGTTCAGCGATTCGCCATCAAGACCACCCTGTCCCTGGTTCAGGACCTGCTGCCCGAGGCTACCAGCAAAGTGACCAGCACTGGCGGTTTTCTGCACTTCATCGGCCATCAGGCGAACCTGCTCATGCTTCAGAGCGTGACGCGGCGCGCCGGTCTCGATGAGCAGTCCCACTGGCACAACGTCGCTGACTACGGCAACACCGGCGCCGCAGGCGCCCCCTGCGTGCTCTCCCAGCATTGGGACGAACTCGGCGAAGGCGACAGCGTCGTCATCGCCGTCGTCGGCTCTGGCCTGACCTGGTCAAGTCTGCGGATGGAGGTCGGATAACAGTGCTCCACGCCGAGTTTGTTGAGCGCAGTCACTATTCCTACGAAGAGCTATTGGGGCTCTCGCAGGGCAACCTGGTGGAGGATGCTCCCGAGGAGTTCATGCGGCTGCCGGCCCCACCCATGCTCATGATTACCCGAGTCGTCGAGCTCGAGCGCCGCGGTCCCCGTGGACGCATCGTCGGCGAGCAGGACATCGGCGTCTCCGACTGGTTCTTTCACTGCCACTTCCGCAGCGATCCGGTACAGCCCGGTTGTCTCGGTGTCGACGCCATCTGGCAGCTCGTCGGTCTCTACATCGCCGCCAACGGAGCCCCAGGGTCGGGTCGGGCACTAGGCTGTAAAGAAGTCGAGTTCGCCGGACAGATCCGACCATACAATCAGACCGTGCGCTACGAGGTCGACATCCGCCGGTTTTCACAGCTTAAGGAATCCGGATCCGCTGTTGCCATCGGCACAGGTAAGGTCTTCGTCGACGGCGAGTACATCTACACCGTGAAGGACGCCAAGGTTGGAATGTTTCTTGGTATCGGTTACCCCGACTACCCACATCGCTCCGAACACAGCGTCGGTGGTATCATGGATCGAAGCGACGCCTGATGCTGACCCCCGAGCAGGTACTGGAGCTCATCCCCCAGCAGCGGCCCTTCCGCTTCATCGATCGCCTCGTCGGGCTCGGCGAGGACACTGCAGTGGGCGAGTACACCTTCCGTCACGACGAAACCTTCTACGAGGGCCACTTCCCGAGCAACCCTGTGACCCCGGGGGTCATCCTGGTGGAGACCATGTGTCAGACGGGCCTGGTGGCGCTCGGCATCCACCTGCTCGGCATGGAGCTACCCGCCGAGGAGGTGTCCAAGACCATCACCCTCTTCACCGACGTAGAAGTCGAATTTTCCCGGGTGGTCTCGCCGGGAGAGACCGTTCGAGTGAACGCCGAGAAGCTGTTCTGGCGTCGCCGGAAGCTGAAGTCGAAAGTTGAGCTGACGCTGGCCGACGGAACCTACGTCGCCGGCGGCACTGTTTCTGGAATGGGAGTTTCTCGTGAGCAGTCCTGAACGGCGAGTCGTGATTACTGGACTTGGGGTACTAGCCCCCAACGCTAACGGCCTCGACGCCTATGCCGACGCCCTACGTCAGGGCAAGAGTGGCATCACGCATCATCCCATCCTCGAGGAGCTGAACTTCGCCTGCCAAGTGGGCGGCATTCCCAACGACGTCGAACAGCTGCAGACGCAGTATCTCTCCGAGGAAGAGCTGTTCGCCATGAACGCCAACATGATCTACGCCGCCATCGCTACCATGGACGCTTGGACCGACTCTGGCCTCGAGGTGCCGCCCATCGATAGCGAAGAGGCAGATTGGGACACGGGCGCCATTGTCGGCACCGGTATTGGCGGCATCGACACCATTGCCGACACCCTAGGACCGCGCACCCAGGCCGGGAGAGTAAAGCGCCTGGGTAGCACCATGGTGGAGCAGATCATGTCGAGTGGGAACAGCGCCCGTGTCGCCGGCAAGCTCGGTCTCGGCAACCAGGTGAGTACGAATTCAAGTGCCTGCAACACCGGCACTGAAGCGGTGGTGCAGGGCTACCACCGCATCAAGCAGGGCATGGCCAATCGCATGCTGGTAGGCGGATCGGAGGGACATTCCCACTATACCTGGGCCGGCTTCGACGCTATGCGCGTCCTCAACCGCACCAAGAACGACGAACCTGAAGCCGCATCGCGGCCCATGAGTGCCAGCGCCGCCGGCTTCATTCCCGGCTCCGGCGCCGGCGTGCTCATGCTCGAGGATCTGGAGTCGGCGGAAGAACGCGGCGTCCGGATCTACGGCGAGCTCGTCGGCACTGCCCTCAATTGCGGCGGTCACCGTCAGGGTGGCAGCATGACGGCGCCGAACCCGGTTAGCGTTCAGCGCTGCCTGCGCGCCGCTCTAAAGATGTCCGGCCTCGATGCCAGAGAGATCGGCGCCATCAACGGCCATCTCACGGCGACCTTCGCCGATCCCCACGAGGTCGACAACTGGTCCAAAGCCCTCGGACTGGCGCCGTCGGAGATGCCGCTCATACATTCAACAAAGTCGTTGATCGGCCACGGTCTCGGGGCAGCCGGTGGCTTGGAGTGCGTCGCTGCGGTGCTGGAGCTATACCGCGGCTTTGTTCATCCTTCCGTGAACTGCGAAGACCTGCACCCCGAACTCGAGGCATACGCCGATCGCATCCCCCACGAGTGCGTCGACATCGACCTACAGGCGATCGCTAAGGCGAGCTTCGGTTTCGGTGACGTCAACGGCTGTGTCATCTTCAAGAAATTCAACTGATCGTTTTCACAATCCGAAGAGGGACAATTGATGGACAGTAAGGAAATCTTTGACAAGGTGGTGGAGATCCTCAAGCCCTTCGCCAAGAACGAGGATGCCCTGGCCAGTATCGCAATGGAGACCTCCATCATGGGCGATCTCGAGGTGAACTCCGCACGCCTTGTGGACATCGTGCTCGAAATCGAAGACGGGTTTGATATCGAGGTTTCCGACGACGACGCCGACAAGGTACAGACTGTGGGCGACGCCGTGAACCTCATCGTCGCCGCTACCGGCTGATAGATACAGGCGGTTCGCCCTCGCCGCCGATCTGTTCCCGCTGCCATGGAGGTGCCGGACGAAGATCTGTCCACGCTTACCGACGTCGAGCGTTTCGCCCTGGGGTTCGCAGGATGGATGAACGGGTCACTCCGGCGCAATCAGGTCCGGCACTGGATCAACACCAACATTCACCGCCGCATCCTTACCCTACTCACGGGGCGGCGGATCCACCTGGTCGGCATTGAGAAGATGAGGACGCTGCGTCCAGACCGCGGCGTCCTCATCGCCTCCAATCACCGGAGTTTCCTCGACCAGTACATCACCGGTAGCTATTTGTACCAGAACGTGTCTCACTGGAAGCAGTTCTTTTTTCCGGTCCGCTCGGGCTTCTGGTACGAGACCCGCCTCGGAGTCTTGCTCAATCTTCTGGTGAGCACTTCTTCAATGTTCCCTCCGATCTTTCGCGCCCGCGAAAAACGCGGTGTCACGCGCGTCGGCCTGCGCTGGCTCGCCGACAAGCTCGCCAACCCCAACACTCTGGTTGGCATCCACCCGGAGGGCACGCGCAGCAATAAGGAAGATCCCTACGAATTGCTGCCCGCCGAGCCCGGATTCGGCCGTGTCGTGCTGCAGTCGCGCCCCATTGTCGTTCCCATCTTCGCCAACGGCATGGGCAACAACGCTGCGAACGAGCTGAAGCAGAACTTTCTGCCCAACGGACGACCAGTGATCATCGTTTATGGAGATCCCGTCGATTACTCCGAGTTCGACGGCGAGGATCCGACGCTGCTGCGCAATCAGGTGAAGGTGGGACGCAAGGTGCTAGCCGAGGTCGCCAAGCTCGCCGAGGTGGAGCGCGCCCTCCGGCACCAGCTGCGACCCGGATCGGTGAAACCGCCGTCCGAGCTTTCGAGGGAGTCTCAGACGGGATCGGTGTAGCCGTTCCACTAAGTCGCCTGGGAAGCCACGGCGGCGCAGGCCACGAAGGGTCCGTCGTGGGAAAGACTGAGGTCGATGTCTATTGCCTCCCCGCCGCGGGTCAGCACTGGCGGTCCCACGCGATCGTCGGCCTCGTCCGGCCGAACGATCTCCAACCCCCCTTCTTCGATCGCGAAAGCTTCCGCAATGGCCCGACAGGCGAAATCGCGCACCGCTTGACTCTGATGGCACTCGGGGCTCTTCTCCTTTACCCGCGAAAGACCGGGCTCGGCGCCGTTGGTAACCACGGCGTGCAGCCAGTCCTCCGCATGATCCGACCACAGCGGCAGCACGAGATCGTCGTATCGCACCTCACGCAGGCTCTCGTCGACGACGAAGCGTCGGTGGGCGAACACGATTCCGGCTCTCAGCTTCATCACCGCCTTGTAGGCCGCCTCCTTCGCCGCCCACAGATTCCACAGCAACAGCCGGCCCTCTTCGTCGTCGCCGATCCGGGCCCATTCCTCGGGGGCGCAGATGCGTTCTACGAAGCGGGTACGTCGATGATACTCGGCGATACCGGGGTCGGCGATGTGGACGACGTCGTTGCCGATGACCGTCTTCAAGCGGGTGTGATCCTAGTTGGAGGAACAAGCCAACCTTGGACGTCGAAGATGCGCCCGTCAAACAGGCCAGCTGCGCCCTCAGAACGAAAAACTCTCGGGAAATCGCGCGCTTTGCGTGACGTTTTCCAATGCCTGTGACGGAAGATCCGCCTTCTATCGAAGCTTGAGGTCGTCGAGCAGCGCTTGGTAGATGGGGTCACAGAACTCGGCAATGCCTTCGCCGCTCTGCCACTCCGACGTCCACGGAATCGTCGCTGTGGTCATGGGAAAGACCTGCACTTGACCCACGTGTCCGACGACTTTGTCCTGGTCCAGCACCTCGGGCCCATATCGACCGTGTTACAATCCTGGCATCGTGATCGAGTTCGGAAAAAGTCTCGTGAAAGACGCCGTTGAGGACCCGCTTGGCGCCGACCTCGCTGTCGGCGACATCTCCAACGGTCTCCGCCAATTCAACGACGTCGGGGGAAAGCGGAGAGCTCGTGCGAATCGCGCGCACTCCACTTATTGTCGTCCAGTACGTTGATCACAGCCGAGTTGTAACGGCCCATAGACTTGCCCTCCTTATGGGTTAGTGTCACACGGCGGATGTAGGATAGAGATATGCTAACCCCTCTCGGATTCAAGGTTCAAGACCAACTCATGCGACTCACCGACGACCATCGCCATCGCGTCATCGCTTCCGTCGTCGTCGCTCTCGCCTTCGCGTTGTTAACCCGCGCTCCCATTGCGCAGGATCAGGCCTACCATCTGTTCGCCGATCAACGCCCGCTGTTCGGCATTCCCAACGCCAGCAACGTGCTGTCCAATCTCGGCTTCCTCATCGTCGGTCTCATCGGCCTGCGGCGGTGCTGGTGCTCCTTCGCCGCTGGCCCGTCCCCTCATTTCACGCATCCTGCCGGTGCCTTTCCTTGGGTCGTTTTCTTCGTCGGGCTGACCCTGACTGCTTCTGGCTCGGCCTACTACCACTGGGCACCGTCCGACGACACGCTATTCTGGGACCGCCTGCCACTGAGCACGACCTACACCTCACTGATTGCCGCTGTTATTTTCGAGCGCGTTGGCCCCCGGCAAGGGTTCTTCGCAGTACCGCTGCTGCTCGTCTTCGGCGTGGGGTCCGTCGGCTACTGGCACCACACCGAAGCCGCCGGTGAGGGCGATCTGCGCTACTATCTGTTCGGGCAGGCGACGGCTGTAGTGCTGGTGCCGCTCATGGTGGGCTTGCTACCGGCTCGGCTTACCGCCGGCAGCGACTACCTGCTAGCCATCGCCGCCTACGCCTTGGCTAAACTCGCCGAGGTCGAGGACAGTTGGGTGTTCAGCCTGGGACAGTGGGTCAGTGGCCACACCCTTAAGCACCTCTTCGCCGCGGTCGCCGCCGGGGTGTTGCTGCGCATGCTCTCCCGGCGCTCGCGGATCACCCCCGCCGGCGCTCTAGAATCGCCGGGAACGGCACGAGTGCCAGAGCACCGACGCTGACGAGCAGCAGCGCGCGCCGCAGCGTGGATGGCCAAATTACGATCTCGATACCGTGTGCCCCTGCTGGTGGGCGCAGGGAGAGGACAGCCGTCCCATGATCTACACCGTTGTAGTAGGTGACAGAAAGAGGCGACGTACGCGAAGCCAGTGCGGAACGCGTTGACTCGGCTAACGAGGAGACGCTGGACGAAGAAATAGATCGCCAGACACGACAAGTAGTTGTTCCACACCGGCAATTGGCCGAGGGGCAGAGTCTGTGCGGTGAAGCGAGCACAGGCCAGATGAGCCGATCCATCCCGGCTCACACCGCCTCCGGCAAAGAGACGCACAGCTCACAGAGCGCCAGCAGTGGAGCCACCGCCCTGCCTTCGGAAGCCAGCGCATATTCGAGCGGGCCCCGCAGTCAACCTACCTTTAGTTCCCCAAGCACCATCGCCCCCGTCCGGGCAACGCTGACCTACTGGATCGGGGCGGCCGGCGATCGCGAGAAGTCCTGCCATATAGATCCGTATCATATTGTTTTTTAATGTTTTATATTAAATCATGAAAACAGGTTTAATTGGATGCTTTGTGCATGGCGGGGCACGCTAATACCTGCCCGCTGATTGCCCCCTTAGGTGTGGCTTCCTCCAAAACCTCAGCCCGGACAGACCCATGGCCGATCATCCCAACATTCTCTTCCTACTCTCCGACGAGCACTCTTACCGCTTTCTATCGGCACGCGATGCAGCTAATGGCGGAGAGCCCTGCCGAACCCCCACCTTGGACGGCCTCGTGCACAGCGGCGTGCATTTCTCCAAGGCATACTGCCAGATGCCATTGTGCTCCCCCAGCCGAATTGCAATGCTCGCCGGGCGGCACTCGTATCGCTGCGGCGCCTGGTCGAACGGTTCCATCCTACCCCCCGATGTGCCCACCTTTTCGCAAACCCTTGGCGATCACGGCTACGCCACTTGCACCGTGGGCAAGATGCACCTCGGAGGATCGCGGCAGCTGGCCGGCTTCCAGCACCGACCCTATGGGGACTTCGGCGGCCCATGCTCGCATCAGGCCGATCCTCTAGTGGGGCGCGACCCCGACAGCATACGCTCCCGCACCATCGACGCCGGTCTCAGTCAGGTTCCGGAAGCCTATCTGCAGGAACAGATGGTGGCGCGCACCGGCCAAGCATGGCTGCGCGAGCATCGCCATCGCAATCCGGATCAGCCCTGGTTGCTCATGGCCTCTTTCTCCCGACCGCACTTTCCCCTCACCGCCCCTTCACGCCACCTCGACCGCTACTGGCCAGAAGGGGCTACCGAGCCTGCCGTGGGCCGCAGCGGCGATAGCGCCGACCACCCCATGACACGGGGGGCTATCACCGGCTTCCGCACCGAGGAGATTGAGCCGGAAGAAGGGCGCAAAGCCCGAGCCTCCTACTTTGCCTGCGTCGATTTTCTTGACGAGATGCTCGGCGACTTCCTCACCCTGCTCGAGCGCGATGGCGCCCTTGACAACACGGTGATCATCTACGCCTCTGATCACGGTGAGATGGCGGGCGAGCACGGGCTGTGGTGGAAGAACGTCTGGCACGAAGCCTCCACTCGGATCCCCTTCATCATCTCCACGCCGACCCATCGCCGCGGCGGGCTGGCCAGCCGCGATGTAGACATTCCCGTCAGTCTGGCCGACCTCTTCCCTACCCTCTGCGGTCTCGCTGGCATCCCGCTCCCCTCCAACCTGGACGGCCTCGATCTGTCGCCGCTGCTATGCGGCAAGCAGCTGGCGTTGGCCGATCAGCGACCGGGGACGATC
>JAYZFI010000018.1:0-43752 GCA_036336855.1 Candidatus Latescibacterota bacterium
TGTCGCCGATCCGCGGCCTCGGCCGCATCATGCGCAGCATCGAGAACTTCCAGAAACTGCTTGAACTCTATGACAGTCCCAGCAACGGCATCTGTCTTTGCCAGGGGAACTTCACCCTGATGACCAACGAGCTACCCCAGGTAATTCGCGATTTTGGGGACCGAATTTACTTCGTTCACTTCCGCGATGTCGACGGCACGCCCGAAAAGTTCGTGGAAACCTTCCACGACGAGGGCAAGACCGACATGGTGGCCTGCATGGAGGCGTACAAAGACATCGGCTTCGACCACGTTCTGCGCCCCGATCACGTACCCACCATGGAGGGGGACGACAACAACAGCCCCGGCTATTCTTCGGTGGGACGTCTGTACGCCATCGGATACATCCGGGGCATTCGTGATTCCGTGTACCGAAATTGAATCAGAGCGAGGCGCTTATGACTCCGCAAAAGCCGGAACAGCTGGGTGTATGCAGCTGGTCCATGTTGCCCCAGTCCCCTCAGCACATGGCCGAGATCATGCAGGAGCTCGGTCTCAAAAAGCTGCAGCTAGGACTCGTTCCACATCGCGATGACGCGGGTATCGTCGACGGCGTGCCCGACGCCCTCGCTGCCGTGGGTGCCAAGGTGGTGTCGGGCATGTTCGGAACGGTGGGAGAGGATTACTCGACGCTGGAGACGATCAGGATCACTGGAGGGATCGTCCCCGACGAGCACTGGGACGAAAATCAGCGGATCGCGAGCGGCGCCGCCGCCAGGGCGAAGGAGTTCGGGCTTCCGGCGGTGCAATTCCACGCCGGCTTCCTGCCCCATGACATGGAGAACACGGAGTTCAAGAAGCTCGCCGAGCGCATTGAGGTCGTCGCAGGGACCTTCGCCGAGCAGGGCGTCGAGCTGATCTTCGAAACCGGCCAGGAAACCGCCGATGATCTCAACGCGTTCTTTGACCACCTCTACGGCCGGGGCGTCAACAACGTGGGGGTGAACTTCGATCCCGCAAACATGATTCTATACGACAAGGGCGAACCCATCGAAGCGCTGCGTGAGCTGCTGCCGCGAGTGCGATCCATTCACATTAAGGATGCGGTGCGCACGCAGACGCCAGGAGAGTGGGGACAGGAGATGGTGGTAGGCGAAGGTGAGGTCGACTGGATCGCCTTCATGAGAGTGCTCGTCGAAGGGGACTACACCGGCGACATGTACATCGAGCGCGAGTGGGGTGACAATCGCGTCGACGATGCGAAAACCGCGATCGAGGTGGTGATGCGAGCGATGGCCGAGGCCAGCTGACGGATCGGGCTATGTTCCGGCGACTTCGACCTGGGCTAGGTAGATGCTGCTCGCTTTCCCGTCCTCGTGGGAGGAGTAGTAGCTGACCCAGAGTCTCTCACCTTCCCAGACCATGCCCGGATAGCTGCAGTCACCGCCGCTGGGCAACATCAGCGTGGGTTCGTATGAGGTCCGTGTCATGCGGGCCAGCCACATCTGTGCCTCTCCGTCTATGTGACGACGACCTCCCCCCCACATTCTGCCGTCCTCAAGAATGAGGAAGTTGGGTCCGCCGATCGGTTCGGCCAGCCGCGTCCACGACCACTCGACGTAGGGCGGCCGGCTGGTGCCGATCCACTCCGGGCGCACCAAGGCGATCATCTCGCCATCGGGCAGAAGTCTCAGGGTAGTTTCACTGGCATTCCAGATGTCATCGGGCAGTCGGAATTCGTGGACGAACTGCCAGGACAGGCCGTCTTCGCTGCGGTAAAGTATGCCGCGGCGCGGGTCGTTGCCCTCCCCCAGCTTGGACACGCCCCAAGCCGTCGTCCCGTCCCAGGTGACTCTCCACAACCAATGGTCCTCGGCAAGCACCTTCTGCGGTGCCGTCCAGTGAACACCGTCGTCAGAGAACGAGAGCCGGGGAGCGCGGGTGACGTAGCGGCTTCCATCATACAGGGCTCCTCCCATCACCAACATAAAGCGGCCGTCGGGCATCTCGCAGATTTTGGGATCGCGCAGATCGATTCCTGGCTCTGCGAGGTGTGCGGAGCTCTGCCACTGCTTGGCGTCGTTTGAGTACAGAACGCGAATCGTCCCGAGACTGCCGCCGCCGTGGGCTTTCGCCTCGCGGAAGGTGCACCACCACTCGCCCTTCCGCAGCATGAGGTCAGTAAAGGCGCTATGAGTCGCCTCCGACCAGATACACTGCAGAGATTCGATATTTGATTCAGCCATCGTTCCAGTTCGCGATGACTGCTTCGGCCGTGAGATGCTCGGGCAGCTCTTCAAAGTAATAGTGCATGGGGCCGGATTGGAATCCGGGAGTGAACCGCTCCTCTTTCGTCTGCAGTTGCGAGTCGAGCCAGGCGAAGCGCCGCCAAAGCTGCTCACGCTCCTGTTGTGAGAACCGGGGACTCAGCTCGGGTTCCTGAGTCCAGTCACTACAGTAGCCGGGACGATGGGGGTGATCTCCGTGCTGCAGCTTGTGGGACATTTTGGACAGAATGATGAGGGTGACGATGCGGCTCTCTTCCCCCGGGTGCAGTGCGTCGAGTTCGGCGACGAAGCGCTCTCCATCGCATTCGATCATGGCGCGATAGAGAGCCTCCACGCGGTCGCACTCCGCCAGGTATAGCTGTCGGTGTCGAGCCACTAGCTCCTGGTAGGCCGGCTGCAAGTGGGGGGTGGCGTCTCCACCACGGTGCAAACCAGGCACGTAGGGAAACAGCTGCCCCCCCAGGCTACGATAGCCCAAGTGCACGGTGCGGCGCAGCTTGCGGCTGTAATTGCTGCCCCAGTGCAAGATCGTGTTGGTGTAGGCCACGCCGTCTCCGGCCTTGAGTCGTACCTGCTGACCGCCAGGTAGGGGGGCCCGATTGTCCCGCCTGAGCTGCTCGTTCTCGTCCTCATTGTTGGGCCGGCGGTGGCTACCGGGCACAACCCAGAGCACGTCGTCGTCGTAGAGACCGATGTTCCATTGCAGATAGCCCGGCCCGTTGGCGAACAGATCCTGCTCGAGGGCGCAAAGAGGTGCCTGATCGATGGGATGGATATCGCGATGCCAGGCGGCGGGACCGTGATCGGCTTGCGGACTGCACATCAACATGTATGCCGTCGGCGCCACGTCCGGCGCCTCCATGATCCTGCGGCTCACCGTTAGGGGGCCGTGTTCGGCGTCCAGGCACCACTCCACAGCGATGGCGGTTTCAGCATCGTGCACGTGCCTGTCGAAGCCCGACACCCGCGGCTGCGCTCCGATCTCCCAGACTCCCTCGGGCGGGTCGGCAGGCTTGCGTTCCCGCCGCCACTGTTCTCGCTGCCGGCCGACGATGGTCTCGAAAGCAGTGCGCAGAGCATCCAGCTGCGCGGGAGGCACAACCTCCTTGACAACGACGAAGCCGTCGCGCAGCAACATCCGCTGACTGACGTCGGAGACGGCGGTGGCATCGGTATATTCGTTCATGCAGATCTCTCCTTACGGCGGTTGGCCGGAGGAGGGCCGACAAGTATGGCATCGCCACCGCTGAGCGAGCAAATTCGCCAGGGGCTCTTGCCCGCAGGATTCGGCACGCCTTTTGTCTGCCCTCAGTCTGAGACCTTCCTCGATTCCCGGAGTTAAGACGTGCCTGTATGGAGTATGATGGTGCCACGGTTGGCCGTGCTGTACCTGGCCGCCCTGAGTCTGCTTGCCTGTGATGGCGCCGGATTGCACGGGGTGCCCCGCAATCGCACGCTGATCCTGGATTGTCCCGAGCCCAATACCTGCGCCGGTCAGATCCAAGACTACAACTCCTTCAACCCGTACATCCCGGGCAGCATCTCGCGAATCGGTTACAACTTCCTCTTCGAGCCCCTCTACTTCTTCAACGCCTACGAAGAGAATTCCGAGCTTACCCCTTGGATCGCCGAGAGCCACGCCTTCAACGACGATTACACCGAGTTCACCGTGAGGATCCGGCCGGGCGTGGAGTGGAGCGACGGGCAGCCGTGGAGCGCCCACGACTTCGTCTTCACCATCAACATGCTCAAGGATCACGCGCCGCAGCTGCTCTACTCTACGGATATGGCCACCTGGGTGCGGGAGGCAGTGGCCATCGACAGCCTCACGGCGCAGGTGAAACTGAAGGCGCCGAATCCGCGCTTCCTGTTCAGCTACTTTGTGCACAGCGGTGACCAAGGTGTTCCCATCGTGCCGCGTCATGTATGGGAGGGGCAGGATCCGCTGACTTTTGCTAACTACGATCCCGCCCGCGGATGGCCCGTGCTCACCGGCCCCTACACCATGGCGGCGTCGCAGCCGGAGCAACGCATCTGGGATCGGCGTGACGACTGGTGGGCGAAGAAGCTCGGTTTCCAGGAACTCCCCCAGGTGGAGCGCCTCGTCTACCTGACCTATATGGAGGAGAATAAACGAGTCCTCAACTTGATCCGGAACACTCTCGACACCTGCATGGAGCTGCGTCCCTCCAACATCGTCTCCCTGCTCAACGAAAACCCGAAGATCACTACTTGGACCGGCCGGAAACCACCTTACAGCTACATCACCTGGTGGCCGATTTCCTTGGGATTCAACAATCTGGAGAAACCCTGGTCAGACCCTGAAATGCGCCGGGCTGTAAACTACGCGATCGACCGCGAACAGCTCGTGGAGATCGCCTGGCAAAACTCGGGCGACTACACCCTTTTACCCCTACCCGACCTGCCGCAGATGCGCCGCTATTTCAGACTGGCCGACGACCTCGTTGCCAAGCACCAAGTGGGGCACTTCGATCTCGAAGCAAGCGCTCGCATCTTCGCATCAAAGGGGTACCACAGGTCGGTTGATTACTGGGAGAAGGATGGTCAACGCCTGAGCATGGTCATCGACATTTTCTCTCACTTTCAAGATCTGACTCCCGTCCTCATCGCGCAGCTGAAGAAAGCTGGAATCAATGCCAGCTTCCGGATGGTCTCCGATTACAACACCCGACTCAGCCAGGGCACGGCACGCTCCTTCCTGTTCGGCAACTTCAGCTCCATGCACGATCCGTACTTCGTCCTGCGCCAGTACCACAGCCGCTTCGTGCGACCCACCGGCGAGGCATCCGACAGCTACTGGCGCTGGCGCAACGCCGAGTACGATGCGCTCGTCGACCAAATGGGCCAGACGCCGGTGAATTCGCCGGAGATGGAGAAGCTATTCCGCGGCGCCATGGACATTTGGCTCAACGAACTGCCTTCGATCCCGCTGGTGCAGTGGCCGCACCGGATCCCACACAACGAGACGTACTGGACGAACTGGCCGAGCGCTGAGGATCCTTACATCAACAGTGCGTACTGGAGTCGCACCTGGCTGCTGGTGCTGCTCAACCTGCGGCCCACGACGTAAGCGCAGTCGCGTGGAGCCAAGGCTGGCGTCTTCTTATAGCGTCGTGTATTGATGTGGATCTCTGATTCGTCAGCGGCAAAGACGTCGTCAAGGCCGTCGCGGTGCTATCTCAGATCATGGTCGATGTGGGACGAAGACCACAGCGCCTTCAGCTCTTGGAAGATCAGCTCAGACCGGGTGCCCGACAGCAGGATCTAGTTATAGAAGGGAGAGAGCAGAACATTGCAGCCCCAGGTCTCGCGAGCTCGTGGTCGATGCTTCCGCGATTGTTCTTCTCGTCGAGATAATAGGTCGCTTTGAACCCTCTCGACTGGCGGATCGAAGGCCGGCCGATAGTGCAATCCGATCACTCCCCGAACCACGACTCATCCTCCGGTGTAGAACTGGCGGAACTCGCCATCGCTCAGCATCTCAGCTCTCGTTGAACGAATTACCGTCGCGGTGCCGTGTACTGAGACATCGCCCCCTGACGGTAGTCAAAGTCGGGGAAGTGACACCAGGTCTGGTTGTAGCCCTCCATGACACCAGCGATAAGCTTTCGGCGGTGCAGGCTCTCTAAGTTCTCCTGTTCCATGGCGACTGGATCGAAGCGGTCGAGGATCACTTTCTCCATGCGGCGAGCCGTCTCGGCGTATTCGGTACTATGGATCAGGTTGTTCCACTCGCCGGAATCGGCTTCCAGGTTGAACAGCTGCCCTTCGAATCGGTGTATGTAGTTGTACTTATAGCGGCCTTCCCGCATCATAATGCAGGGCATGCCCACCGCTTCGTGGGCCTGCGCGAATATGTGTCGATCCCGGTTCTCCCCGGCGATTGCCAGAAGCAGGCTCTCACCATCGTGTGGCAGCAAGTCAGAACATTCGGCGAGCTCGGCGAAAGTGGGCAGCAGATCGAGGAGAGATACCGGCGTGTCGATGGTGCTTCCCGCCTTCCAGCCGTCGGGGAAACGTACCAGCAGAGGCACACGGCAGGACCATTCGTAGAAGCAGCGCTTCTGCACCATCTCGCGCTCGCAGAGCATGTCTCCATGGTCGCTGGCAAAGACGACGACGGTGTTATCTGCGAGGCCCGTTTCTTCGAGCGTGTCAAGGAGTCCGCCGACCTTGTCATCCATGTAGGTGGTGACTCCGTAGTAGCCGCGGCGCACGCGTTCCATGCTCTCCCGGCGCCGCAGTTCATAGCGGGTGACGCCGTGATAGGCGTTCAGACAACGATCCATCTGAGAGCGTCCCTCTTCGAGGCCCGGGGGGAAGTCGGCGACCTCAATGTTGGCGTCGGCGTAGAGGTCCCAGTATGCCTGTGGAGCGTGGAAGGGCTCGTGCGGGTGGTGATATGAGGCCACCAGCAGAAAGGGCTCGTCGCCAACTGTCTGGCTGCGCGCACGCAGGTACTCCACGGCGCGAAAGTGGGTCTCCTCGTCATAGCTGAGGGCGTCGTGCCACTTGTCGACTTCGATCCCCTCCCCCACGTAAGCCGCGGCGTTGTAGCGGGGCCGCTGCGACATCACCTCTTCTGGATTGTATCCAGCGTCCTCCTTGATGGCGATCCACTCATCGCGCACCCAACCGAAGTCGGAGGAATAGATGTCGGTAGTGAGCCGGCGCCGGAAGCCGTGCAGCTGGTCCGGCCCGACGAAGTGCATCTTGCCGGCCAGTACGGTGTCGTAGCCGGCGGCAGCACAGTAGGTAGCGTAGGTCGGATAGTCGCAGGTGAGCGGTGCTCCATTATCCCAGGCACCGATCTCCGAGGCGTGACGTCCAGACATAAAACAGGCCCGCCCCGGCGCACACAGAGGAAACGGCGTGTACGCCGAGTCGAAGCGCACGCCACCCTCCGCCAGGCGGTTGAGGTTGGGCGTCTGCACCACCGGATGACCATAGACGCCGGTGAGCTCGGCCACCATCTGATCGGAGACGATGAAAAGGATGTTCGGTCGTCGAGCCATAGTGGAGTGGGCTCCTTCAGTCGTTCGTCAGTTAGGAATGCGCAGCTGACCACGCAGCGGCTCATGCTCGTTGTCGTGCAGGCCCCAGTAGGGTAGGCGCTCGGATTCGAGAAGATGACCCGAATCGCCCGTTGAATCCTGCCAGCGCAGGATACGATGGGGATAGGCTGCGTCGACCCATACGGTATTTTCATAGTCAGCGAACTGCCAGCGCCAGAGGCGAGCGGGCCGGGGCTCACCGTCAACGGTGATACTTTCTACGCCCCCTTTGTGCAGGGTAGCAACCATGAGCTTCCGATCCTGATGGCGCAGCCGGAAATACCACAGGCTCGGTAAAATTGTCAGCCCGTGAGTATCACCCTCTTCCATTAGGTCACCCTTGAGCTCACGAACCTGAATCCACAAATGATCCTCGCTGACGAAGGCTTCGGGCTCCTCGAACTGCCAGTGCTGCCGCCCCTCGCGCTCGAAGTAGCTGTTGAGGTCCCCGAGGATCTTGCCGTGGCGAAACTGCACTTCCTCGAACACGTGACCGCACCACTCCTGAACGGTGTGGGTGATGCGCTGAAGCTCAAAGGGGCGATCGCCCCGGCGAGGCTCGACGGCACTGAACACGGAGGTCATCACCGAGTAGTCGTAAATGCCCGTCGTAAACTTGAGCACGTTGTTCATCTTCATTGAATAGATACGGTGGCTCTCCGGCTGAGATGATTCCACCTTGATCAAGGTCTCTTTGTTGATGTCTTCGGTTACGAAGATCATGACGCCGTAGCCTTCACGATGCTCTCCGTAACGCGACTGAATCACTTTGTAGCTGGACACCTCGGCGCGTCCATCCCCCCAGTACTGGTAGAAGTCTTGCGCAGCGACGCCGCTTGCCAGCAGCAGCGTTGCGATCAGCGTTGATGCCAACATCCTCAACCTCGCGGTATCAGGCTGCACCATATCCCCCACCCCCGGGAGTCTCCATGATCAGGCGGTCTCCCACCAGTGCTTCACAGCCGTCGATGGCGTCAAGCTCGACGGTCTCGCCATCGGCGCGTACCAGTCGCTGACGTCCGACGCTGCCCGCCTCGCCCCCTCGCAGGCCGTATGGTCGGATGCGGCGGCGTTGGGTGAGCATGGACAGTGACACCGGCGCGAGGAAGGTGATTTCGCGAACCGCACCATCACCGCCTCGATTCCGGCCCTCACCGCCGCTGCCTTCGCGTACCGCAAAACGCTCGAGCCGAACGGGATAGCGCTGCTCGAGAATCTCCGGATCAGTGATGCGGGTGTTGGTCATGTGGGTGTGGACTGCCGAGGCTCCGTCAAAGCTCGGCCCGGCACCGGCGCCACCGCACACCGTCTCGTAGTAACCCCAGTCGTCGGTGCCGAACAGGGTATTGTTCATCGTGCCCTGGCTGGCGGCCACGAGGTCCAACGCCTTGAGCAGAACGTCAACGATGCGCTGGCTGGTCTCCACATTCCCGCCCACCACAGCTGGCGGCGATTGCGTAGAGAAATCCGGGCTGAGGAGACCACGGGGGACTTTCAACACCACCGGATCGAGAAAACCCTCGTTGAGGGGCAGTCCGGAATCGGCGGCAAGCAGGCGCAGCACATAAATGACAGCGCTCTGCACGATCGCCGGAGTGGCGTTGAGATTGCCGGGGTGCTCGGCTGCCGAGCCGCTGAAGTCGATCGTCATGGCATCTCCAACAACCCGGATGCTGACTTGAATACAAGCGCCGTCGTCCATCTTTTCGACGGCCTCGCGGTGGCCGTCCGGAAGCTGCGAAATTGCCGCGCGCACCCCGGCGGCAGCCTCCTGGCGCAGTAGATCCATGTAGCGCGACATCTCCTCTGCGGAGTAGTCCACCACCAACTGGTGCAGGAGATGGAGTCCACGATGATTGGCGGCGAGCGCCGCCTCAAGATCGGCGATGTTGTCCGCAGTAGACCGGGAAGGCCAAGCTCCGCTGTCGAGGTGATCCCGCAGGCTCTGCCACCGAGCCTGTCCGTCGCGCACGAGGAAGATCGGCTTGATGATGACGCCTTCTTCCTCGAGCGTCTTAGCACCCGGGGGCATGGAACCGGGCCGCGAACCGCCGATCTCGGCGTGGTGGGCGCGGCTGGCGACGTAGCCAAGGAGCCGCGAGCCATCCGGTGCGTGCACGGGGGTCACCAGGGTCACGTCTGGTAAGTGGGACCCGCCGTAGGCCGGATGGTTGGTCACGGCCGTATCACCCGGATCGAGGTCGAGTTCCGCGGCAACGGCGCGAGCGCAGAGTCCCAGGGCTCCCAGATGTACGGGAATGTGAGGAGCGTTGACGACTAGGCGTCCCTCCGCATCAAGGACGGCGCAGGAGAAGTCGAGTCGCTCCTTGACATTGGTGGACAACGCTGTGCGTTGCAGCATGCTCCCCATCTCCTGCGCGACCCCTTCCAGCGCGTGGGTGAAGAGCTCGAGCTTGACCGCTTTGGCGCGCTCGGGACGCCGCTCGGCGCCCGGACGAGTCTCGCGAATCAGCAGGAGAGCGCCGCTTTCGTGGCGAGTCAACCGCCAGCCGCACTCGACGTAGGTGATGCTGTACTTCTCGGAGACCAAAGCGGGGCCCCTCAGCTTCGACCCGTCGGTGATGGCGGCGCGCTCGTGTACGGGCACCTGCCGCCACCCCTTCCCGGTCCACACGCGCTGGACAGGGGCGGCGGCGAGAGTAATCTCCCCTTTCATCCGCGTGTGTCGCCGGTCTGAGGCCGGCAACGAGGATGCCACGACGCGGAGAGACTCGATCTCGATCTCGCGGGAGGAGTCAGGCTCGTGACCGTATAGCTGTCTGTAGAGAGCTGCGAAGGCGGCTTCGAGGTTGGCACCGGGTGGCGCATCCACGCTGATGGTCGAGTCCTGGCCACGAAAGCGCAAACAGGCGATGCGCCGACGCACCAACATCTGGGCGCGGTCGAAGCCCTCTTCGCCCACCTGGCTCAGTGCCTGCTCGACCAGCTCGCAGAACCACTCTTCACGCTTGCCTTCGTCCACCGCGTCCAACTGCTGCAGGACCTGCCGCTCGGCAAAGCGCTCGACCACAGCTAACCCCAGCCCCCAAGCGGAGAGCAGGCCTGCATCTTCGGGCACGATCACCGTGTTCGCGCCGAGCCGGGAAGCGACACCACAGGCGTGCTGAGCGCCGGCGCCGCCGAAGGTCACAAGAGCGTAGTCCGACGGATCGTAGCCGCGCTCAACGGAGACACGGCGAATGGCCGCCGCCATGCGATCGTCGGCGATCTCCACGAGACCGGCTAACACTTGCTCGGGTTCCGCACTTCCCTCTTCGCCGGCTCGGGTCATCTGCCCCATCAATGCCTCCAGAGCCTGGTGCGAGTGTTGGGGAATGATAGGAATCTGGAAACGACTGGGATCGAGTCGTCCCAGCAACAGATTGACGTCGGTGAGTGTGAGAGGACCGCCAGCGCCATAACAGGCAGGACCTGGGTCAGCGCCGGCGCTTTCCGGGCCCACGCGCAACCGGCCGTGTTCGTAGCAGCAGATCGAGCCGCCTCCAGCAGCCACGGTTTCGATGGAAAGGGCCGGCGCCACCAGCCGGGCATCGGCGACGCGATGCTCGAAGTCGTACTCGAAGTCGCCATCGAAACGGGCGACGTCGGTGCTCGTTCCCCCCATGTCGAAGGTTAACACTCGCGAGTACCCGGCTGCCAAGCCGGCGGCTGCCGCACCGGCGACACCACCCGCGGGCCCACTGAGCAGACTGTCCTTGGCACGGAACCGGGGAGCTCCCACCAGGCCACCAGCGCTGGTCATGACGTGGACTTCGCTGTTGGGCCCTAGTGCGTCCTGCACCGCCCCCAGGTAATCTCCGATTACGGGCCCCAGATAGGAGTCGACCACCGAAGTCTGGGCCCGCGGCAGG
Organism: Candidatus Latescibacterota bacterium; assembly: GCA_036336855.1. Taxonomy (GTDB): domain Bacteria; phylum Latescibacterota; class UBA2968; order UBA8231; family UBA8231; genus JAYZFI01. The sequence goes on from JAYZFI010000018.1 coordinate 11,214, forward strand.
ATCTTGATGAGGGGGGCAAGGTCGGAGGAGGCGGAGACGCGAAGCCCACGCGACCGCAGGAATTGGGTCAGCTGCTGCTCGTGGTGGCCATTGCGGTAGCTGTGTAGCAGGGCCACGGCGGCGCAGTTGATCCCGCGATCTCGCAGGGACTCGAGATCGACATCGAGTCGGTCGATTTGCAACGGGACCAGAACCTCGCCGGCTGCATCCATGCGCTCCTCTACCTCGACCACCACTTCGTACAGCGGTAGGGGTGGTCGGGGATCCAATGAGAAGAGATCGGGGCGCTGCTGGTCGCCGATGCGCAGTAGATCGGCGAACCCTTTGGTGATGAACAGCGCGGTGGGTGCCCCTCTGCGCTCAAGCAGAGCATTCGTCCCGCGCGTCGTGGCCAAGCGCAACTCCATGGAGGGCAGCTCGTCCGCTAGGGCCGTCCGGGTCATGACTCGGGCTGCGAGAATAGGAGCCGATTCGCCGGACCAGACCTCAAAGGCGACCCCCAGCGTCAGCTCGGGCAGGCGGGAATCGACTCGCAGACTATTGTTCGCGGCATCGTGCTCGACAACGGTGAGCGAACCGCTGGTTGCATTGTCGGACAGCACGATGAGTTGGTAGCTGCGCAGAAAGCTTGAGGGAAGCTGCCAATCGCTGTCGATCTCGAAGGTTCGATCGTCGAGCCGGCGGGCGATCCGACCACGCAGGGCACCGTGGCTCAGGACCTTGCAGCAGTGCAGCTGACGTTGGGGATCCACAGCGAACCCGTCGGTAAAAGTTCCGCCGGTGTCTGTCCACACCTGCCAACGGTCCATCGAGTATCCTTTCGGGTCTGCCACCGTGAACAAGGACGCTAGTGAGGACGGGTCGGCACCTCGACCTTGAGAAACCAAAGTTCGTAGAGAGGCACCGCAATGAGAAGCAACATGGTGCCTCCGAAAAGCGCGGAATTCACCGGGGCTAGAAATCCGAAGTCGGCAGAGACGTAGCGGATCAGCCAGGGCTTGGCGATATCGAAGATTATATAGAGGAAGCAGGTGGAGATGACGAAGGTCTTCCAGCCGCGGCTCCAGGCGCTCAGAAGAAAGAGGTGACCGACAGTGAGAAAAATCAGAGGGGAGATGAACAGGTGGAAGTGAGTTGTTTCGACTAGCTCGGTCTTCTCCTTGGGAAACATCATTCGTTCTTCGTCACCACGGTAGTAAACGGCACCCTCCTCCGAACTCAATCGGGTGCGCTCCCAGGACATGTAAACAGCGAAGGCCGACGCCATCAGCATAAACAGCAAGAAGTACGTCATTATGAGCTTGGTGTTGAAATCCATTCGCGCGAGCGCGGAGCGATTCGTGAAGTATTTCAAAGCCGAGGGCTAGGGGGCCGCTGCGCGGTCCCTTGCTGTGTATATCTGTTCGGTGAGCGCCAGCGTCTTGCGTACGCCGAAGTTGAGAGCTCGCACGGACAGAGTGGCGCCAGAGATGTTGACAATGTCGCGATTAATGCGAATCGGGTCGCTGAGATCCTTGCCCACATACTGACGCAGGAAGCGGGACCGACGCACCTCACTCCCGCGGCTCTCGCGATAGACGAGAATGGCGGCGCCTGTGACGCGAAAACCTGGCGTCATGGCCACGGCGTATGTGATGGGCCGGTACTTGCCGATCTCCTCGCCCATGACGGCATATCCGAGCAGGCTGTGGTCGGCGGAGGCGGCGATATAGACGGCCAGCGAATCGTCGGCAAAGCGCTGGCCCAGACATTTCTGGGTCCGCGTGCGCAGTTCTTCAGAGATGAAGTGAGCCTCACGGATGAAGGCCTCAGCATGGGGAAACAGCTTGGCCAGGGCTTCCTGCGGATGGAGGTAGACTTGAATGGACCTCTCCTCCCCGCTGGGACGTTCGGCGTCTCCGCTGGCCAGGGCCTGCGCCCCGAAGAGGCACATCAAGGGGATGATCACAGCCACCCGCCGCAGACCACGATCAGGCATGCGGACGGACGACTAAACACCAGTCACGCACAAACTCCGATAGAGATGTCAGAAATAGGAAGCAACAGACAGAATCAGGCCATTGTTGGCGTCGGCCTGATCGTAAACCTCCCAGTCTAGCTTGACCACTGTCTCCTCTTCCAAACGGAAGTTGAGCCCGAAGGTGTAGCGGGTCTCATCAGAAACCTCGAGATCGATATGGTCGTATCGAAATGTACCCGTCAGAATCGAATTGGGGAACGCGTCGACCACACCGGGCAGGAAGTGGTAACCCACCTGGACATAGTAGCCAGAGCGAGTGTCAGCGTCGACGCCATCGATGGAGGCGGTAGCGTACTCAGTGCGGACATCGAATGGACCTCGGTTCCAGCTGACATCCCCAGCTATGATAGTGAGGCTCTCGTCACCGGCGTCGTTGTAGGCTCCGGTGTGGAAGGAGCCCCCGAGATCGAAGCCGAGAAACGGGGAGTAGTTGAGCCGACCCACCAACGACTTCTCCTCGTTGTTGTCGCTCTTGTGGCTGCCACGCCCGGAACGAATGCGACCACCGGTGGCTTCGTTGAAACCGTTGACGACGTAGAGCTCGTAGCCTACTAGCGCCTCCTCGCCGGGGTAGAATACGCCGTGAATTCCCATACCGGATTCCGAAAGTGTCGTGGGGATGATCTCACGCGCAACCAGTGGACGATTGGTGAGATCGTTCAACGGACTGTCGTGAATGAGGTTGAACTTTCCCAGGGGCGAGAGGATCACGCCAGACCGGTAGGTCAGCCCCTCGTGAAACTGGATGTCAACAGTGGCGAACTCGAGCTTGACCTCACCATCGCTAGCGCCCGATCCCTTCACAGATCCGCCGTGCTCGAACTCGATCTCCGCTGCGACGTGAATGCGGTCGCTAACCTCGCCATGGATGAAGGGGATGTATCGATGCTGATCGAAGGTCTTCTTGTTATCGTTCCAAAACAACTCATGATCGATATACCCGCCGAGGACGGTGCCCTCCCAGCCCGACCGCAAGTAAGGCTTGTCGTACACACCGCCGTCGATTGACTCGCGATTCTCTGTAGCGGACACGGCGCCCAACATCGCGGCAACCAGCGCCATGCCAGCAATGGATCTGTTCACGGCTTTCTTGCTCCTTGTGCACTTTCTGCACATTGGCATTGGGGGATGCTCGTATGATATAGTTAGGCATTACAACCATAAGTTAGCTATGCCTAACATGGGGATGGCAACCTAAACTAAGATGCCCAGGCGTGCAAGAGAAATCTTGCGTGGCATGATCAAACTCGCACCAATACTCATGTGCGAATTTTCTTGTTGACCCACGTCGGGAGTCGGGTATATTTAGGCATACCAACCGCCCGTATGGCATACCGAACATCTTGTCGAAAAACCGAACGGAAGGTAGTCTCAATAAACCATTGGGAGGGTATGACTGATTTGCATCGCAAGCCACCCGCTCAGCCTAACCAAGGGGACGAAGTTGCCCTATCCGACCTGCAGCGCGACCGTGACGCCCTAGTCGTCGACCTGCCGTGGACGGATCGGCTCTCTCTTCGCCTGCGCGAGCTCGGCTTGTTACCGGGAACTCGGGTGCGCGTCCTGCGCACAGGGTCCCGCCTGGTGATTCAGATCGGCGAGGCACGTCTCGCCCTGCGTCGCGCTGACGCCGCCGCCATACGGGTCTGTGACGCTACCTGAGGCGGACGCCGGCTCGTCTCTTCGCACCACCCACCCGCGCTCACACACTTCTTTCCCCATGCTCGATCCTGCCGGCCCGACCGAGCCGACGTCGGATGCGGCTGTCATCGCCCTCGTCGGTAATCCAAACACCGGCAAGACTACCTTCTTCAACGCTCTCACCGGCCTCCACCAACGTATCGCCAACTACCCCGGTGTGACGGTGGAGTTCTTCGCTGGTGAGGCACGCCTACCAGCTGGTTCCTCCCTCCAGGTCGTCGATCTACCCGGAACCTACAGTCTGTCCGCAGCATCCCCCGTCGAAGCCCTCGCCGTCGACGTCCTGTTCGGCCGCCAGCCAGATGCTCCGATCGTCGACGCCGTCATCGCCATCGCCGATGCCAGCAACCTACGCCAAGGTCTCTATCTGATCTCGCAGCTGCTGGAACTCAACAAGCCTCTGGTGCTCGTCCTCAATATGTCCGACATCGCAGCCGCTCGCGGCATCGCGATAGACGTAAACGAACTGTCCCGACAGCTGGGCGTGCCCGTGGTTCCTGTCGTAGCAACACGTGGAGAGGGCCTGGACGCCGTACTGGCTCACCTGCAATCCCTGTTGGCGAAAGAGTCCACACCGGTGCCGCTGCGATCCCCCTTGCCATCGGAGATGTCGGTCCAGGTGGATCGGCTCGTCACCGAGGCCTCCGAACATCGCCGCGCCCTCACCCGGGCGGAGGCTATACGCCTGCTCGTAGACACCGAAGACTTATCCCCCGAGCTGGAGTGTCTCCAAGGGAAGGTCCGCGAGCTCCGTGCCAACATCGGCGCCTCGGCGCCGCTGAGCGCCCTCGAAACGGAGGCCCGACACCTGTGGATCCAGCAGGTGTTGTCCGGATCTTGTGCGGCAGGTCGCGCCTCCGGGCTCAGCGGGTCCGACCGACTGGACCGGATACTCACACATCGAGTTCTGGGTCTGGCGACCTTCCTCGTCATCAGTGCTTTTCTGTTCCAGGGCATCTACAGAGGATCCGCCCCGCTGATGGATGCCATCGAAGGCTTGTTCTCTCGACTGGGCTTAGTAGTCGCCGCCCAAGTGCCGAAGGGACCGGTGCAGAGCCTTCTCGTGGACGGTGTGATCGCCGGTGTAGGCGGCGTCCTCGTCTTCCTTCCGCAGATCGCTTTCCTCTTCCTGCTGATCTCCATCCTAGAGGATTGTGGCTACATGGCTCGGGCGGCGTTACTCATGGATCGGCTGCTCGGACGCCTGGGGCTGTCAGGTCGGTCCTTCATTCCCATGCTTTCGAGCTTCGCCTGCGCCGTTCCCGGAATCATGTCGGCCCGCACCATTGCCAACCGCCGCGATCGCTACGTCACCATTCTCGTCGCTCCGCTCATCAGCTGTTCGGCTCGGTTGCCGGTATACGTTCTGTTCATCGGCGCCTTCATTCCCGACGAGCCCATATTCGGCAGATGGATCGGCCTCCAAGGACTGACACTGCTGGGTATGTACACTATGGGTGCGTTGGTGGCGATACCCGTCGCCTGGCTGCTGCGGAGCACGCTCTTTCGCGGACACTCCTCCGCCTTCCTTCTAGAGCTACCCTCGTACAAATGGCCGACGCCCTACACTGTGGGACTGCGGGTATACCACAGCGCCTGCGCCTTTGTAGTTCGCGCTGGCAGCATTATCCTGGCAGGCACTATCGTCATGTGGGCGCTGGCCTACTTCCCGCGGTCCGAGACCGTATCTCGACAGTTCGATGAGCAGCGTGCCCAGATTGCCCTTGTTTCGGGTGCGCAACGCGACGCTGCCTTGAAGCGACTCGAGAGCGAAGAGGCGGCAGCTCATGTGGAGGCGAGCTATCTCGGGCGGGCAGGGCATTTTATCGAGCCGGCGGTGGAGCCCCTAGGCTGGGACTGGCGTCTGGGGATGGCAGCGCTGGCCTCCTTTCCCGCCCGAGAGATCATCATCTCTGCGCTGGGCACGATCTACAGCCTTGGCGGCGAGGGCGTGGACGAGGAATCCGCCGACCTGCGGGCCGCCTTGCAGGGAGCCACCCGCGCCGATGGCTCCCGGGTGCTGGGTGTGCCGGTGGCGCTGTCGGTAATGGTATTCTTCGCCCTGTGCGCACAGTGCATGTCTACGCTGGCAGTAATACAGCGCGAGACGGAAAGCTGGGGTTGGGCGCTGCTGAGCTTCACCTACATGACCGTGTTGGCCTATGTGGGGGCACTGGCCACCTATCAAGCGACGACCTGGCTGGGGTGGTGATGTTCAACGACTGGCAAACGTGCATCGCCGCCCTCGTCGCGGTGGGGTCCTCCCTATATCTGGGCGGGACGCTGCTCCGGCACTTCCGGTGCAATAGAGACAGTGTGCAGGAAGGCTGCACCCCCGACCCCAATGCCCAGGATCTCATCCAAATTTCGCCGGTAGAGCCGAGTTCGCGATCTCGGGCAACGCGCCTGGGGCTGTAGCTCTGCTCGAACGGCTCGGACTCGAGCAAGGCCTGAAACATGGCGCAGCCCTTAGCGTTGGCGAACTCTTCAACCGAACGAATTCTATAGCGAGACCGCTGATGACGGTGTGGTCGATAGCGGCCAGATCGTGGCTTAGCTGCCTGGCAACCTCGCCTCCGTAGGACGTAAGCAGCGAGTGCCGGCGGTGCGCTGACGGTAACTCGAGGACTTTCCCGTCGCCCAGCGCGTGCAACTGCTGTGACGGCCTGTCGACAGTGGCGAAGATGTCGGGATGGCCAGCCTCATCCCGGGTCAGCGCCTGACCGCGGACCTCGGTCATGGCCGCTTCGGCGAGCCGTCCCCCCGAACAGCGGCCTCGGCACCGCGCTGCCGGCTGACCTGCTGGCCAAGGTAGGTGACGAGCTCTGCCAAGCCGGCGCCGCTCACCGCCGAGATCAGAAACCGCCGTGCCGACAACTCGGCAAGGGGGTCTTCGAAGTTATCGGTGGCGGGACCGAGCAGGTCGGCCTTGGTGTAGACGATGGCGCAGGGTTTCTTCAGGAGGGCGGGATTGTGCTGTCCGAGTTCCGCTCGCAGGGTCGTCATCTGTTCCGCCGCATTCTCCGCCGTGCATTCGAGAGTGATCAGCAGCAGTCTCGTCCGCTCTACATGCTTGAGAAAGCGCAGCCCTAGACCCTTGCCCTCATGGGCCCCCTTGATCAAACCTGGAAGATCGGCGAGGACGAAGCTCTCATACTCGCCGTGACGCACGATGCCGAGATTGGGCTGCAGTGTCGTAAAGGGGTAGTCGGCGATCTTGGGATGGGCCGCCGACAGTCGGGATAGCAGCGTGGACTTGCCGGCGTTGGGAAAACCCACGAGGCCGACATCGGCGAGTAGCTTAAGCTCAAGCCGTACCGTGACTTCCTCGCCAGGCGTCCCCGGCTCGCAGTGCCGGGGAGCCTGATTGCGCGAGGTTGCGAAGCGGGCGTTGCCACGACCGCCCTGACCACCCTTAAGCAGCGTGAACGATTCGTCCTCTGCGACGAGGTCGGCGAGAATGTTGCCCGCCTCGTTGTGGACTACGGTGCCGGGAGGCATTCGCACGATGGCGTTGGCTCCGCGTCCGCCGGTCAGGTTCTTGCCCTTTCCGTGCTGCCCGCGCCCGGCTTCGATGCGCGTCTGATAGCGCAGATCGACAAGGGTGGCCAAATTGCTGTCGGTGCAGAAGATCACGCTGCCGCCGTTTCCCCCATCGCCGCCGTCGGGCCCGCCGCGAGGCACGTACTTCTCGCGACGAAAGCTCATGCAGCCGTCGCCGCCAGCCCCTGACTTTACGGTAATCGTGGTCTCGTCGATGAACACGGCAGTCGATTCTTAGATGCTGCCCAGCTTGACGCGCAGACGCTGCTCAACCAGGGGCGAAACGAAGCCGCTCACATCGCCGCCGAGAGCGGCGACCTGTCGTACCACTGAGGAGTGCAGGTACATGAATTTAGCGTCGGTCACGAGATAGACGGTGTCGAACTCCGACCACAGGCTGCGGTTGGTCAGTGCCATGGCGAACTCGGTGTCGAAGTCGGTAACGCCGCGCAGACCGCGGACGGCTTTGGTGATGCCGTACTGTCGGGCATAGTCGACGAGCAGACCTTGGGTAGAGTCGACGGTCACCTGGGGCCAGGACGAGGTGACATCCTGGATCATCTCCAGGTTTTCCTCGACCGTGAACAGCGCCTTCTTCACCGGATTCACAGCGAGCAGAACCACGAGCTCGTCGAAGAACTCCAGGGCGCGCGTTATGATGTTCACGTGCCCAAGAGTGATGGGATCGAAGCTACCCGGATAAATGGCCTTGTTCATTGCACCTCCCCTGGTTTCTGGACGACGAGGAGATCGACGGCAACATAGAGCTGACTGCCCGCTCCGTTGCCGGGATCGGGTTTGAGCACGAGCTTGGACACCCGCGCTCGTTGGCGCATACTGTCGAGAGAGCCCACCAGGCGATGAACGTCAGCGACGGAACCGGAGGCCCACAGCTCGTGGCTCTGCTGCACTCGGCCATTACCGAGAACAACGCTCCCGGCGGAACGGTCCACGACGGATTGCAGACCCGAGCGGCGAACCTGGACGCTGAGCTCGGTGAGCAACTGCGCCGCCTCAAGCATACGGAGATCCGTCAGCTCTCCGATGCCACGGGCGGGGATTCTCCCCTCCAGAAGGAAGGTACGCTTGTTACTCTGTGAGTCAGCACCGTTCCACATCGTCAGACTTGCGGCGTGATTTTCCCGCTGGAGGGAGTCGACGACGGCTCGCAGCTGTGGAGCGACCGTCTCTGAAACCTGCCCCTGTAGGACGTAATCCCCAGTGCCGTGCAGCATGAGAGCGGAGTTGCGCACTGCGAGCTGCAGGTGGGCGAGCAGTCGCAAAGCCACAACGCAGAACGGATTCTGACTAAGAACGGGAGCGGCAACAAAAGTGTTTGGCACCTCATCGGCCAATGTTGGCATGGCGACGGCGGATCTAGGCAAGGAAGCCATCGGTTCGTCCGTCGCTCCGCGGTGTGCAGACCACCGCGCTGCGAGGTCGATCTGGTCGTTGGCGATCCATGCCAAAATAGTCACGGCGACGACGAGTACACCCGCAGTGAAGGTGCTCCACGTGCATAACCCTGAACCGTTTTCTGTTCGGCTTAGATGAACTCGGATCACGGTGGCTTAGTCTTCGACGAGGGCCCGATAGGCAAGCCCGGCCGAAATGTCGAAGGCGCTGCTGCCGCGGGCGGCGTAGTCTTCCGCGGCTTGGGCACTGGTGTGGATGTCGACGAAGGGATCGAGGAGCTCCGCCTTCGTAGGCACTGCTTCTCGGAGCTTCGCCAGTGCCTGGGCGGTGCCGGCCGGGCCGGATACCCATAGGCGATCCGGCGTCTCGCCGTCTCTGAGCTCGGCCTCGAGCAGAGAGAGCAGACGCTTTGCGCTCTCGGCAACGGTGTCGCTGGAATCACTGTCCCGTTTCCACGTCGACTCCGCCTCGAACTCGCCTTCACGCACGAGCACGAGCCGAGCAGATTCGCGATCGAGGTGGACCATGGCGCTCGTACCCTCTGCGGACGTCTGCCCACTGCCTTCCAGGGCATTGCACAGAGCCAAGGAGCTGACGTCGAAATCGGGCCTGCCCAAGCCACTCTCACGACAGAGCTCGACGTACAGATCCATCACGTCGCGTCGGGCGGCGACGACGAAGCCGAAGCGGCGGGTAATTAGCACGTCCACGGCATACTGGGATAGATCTTCCCCGAGGATCTGCTCGGCCTCCCAGAAAAGTTGCGCTCGGGTTTCCGAGGGATTGCCGGATACGCGAAATCGTCGCTTTACGAAGGTCGAAGGCCCGGTGAGGCCGAAAGAGGGCCGATCGCAGTTCACCCCTCGGATCTTAAGCTCGTGAAGGGCGCTAGCGAGAGCAGACCGGGCTGCGGCATCGGTCAGCTGCTCGGGAAGAGCGAGAGGCTCCGTCAGCCCCACCGTGACACATCGACGAACGCTGGCGCGCCGGCGCTGCAAGACGAGTTCACTGGCGAACACACCTTCGTCGCCAACATGGATGCCAGTGGATCGCTTGAGGCCGCTGCCGAACAAGATTGAGCTCTGCGTGGTAATGAGGTGTGAGCGGTCAACCGAGAACGATGTGACTACGCAGGCACTCTATGGTGGCCGATCCGAAGACCTTCACTCGCCACAGATCTTCGAGCGTTCGAAAGGGCTTGTTCCTCGCGACAGGCGACGATCACCCTCGCCGTCACCGGACCCACTCGCCAGGTCGGACGGTGAAAACTCGTTCCCCTCAGTGCCCGGCAGCTTCGGATGGAGAACTGGCACCGCGTCCTTCACCACGGCGAACTCTTACAGGGCGTCGGACCGGTAGTCGTCGAGGACAGCGGCGCCGTGCTGGCCAACAGACGGGCGCTGAGTAACAACACGGCTGTTTGTTCGTGACGGTTGACAGCTATCATAGAAGTATATGCCCCTCTGGAGGAAGGCGGCAACGCGATCAGCGGAAGAACAGCGTCCCGGAGGCGCTCACCTCCCGCACTTTTCGTGTCCGTTGTGAGATGTTGTTGCGGTTGTTCTCGATGCGAAGGACGCCGTTGCCGCGGAAGTTCTCGCTGAAATTGTAGGTGGCGTCGAACTGCGCCTTCCAACGATCGGTCGAGGAGATGGGAGTAAGCTCGGAGTCGCCGGTGGCGCTATACCTGGTCTCGCCCTCGACGCTGAACTCGAGGCGCAGATCCACGTTGCTCTTGAGATCGCCGAGCAACGGCAACCGCCGGGCCCGCAGCTTGTAACGCACGTCGAAGACGGTGCTCGATTTATTCAGACTCCCCCGGCCGCGCGTCGCCAGTGGCCCCGACCCCTCTTCTGTATGCTCGGATCGATCGCCCAGTTCGAAGTCGCGATCATTGCCCACGGAGCGGCTCATCTCGAAGCGCGTAGTGGGACCAATCTTCCACTGTCCAGTCCATGACCCCCGCCACTCCCGCGATGTGCCCTCGCTAATCAGATTTCTCCGACTGAGGTCACCCTCGCCCTGACTCGAGCTAGAGTTGTCGACGTTGACGTTGACCTGTGCGGAGTTGAGGAAGCGCTTGACATAGGGCAGCCGGTCCGCCCGACCCCAGTTGATGGTGACGCGGGGCAGGAAAACTTGACGCTCCACGCGCAGACGGCTCTCTGTCGAACCGGAGCGTTCGGTGGTGCCATCCTTGTAGCTCGACTTAACGCTGAAGCCGAGGGGCAGACGAATGCCCGTGCTGGCCTCGCGATTCACAGTCTCGCTGAACTGATCCTGCTTGGTCAACCCAACGCCCTGTCTTGCCACGTCGAGGTCGGCTTCAAGACCGAGCTGGTACAGCACCGGCGGCCGCTCAACGAGGTTGAAATTTCGCGTGTCCGTGTTGCGCCGCCAGGTCGTCGACAGCGGTTCCATGAAACCACCAGTGAAGTAGATGAAGCGGCGCAGGAAGAGCGGCTGTCCCTCGAGCTTCGGCGCCAAATCCGCTTCTTCGTCGCCCGTCTCCTGCGCTTCTTCGTCGTCCGTCTCCTTCCGTGAACGCGAGCGCGGCCGGGCGCGCTCACCAGGTGCGCCGATCTTCTTCAGCAGGTCGGGCAGACGCACGTTGAAGCGGCCGGAGACCGTGTTCTTGGCGGTGATGTCCCGGGTGAGGATCGGGAGGCCGGTCTTCGGGTCGAACTCGGCCAGCTGGCGCCCGCGACGGGGATCGCTATTCTCCTGGTAGTTGGCTTGGAAGGTGAAGGAAGGATCGAGCCAGCGCACAAGCCTCAGGTTAACCTTGACGTCCGCCTTCTGAGAACGCTTCACCTCTCGGCCGAAGGCACTGGCACTGACGTCAAAGTTCTTCCGGAGATCGCGGTCGATCTGCAGATTGTAGTCGGCGGTCAGCGAGCGGATGAGGCTGACCTTGGTGTTGTAGGTCTCCTTAAGGGTGAAGGCCTCGTTTGCCGTGGTGTCCGTCTGAGTGGCGCGCCAAGTGCGGCTATCCTGCCGGTTCATAGCAAGGGTGTAGTTGGCCACCGTCGGCAATGGCGACAGCTCCGATTCGCGCATCGCCTTCGGCGCGAACTCCGGCAGCCAATCGAGGTAGCGAATCTTCGGCTTCGGCAGCGGCATCTTGTAGCTGAAGTTCGCGGTCTGGGATTCGCGTCGGTCCAGGGGCGTCACCGGCGAGCGGTTGTTCTGCACTGTCTGTGACAGACGTAAGTTCATCTGGTCCAGAGTCCAGCGCATCAGCACGTTGCGGCCGCCGCGCTTGCTCAGCGACACCTCCATAAGCTGCTTGGTGTTCTCCGTGCGTAGAGAGTCCTTCTCGCTGCTACGCAGCTCGACGTCAGAGTTGGGACCGAAGCGAGGCAGGCTAATCTGGCTAGAAACCGTGAATTTCACGGGGATGGAGAACCCCCAGGTTCCTGGCAGGAACTTATGCACGTTGGTCGTCGTCGCCAGGCTGCTGTTGAGATCGGAGCTCTTGCGCTCAGTATTGTTCACGGTACGGAAATTCTCTTCTCGCCAGTCCACCCAGGTGTCGACGGTCGTGAAGTCGGCCAGTTGGCTGTTGATGCGCGCATAGGCGGCAATGCCAGGATTGTTACGCACCTCGTCGAGACGCAGCTCGTCGGCATAGACCTGTCCGGTGTAGCCGCTTGCCTGTCCGCGATTGCGCACGCCTAGGCTCAACTGCTTGATCTGCTGCATGGAGGGGCTGCCGCGCACCCGGTAGATTGCCGGCTCGCCATCGCGGATGTTGTCCTTGACGACCAGTGAGTCGAGCTGGGTCGCCACCTCCCCGAGAGAATCCAGACGGCCGCTTTGCAGTTCGGCCTTGAGCTGCGCCATGGTGATCAGATCCACCTCGACATCGTTGCGGTCGTCCCAGCCGAGAAAGACCGGCGTGATGTACTCATAATAGTTGAGGGTGTCGGCGCCAAAGCGCACAAACAGCTCAAGCTCGCTGGAGTCCGGCTCCACCGTCCAGGTGTTGGCGGAGTCGCCGTGTACCCACATGCGCATACGCGTGTACTTGGTGTAGTCGGCATTCCGCGACAGCACCTTGGTAGCCGACATCTGGTGACCGGGCTCAAGCTCTTCGAAGTCAAGCACCAGCGACTGCACCCGTTCGCGGGCGCGGGAACGGGCGAGTCGACGGACCTTGACGTTGGGATGCGGCTTGAAGCTCAGATTCTCGTGAGTACCGACGACGGTGACGTTGAACCCCTCCCACTCTCGCACTTCTGTCGCCGTGTCCCGGAAGCGCAGGATGTCGTCCTCCTGCCACTCGTTCCCAATAATCTCGATCTGAGCGATGTTGACCTGGGTCGTGGTGTCCGACAGACTGTTGGCGATCAGACTAAGGCGACCGAACTCGATTCGGCTCGAATCCGGAGACCCCACGCGCTGGATGTCGGGGTTGTAGAGCTCGAGGCGGTAGAGCTTCCAGGCGTCGCAGCGGCCGTTGACGTCCTCGGGACGGCTACAGCTTCCGGGCACGTGGGGATCGTCGGCGAGATCGATGACGTAGTGGTAGTAGTCGTTGCGGACGTTGAGGTTGCCGTCGTTGTTGAGGTCCTCGGTGTCGGGGCGTTGCCCTCCCTCGGTCTGCCGGTTCTTTTGAGTGCCGTTGATGCGGGTGTAGTTATCGCGGTCCCGGGTCGAGTCGTAGTTCCAGTTGTCGCCCTCGGGATCGTCGGGACGGCGGTGGCTACCGTAGAACTGCTGGAACAGCCGCACCTTGTCTTCGCGGCTCATGCCCGCCAACTGAGCCGTGGACCAGCCCACTGTTACGAGATTGCTGTCAAGGAAAGCCTCGCGCTTCTGCTGCTCAGACCAATTGGCAAACACGGTAGAGTCCACCCCGGCTTCGAGCAGGTAGAACTCGAGCTCCTCGCGATCGGTGCGGCCGTCGAGGCCCACGTCTTCGTCTTCCGACACCTGGCCATCGCCAGTAGAGCGCCCGGGCAGGTTCTCGTCCTCTGTGTCGATACGACCGTTGGGGATCCAGTCTTCACTGATGTCACCGAGATCTATGTGCAGCTGGCCCTCGGTGCCCAACAGCCAAAGGTCGAGGAACTTCGATTTCGAGAAATCGCGAACGCCTCCGGTGTACGCCGTCATTACACCACCCCACGTAATTGCATCGTCGGGGTTTGGCGTGACTTCGAGGACAAGCACATCGGTGCGGTTATTTCTCGCTTCCACCTGGTCGTGCTGACCGGGCCAGATTTCCTCCCTCAGCACGCGATCGAAGGGGTTGTACCAGATTAACCGGCCACGGTTGTCCTCGTCGAAGGCGGGATCGACGTTCGCGCTGGCCGGCGTCCAGCGCGAACGAAAAACGGAAAGGATCTCTGGTCTTTCGGCGCCCTCAAAGTCGTCGATGAAACCCTGGCCCTTGGTGTTGAGATTGGGTCGGCTCTGCGCCACCTCGGCCTGCACGGTGACGTCGGACGGCTCTGCCGTCTTCAGCATCGGCATGGCGTCGACAAGTCGGGTCAGCAACGGTGCCTCGAACTTGGCACGCAAATCCATGTCCCAGAGGATGGTGCGCGCCGGCTCTTGCCCCACGCGCACGCGATTTTCGGGACTGCGCACATTGTTGTAGAGAACGGTCCCACCGATGGAGCCGTCGCCATCCCAGAATTCGTAATCGCTCCGTGCTCCCAACAGCGTCTTCTGCTGGCTGCCAATGCCGATGATATCCTGACTCTCGTACGTGATCTCGAGATCGGCACCCGGATCGGAAACCGCGTCGACAGTGGCGCCGACGAAGGTGACCTCGCCGGTGAAGGTCACATTGTAGTCGGTACCCCTCTGCAGTCTCTTTCCATTGAGGCGCACGTCCACCGACTCGATATCGATTCCCGCCAGACGCCCTTGCGACAGGTTGATGCGCTGCTGTGCGGAACTGTTAACGACCTGAATGATGTAGCGACTCGCCTCGATCTGATCGCGGCGCTGCTGCGTGGTGTAGATGTCACCCACGTTGTCAAAGAGGGTTTGGTAGGTGGGATTCACCGGGGCGAAGGGTCGCAGATCGGGGAAGATGAGAACCCCGCGACTGCCGTCCAAGCCGACGTAGTCGGCATCAATGATCTGGTCGGGCCGAGTGCCTGGATCCTGGCCGTGGGTGTCAAGGCCCATGAGCTGCAGAAAAGACTTTCCGTCCTGCGTGTTCCGCGGCTCCGAACCGGGGACCTCCTTGAGGATCTCGACACGGATCTTGTCCACGTCGAACAACCGGCCTCGTGAGAAGCCGCGGACGATGCGGTAGACATTTTTCCACTCGAGATCCCACGTGGGAAACTCGGGACGGGCATCGCGCGCCTTGATCAGTTTCAGGCTGAGAGAGTCAAGATCCTGGTTGGTGGCACCGAACTGCTCCGCGGTGATTCCGGTGGCAACGTTTCCCACCGTGCGGTAAGCCACGGCCAAGGCGTGGCGCTCCTGCACCGGCGTCCGCAGTACGATGTAACCGAGCTCGCGAACTAAGGTGTAGTCGTTGTCGGGATCAAGCAGGTGCCAGGTACCGGTCTCGCTGTAGCCGGCACGCTCGTCGCCGGGACCATTGGGATCCACACTGGCGACACCGGGACGGGCCAGCTGCTCGGGGTCGTTGGTGACGTTAAAGTCGTTGACGTAGACCTCGAGGGAGCGTTCGTCTATGCGGTCAGCGGCGCGGAACTGCGAAGGGATGCCGACATTGAGCTCGGCGAAGTCATCGAGGCGGTCGCGATACGAAGCGTCCAGGTAGAACCACTGGTTGCGCACGTACTCGTAATCGCGGATCTCCACCGTGTCGACCTGAGCGCCACCGCGAAAGGTTTGGCGGTTGCTCTCGCTTTTCTCGTGGCTGGCGATCATGGTGAACGCCATGGGTCCCAGGTGACCCTTGGTGCGGATGCCGAATAGACCCTTGTGCTGCTGGTTGAAGCCGACGAAGCGGGTGTTGGGAAGAGATAGCGTGGTGTTACCCGCCTGGATCTCCTGAAAGATGTCGTCTTCATCGCCCCTGTAATCGAGCTTGATCTGATTCTGCAGTTGCTCGGTTAAGCTCTGGCTGAAGGCCGATCCCAGACTCTCTGTGTCCTGGGTGATGCGGATGTTGATGGCCTCGCCAACGCTACCCTCTACTGAGAACTTGGACTCCTGGTCCATGCTCAGCGTAGGAAAGCGCGAAGGCCGACCCGCCAGGGTCTGCACCTCTCCCGCCGTCCACTGGCTACGCCCCGACAGCTTCGCCATGTGTGAGCCGTTGATGCGGAGCGATCCCTCGTCACCGATGAGAGCGCGGATTGGCTTAGGCGCGGGGAAGGGGACGCGCCACTCCAGCCGACTGCGGCCGACGCGCTGCTGGGTCATGGCGGAGCGTTTGAAGCCACGGCGGACGGACTCTCGCCAACTGCGCAGGTAGACGTGCCAATGCCCCATTCTCAGGTATTGCTGAAGGGTCATCGTCACCGGCGCACCCCGGGAAAAACCGGAGGCCCGGGGCTCATAGTGTACTCCGGCGGAGTCAACGACGATCTTCTTCCTGGCGAAACCGGAGCGTGATTCGATGAGCGGGCTAGGCGACGTCCGCTGGCGCAGCAGCGGCTGTTCATCAGCCAGCGGCGGATAGGCGACGGGCTCGTAAAACAGGCTATCTAGGATCCCGGGAAGCAGGACGTGCTTGTAGCGCGGCTGGCCTTGTGCTGGAGCCGAACCGGCTAGCCAAACCCCGCACAACAACACCGTCGCGACTAGACCAACCCGGAATCGGGAGCACCCGTGGGAAACCGAAGAACGGCCTTGGGAGTCGGTGAATTGTGGAACACGCATAAAACGGATCACTAATCGGCACCGAGAGACGGTGGCCGGACGCTCACGGGTCTACGACCTTTTGACGTTGTCGGTGCTCTTCGCCTCGGCGCGGGCACCCGGTGTACGGACGTGCGACGATGGCGCGACCAATTTGCAGAGGTCACCGTCATCGCGAGCGGAAATCGTTTACCGTTCGCGATGCACGATAGGCGGGCTCCGCAAGGGAAGGAAGAGGCGGGAATGAAGGCTGCTCTACGGGGTGCCGGAAACCTTGTGATTCCTTGAGAACATAACTGGAAACTCCACTTTTCAGCAATCTGAGGCGGGTCGTCGTCAGCACCGTCTGCAGAGTCCGTTCCGCAAGGGTATATTGGGCACGATTCGCGGTACTCGGGGCCCCTGTGTAGCCCTCTCCAGGCACGGCGTCAACCATATCACAAACCCGCCTGATGGCCTGGACCATTGCCACCAACCCAGGAATTCAGACCGCTCAGCCACCACTTGGTTTCCCTCTCGAGATACGTTCTGAGGCAGCATCTTCTGCCCTTCGTGCTGGGCTTCGCGCTCATCGTCTTCGTCCTCGTCATCGACGTGGTCCTGCAGATGCTGGATCAGGTTCTGAGCAAGGGGCTGGGGGCGGAGACCGCGGTGGTGCTCTTCGTTTACAATCTCGCGTGGATCGTCGCCCTCGCCGTTCCCATGGCCGTTCTCATCGCCGTGCTCATGGCCTTCGGGCGCATGGCGGAAGACGGGGAGATCTTGGCCCTCAAAGCCTGCGGCATCAGCTTCACCCGCTTGGTGGCACCGGCGTTGTTATCAGGAGCCGTGCTATCGGTGGTCATGATCTGGTTCAACGATCGAGTTCTGCCGGACTGGAACCATCGCGCCCGCAACCTGGCAGCGGAGCTGAAGCGACGGAAGGCAGCCCTGGTGCTCAGGCAGAAGGAGGGCGTCTTCATCCGCAATCTGGGGGACTACAGCTTGCTCGTGCGCAAGGTGGACGAAACGAAGAACAAACTGCACGACATCACCCTGTACGACACGGGTCGGCCGGGCCCGCCCACGACTCTGCGCGCCGCACGGGGCAAGCTGGAGATCTTTGACGGAGGACATTACGTGCGTCTCGAACTCGAAGACGGAGAAGTTAACCGCGTCAACGACAGCGACCTTTCGAGATTTTCTCGCGGGTCCTTCTCACGCCAGGTGATTCACATCGAAGACCCCGACCGCTCTTTCACCACCTACCGCTCCGCCTATCGCAGCGACCGGGAGATGAACGTCTCCACCATGCTGCGCGCCGTCGACGAGCATGAGATCGAGACCGCTCAAACCAAGGCGACGATGGACTCCACCGTGAACGCCTTCCTCTCCGACGCCCTCAACGACAGTATCGAGATCCCCTCTCTCGCACGTAGAGGAGAGCGGCTGGCCTCTCGCCTCGACAAGCAATGGCGCATACTGCACAGCCGCGAACGCCGTCGCAATTCGTACCTGGTGGAAGTTCACAAGAAGTTCTCTATCGCCTCGGCCTGTCTGGTGTTCGTGTTGCTGGGAGCGCCCGTGGGGTCCTTCGTTCGCAGCCGAGGTGCCGCGGTAGCGGTAGCGGTCAGCCTGGTGTTCTTCTTCGCCTATTGGATGTTCCTCATCGGAGGAGAGGAGCTCGCCGATCGCGGATTCGTCGCTCCAGCGGTGGCCATGTGGGCGCCGAACACAGTGTTTGGAGGACTGGGCCTTCTGTTGCTGCGCGCCGCCACCCTGGATCGTTCGTTCCCGCTGATCGGAGACCGCTTACTACGCCGGCCGCGCTGGCCCGGGCCCGCACAGTGAACTCGCTGCTGGACCGCTATTTCCTGCGGCGTCACATCTGGTGTCTCGCTCTCAGCATCGTGGCGCTGTGGGCGATGGCGCTGATTATCGATCTCATCGAGAACATCGACACCTTCATCGATCACGACGCCACGTTCACGCAGATCGGACGCTACTACCTTTACCGCAGTCCCTACTGGATTGTCCTCGCCCTACCCATCACGACGCTGCTGGGCACGCTATTCTCCCTGGCCGGATTCGCCCGACGCAGTGAGATCTCCGCCGCCAAAGCAGCGGGGGTGAGCTTGCACCGGATCTTCGCACCCCTGCACTTGTTCACCCTGCTGTTCGCCGGCGCCGCCTTCCTGTTCACCGATTGGGTGGTGCCCACGGCGACCTTCCGCTACAACACAGTGAAGGACGAAATCCGCTCGTATCGGCGCAGTGACGGCTCTCGGCGTCAGGTGCTGCTGCAGGACGTACAGGGGCAGTTCGTGTTCGCCCGCTCCTACGACCATCAGAGGCTACGGGCCCACGACGTGACCTGGGAGCGCACTATGGGCAGTCACACGCTGGAGCGGGCCAGTGGGCGACATCTGGAGTGGCGGGAGAGCGCCGGACGATGGACGATGGTGGACGGGCAGTACCACAGCCTGGATTCCGAATCTATAGCGACCGCCACCTTCGATACCCTGGCGCTCAGTCTGCTGACCTTGAGACCCGAGGATTTCGCGCGCCAGCAACGCAAGCCGGAAGAGATGGACTACCAATCGCTGATGGCGTACATCGCGCGCGCCCAGAGTCGAGGTGAGGACGTTACCCGCCACATCGTCGACCTCCACCTCAAGATCGCCTTCCCCGTGACCTGCATCGTCATCTTTGTTTTCGGAGCCCCGCTGGCGGCCAATGCGCAACGTAGCAGCCGCGCTACGGTCTTCGGGCTGGCGGTTCTGATCTGCTTTCTGTTCTACAGCGGAGTCAAAGCCGGTCAGGCCCTGGGCTGGAACGAGATGCTGTCTCCCTGGCTGGGCGCATGGATCGCCAATCTCATCTTCGGCGCCGTCGGCCTGGGTTTGATGCGTCGGGCTCACACATGAAAAGCTCCGCTCGCATGGGCGAGTGGGAGCGGGGCGCGGACTCTGCAAACCGCCGCGACTCAGTGTAGTCCCTGCTGCATGTGGTAGATCTTCAGCTTCAAGGCCGGCGAGCGCTTCTTCCAGCGCTCTAGAAGATCAGACACCTGGGAGTGGGTCTCACCGCCGGCAAGCTTGTCGCCAAGATCGACGAGTAACTGTGCCATCTGCGCCAGGCGATCGTCGGTCGCGCCGTGGGCGAGCCGCTCGAAATCATCGAGCATGTCCGTGCCCAGCACTGCCTCGGTATTGCACATGGACGCCTTGATGAAGGATTCGTGCCGGCGAGCAAAGGTCTCGTCGGCCGCACTGTGGTTCACCAAATAGCGGATGAGCTCGGCACTGGGCTCCGCCAGCAACGCGCTAGAAGTCAGTCGGGCGATGCGGTGCCAGGCGGCGCTCTCAGCACGCTCCTCTTCGGTCTGCTCCAGACTCCAGGCGGGACGGCCCCTGCCTTCGACGAAAAGCTGGAATAGCAGCTTCTGCGACAGGCAGCGCAGCACCTTCGAGACCTCGTCGGCGCTGGCCTCTACCCCCTGGCTCAGTAGGACTTCGACAGCGGCATCTGTCACGCTGGGATGGGCGGTGCGCAGCTTGTACTGCAGCACCACATCGATGTCGGAAGCCTGTCCCGACAGCAGGGCGTAGATGAGCGCGCCGATCGTGGTGTCGTTCACCGGCAGGCCGAGAGCACTCTCGCGGGCGATGCTATGAATGGGATGGAGCAGGAACTCCTGGACGGCATCCCGCTGCCGTAGCGCCCACACCATTGCCGCTACCACTTCGGGATCCGGCTCGCTGCGCGTCCACCCCAGCAGGCGCCCCAGGCCGCTGGTGGTGCTGATCCATTGGCGGTGAAAGCCGAGCACGCGCATGGCGGGCAGCCGGCGCTCGTCATCAGGGTCTTCGACAATTCGGCAGAGAGTCTCCACGCCTTCGTTCCCCGGAACAAGAGTTCGCAGCTGAAGAATGGCGTTGGAGCGCTCCACGGTGGAACCAGTGGCCACCGCAGTGAGTAGCGCCTCAAGATCGAGATCTTCCCCGTGGGCGGCTTCCGCGCTGACAGCTTCGGGATTGTGGTGAAGCTCCATAGAGTCCCCCTCTATGGGCAGGAATCGGATATCGAGAACCATCTGTCTGTCCTCCCTCAGTTCAGCGAATCAGCGGCCGGTGAGTCCGGCGCCTGTGAGCCGCTATCACGGAGAAAGAAGTCGCGCAGGAACGAGTTGATCTGCTCCATCGCGACGCGGGCTTCTCCCAACCCCTGTAGTTGGGGGCGCTCAAGGAACTGCTCGATCATCATCAGAGGGCCTATCATCTCGTCCTGCAAGTTCTCGTAGAGTTCCTCCTGCAGATGGGCGCTGATCTGGGCGACCTCTTCCTGCAGGGACACATCGCGGAACAGAATCAGCACCACGCGCTGACCCGCGATGTCGCGCGGCTGCAGGGTAACCTCCACAGGGAGTGGCTCGGTAAGGGAGAACACTATCGGGTCGCGGCAGCAGAGCGCGGTGAGGGGGTTCACCCCGGTAGCGATCTCGAAGGTGGCGCCATCGACCTGTTCACAGGGTATACCGAGCATCTGCGAAGCCTTGCGGTTCGCCATCTCCAAGCTCCCGGTTTCGCGGAGAATGGCGACGCCGAAAGGCAGGGCGTCGAGCAGCTCTTTGCCGCCACCATTGGCTTCTCTTGGCAGCAGGCCGTTCAGGGCCTCCGAAATCTCCCGTGCGAGCGGGTCCTCGGCGGCCTTTTTGCCAAAATCGGAGAACTCGGGGGGAATGGCCACTTCCGCCGCGTTCATCGGATCGCCGACCGCGGCGGCGCTGAAGGAGACGGTGGCACTCTTTCCTTCCGCGATGTCGGAGGAAGACACGTCGCCAAAGTCACAATCAAGCCTGTAGCCGCTGCGTCCCGAGGGCTGGAGAAATCCGCTCTCGCAAAGACCGACCATGGCCTCCACGACATCCGAGGCAGGAGCGGACAGACGCAGGGCGAGATCCTCCTCGTCGTCGTCGAGAAAGGGGTTCCGCAACCACTCGTCCAAGGCCCGCCGCTTGAGGTCCGCATGGGGCGGCCCCGGGACTACCTGCAGGTCATTTTTGCACATCGTCGGGTCACCTGTCGTACCGTGTCGCTGGAGGCAGCGAGCGGGCGGTGAGCCCGGGGAGGTAGGCGATTGCTGCTGTGGGAGGTAGGAGAAACTTTAGAATAAATAGGGTGTTAGTCAATATAGGACAGGCCTCTTCGAGAGGCAATAACAAAGCCCTGGAAGAGGGCCGGGGATGCACCCAGTGGGGATTCTGGCCCTGCCTTTGCAGAGTTGGGGCAAAAGCTTACGCGACCAGTCTTCAGACCAAGGTGGAATTCGTGAACTAACAGATTGATTAATCTTCGGTTATGACAAATCTGGTCACTTCTTGCGGGAGCAGGCGAGGGAACATCCTGCCGGACCCGGAGGAAATTGGCTCCGGAGCGTTCATTCACAGGCGGACAGAGCGATGAACAAGACCCCCGACGTGCCCACGGAAAAGCAGGCCTACCTCGAGGAGGAGGAACCCATCCTCTCCCCTCGGGAGAAGGTCGCAGTGCTCATGATCGCCCTCGGCCAGGACGGGGCGGCGGACATTATGAAATTTCTCGCCGACTACGAGATCGAGGAAATCACCCGTACGATCGCCGAGCTCAAGTACCTGCCCGTCGAACTGCAGGACGGGGTGCTAGGCGAGTTCGAGCAGCATCTGCTCGCCGGCGAATACATGAGCCAGGGCGGAGTCGACTTTGCCCGAGGCGCCCTCGAGAGCGCCGTCGGTCCACATCGGGCCCAGGAGATTCTCGACCGGGTGATGAGCACCGTCTCCTCCGGATTCCACCTCCTCAAAAACGTGCCTCCAGAACAGATCGCGCCCTTCATCTCGCACGAACACCCGCAGACCATCGCGCTGATTCTTTCACAACTCGACTCCGCTCAAGCTGCGGGGATTCTCTCCCAGCTGCCCGAAGTGATGCAGTCGGAGGTCTCCTACCGGATCGCCACCATGGAGAATATCACCCCCAACGTTCTCAGACAGATCAAGGAGAGCCTGGAGGAGAACCTGCGGGACATTCTGGGCGGCAACCAAGACGTGGGCGGTCCCAAGGTGGTGGCGGACATGCTCAATCTTACCGTAGGCTCGGTGGAGAAGAACGTCCTCCATCGCCTCGACGCGCAGGATCCGGAGGTCGCCGAGTTCGTGCGTAATCAGATGTTCATCTTCGAGGACATTCAGCGGCTAACGGATCGCGAGATTCAAACAGTGCTGCGCGAGGTCGAGCAGAAGGACATCGTGATTTCGCTCAAGGCGGCCAGTCAAGAAGTGAAAGATAAGTTCCTCGCTAACATGTCAGATCGGATTCGCAGGTTTGTCGAAGAGGAGCTGGACTTTCTCAGCCCTATGCGCCTCAGCGAAGTGGTGGAAGTCCAGCTCAAGATCGTGCAGAAGATCCGCCAGCTGGAAGACCAGGGTCAGATCCAGATCGTCCGCGGTCCGGCGGACGACACCATCGTTTAAGACTTCCCCTCCCCCACTGTTAAAGACCGCCGTGATGAGCAGAGCGGCCCACGGGATCGCTCGCCTCACGACCTACTCTGGACAACTCTGGTCAGCGCATCAGCGATGCTTTCTACATCGGCGTCACTTACCGTGCGCAGGTCGAGCAGGACCCGGTCCTTCGCCACCCTTCCCACGACGGGAGTGACTGGGTCCAGGCGGAGCCGACGAGCGACCTCGCCGACATCGAGCTGCACGGGTGCCAGAGCGACGACGAAGCTTGGCAAAACCTCGGTGGTAATGGCGCCACCGCCGACCTGGCACTCCGACGCTTCCACCTGCACCCCGAGCCGCTGGCGAGCATCGTCGGGGACGAGAGCCAACAATCGCTCGGCCCGAGCCCGTATCTGCGCCACGGGCTCGGTCATCATGCGCAGTACCGGGAGAGCGGCGCGCAGCTGGTCGTCGGGCAGTGCATAGATCTGCAGAGTGGCACGCAGGCCGGCGAGAGTGAGCTTGTCGCAGCGCAGCGCCCGCATCATGGGATGCTGCCTCATGGCGCCGATAACATCCTTGCGGCCAGCAGCGATTCCACACTGCGGACCTCCCAGGATCTTGTCGCCGCTGAAAGTGACCACGTCGAAGCCCGTGTGTAGACTGTGGGCGACCACGGGCTCGTGGGGCAATTCCCAGCGTTCGAGGTCGAATAGCGCTCCACCGCCGAGATCGTAGGCGACGGGGATTCCCGCCTCATGGCCGAGGGCGACAAGCGCTTCTGGGTTGGGTGCGGCGGTGAATCCCTCAACCCGGTAGTTGCTCGGGTGGACAACGAGAATCAGGGCGGTGTCGGCATTGATCGCCGCCTCGTAGTCGCGCAGATGCGTGCGGTTGGTGGTGCCTACCTCGCAGATCCGTGCACCGCTGGCGGCGATGATATCGGGCATGCGGAAGGCGCCACCGATCTCGACGAGCTCGCCGCGCGAAATGACGACTTCCCGGTTCTGGGCGAGGGCACTGAGCAGTAACAGGACCGCGGCGGTATTGTTGTTCACCACTAGTGTGGCTTCGGCACCGGTCCTCGATCGCAAGTCGCCGTCGACGCTGTCAAGACGGCTGCCTCGCTCGCCGGTTTCGAGATTGAATTCGAGGGCACAGTAGCCTTCCGCAGCCTGGGCGATGGCCTGAGCCGCCGCCGGCGCCAGCGGCGCGCGGCCCAATCCGGTGTGAAGGATCACCCCGGCTGCCTGCACGATGGAAGACAGCCCGGGGTCCCGACGACTGAGGCCGTCGACGATGAGCCGTTCGGCGCTCTGCAGAAGATCCTCGCGATCCGCAGAGTTCACTGGAGCGTCGAGAAGCTGCTGGCGCAGTGTTTCGACGGCGTCTCGAACCTGCTGAACGACAACCTCCCTTCTGTAGCTTTCCAACAGCTCAGTGATACTGTCGAGCTGCAGTAGCTGGTCTACGGAAGGAAGGTGGCGCAACTGACTCATGAAGGTCTCCGGACAGTTTTAGGATCGATGATCGTCGGAGGTAGAGAAGATACCATCGATGGATTGGTCACCCAAGTCTCTTTGCGCGGGTTGCAACTCAGTGTTATAATTGATTTTACGTCAATTGGCGAAGTTCCCTCCCTCCTTCGCCAAGACGTTGGCCCTCCCATGTCCGCGCTACCAATGGGTCTGCGCGTGCCCTCCTTGGTGATCTTCATTGCCCGCCTGAGCTTCTTCCTGGCCGGCCTGTGCGTCTGCAAGCCGCTCCAGGCTGCGGTGAGCACCCACACTGTGGTGCGCGCCGAAACCCTCAGCGGTATCGCACTGCGCTACGGTGTCACCATCCACGATCTTCGCCAGTGGAATCGGCTCCGCAGCGATCGCATCGTCGTCGGCCAAGAGCTAGCTCTGGCCCCGCACGAGAGCTCCCAGTACCGGGTGAAGCGCGGCGATACGCTGTCAGGGATCGCCCTGCGCCACGGCCTGACCGTCAACGTTCTTCGTCGACTCAACAGCCTCGACTCCGACCGCATCGCCCCCGGACAGAAGCTCCGCGTCGCCGCCACCCGACCCGCAGCTGTGGAGAGCGATCAGGATCCCGAGGAGTATGCGGTGCGTTCTGGTGACACTCTCAGTGACATCGCCCAGCGCTTCGATGTGGGCCTGCTGCTATTGCGACAGGTGAACTCTCTCAACTCCGATCACATCTATCCGGGCCAGAAGCTCCGGCTCCGACCATCGCGGCAGCAGGAGGGAGTGCACGTGGTGCGGCAAGGACAGACGCTTTCGGAGATCGCCCTGCTCTACAAGCTCGATGTCGCCGAGCTGCGCCACCTCAACGGGATTCGCGGAGATCTGATTCGTCCGGGGCATAAGTTACGTCTGAAGACAACGCCGGCGGCGGTGCACATCGTGGAGCGGGGCGACGCTCTCTGGGAAATCGCCCGTGCTTACCGCATAACCGTCTCCGACCTGCAACGGCTCAACGGGCTCACGGGGACCCGCATCTACCCGGGACAGGAGCTGCGGCTGCATCCCGAGTCGTCGAAACGGTTCGAGACTTATGAGGTGAATCGCGGAGACAACCTCAGCGAGATCGCCCAACTGCACCAGATGAGCGTCGCCGAACTGCAGCAGTTGAACGACCTGAAGAGCACAGTGATCCATCCCGGTCAGGAGCTGCGAGTGCGGCCGCTGCTGGGACGGGCTTGGATCGAACTCTCCGAGATCCCCTGGGACGCACTCATGGACAACGTCTCCCGGATTCAACGTATTGATGCCGAGAACGGGCCGTACTACGGTAGCCGTCCGCGCGCCGCCCAGCAAAAGGACCAGAATTACTTCGAACATCACCCGGTATCACCGCTGCGCACCTATCAGAAGGCGCGCAAGCTGTGGAAGCATTTTGAAGCAGAGGTCAGAAAGCTCGGTCGACTCAGCGATACTCTGGCGGGCTGGACGATTGTGCTCGACCCCGGCCACGGAGGGCTGGACCCGGGGGCGATCGTCCCCACGGTGGACGGAACCGGCAACCAGCTGTTCGTCGTCGAGGACGAGTATGTGTACGACATCGCCCTGCGCACGTACGTGTTGTTCCGCCTGCACGGAGCTCAAGTGCGCCTGACCCTGCTGAGCCCGAACCACCTTATTCGCCATACGACGCCGCCGACTCGCACCTTCGTCAACGAGAAGAATGAGGTCTACGACAACTACGTGCTGAACCGGGGTGATTCGCCGGCGCAGTGGCCGCGAGGCAGCACCAAAGGACTTCAGGCGCGCGTCCACATCGCCCGCAAGGCGTATGAAGGTGTGAGGCGGGAACGCACCGTGTTCCTGTCGTTCCACGCCGATGTGGACCGGCAGTCTCCGGAGGCGCCATTGGTGTTGTTCTACGAGAGCCGCAACGGACGGCGCAGCGATCTGATGTCCAAGCGCTTCGCCCGGGCCCTGCTACCTTCTCTGGGCGCGGGAGCCCGTGTACGCGGGCAACCGCTGGCCGTACTGCGGGACAATCCGGCGGCGGTCAAAGTGCTGGTGGAGTTGCGCAACCTCGCCCACGTCGATCACGCCTGGGCCCTGCGCTTCGAACAGCTGCGTCACCGTGACGCCGAGAAGGTGGTCCGGGGCGTCCTCGATTACGCTCGCGGCTCGAGAGTCGCACGCCGCTAGGCGCAATAGTCACGAGCAGGCACAAGAAAAGCCCCCGGGAGCAGTCCCGGGGACTTTTCCATGAAGCGAAGGGAAATTTGCCGCCTATATGGGCACAGGAACGCCCAGAAGCCTGCGGGCGGCGCGGCGCACAACTTCCGGCTCGAGGCCGGCCAGCTCGCACCAGGGATCAATGCGCTGGCTCTCAACAAAATCGACTTCGAGCACTTCGTCGTCTATCTCGTCCGTCTTCGAAATCTCGCGTAACGTGCTCAGAATCATCGCGTTAGCTAACCGACGGTAGGCCAGCGAAATTCTCTCAACCTGGGCTGCATCCTGATCCGTACGCATGCTGCGTTCCTGTGTCGTAGGGTGTTAGATGGGGATCCAAGTCCTGTGCTTCTACGGCGCTCAATGTACGAAATTCCACGTTGGATTTTGCAAAAAAGTTCCCCTCGCCCACGAGAAAACCGACAGCGATCTGGAGAAATTGACGTAAGCAATGGAAAAATTTAGAGCTTAGGTGACTACTCATCGCGGCGGATTAGCCTGCCCTCGCGAGCCGATGCGTAGACGCGATAGATCCATTGCGCCGTACGCAGTCCATCCTCTCCCGAGGCACCCAGCCCGGTGGCGCCCTCGATTCGGTCGAGTACGTCCAGCCACTCCGCGCCCCAGGAACCATCCGGGGTCCCGAAGCTCTCCCTGCGCTCGTTAGGGACTCCACCCTTGCGATTGCGCAAACCGATGCAGAGCGTTTCGGTGCCGTAGCTGCCTCCCAGACCGTTTACCACGGCATAGCCATCGCGTCCGAAAAGCTCGAAGCTGAAGAGGTTGCGCCACTGGGTCCAGGTGGCGTGTAAACTGGCGACCTGACCGGCTTCGGTGCGCAGAAGAACGAAGGCGTTATCCTCCAATGGGGCGATCTCCCAGACCCGGGTTTCCACGTGCCCAACTACGCTGGCCGGCTCGCCGAGGATCCACAGGGTTAGGTCAATGAGATGTGCTCCCTGATCCAACATCTCCCCACCACCCGCTTTGTCCGCATCGCCCCGCCACTCGCGGTCGTAGCCCGGCCGGCCGCCGTGGCCGTAGCGAGCACGCACGAAGGCCAGCTCACCGAGCTCGCCCTGATCGCGGGCGGCGAGCAGGCCGAGCACACCAGGATGGAAGCGATGGTTGTAACCAGCGGCGAGCACGCACCCAGAGGCCCGGGCAACGGCGACGCTGGCGGCAACTTCGGCGGGATTGCGGCCCAGGGGTTTCTCGCAGAGCACGTGCTTGCCGGCTCGGAGCGCAGCAACTGTGATCTCCGAAAGTCGGTCGTGGGTGGTGGAAACAACGACAGCGCCGACGGAGGTATCTGCCACCACCTCCCTCCAATCGGTGACGGCCGGCACGGAATGCTCCGCCGCCAGGAGCTGTGCCGCTGAGTCATCGACATCGCAGACACAGACCAGATGGGATCTCTCCGTGGCACTCACCGCAGCGGCCCGCTTGCTGCCGGCCCCGCCGGCGCCGATGACTGCGGTGGCGACGCTCACAACTTGACACGTCGTACAGTGTATTTTTCGGAGTCCATGACGGCCGCCACGTCGAGCTCGTCCCAGGGATCCCACACGGCGCTCAGTAGGCGGCCGCTGAGCCCGTCGGAGCGCGGTGAGCTCAGGTAAAGGATGAGTTCGGCGGCGCTCTGCACCGACTCCCCCCCTTCGGCCAACTGTTTCCGCGCCTGTGCCTCCTCATCACCGGCAGCGGATCCGGCTTCGACGACCTTCCGAGTCATACGGGTGTTGATCGCCCCCGGGGCGACGGCGTTGACGTCGATGCGGTGCTCGGCAAGCTCCAACGCCAGAGTCTCGGTGAAGCGCACGATCGCCGCTTTGGAGGCGCCGTAGGCAGTGAAACGGGGCCGGGGACTCACGGCACCACCACCAGAAATGTTGACGATCTTGCCCCGGCCGCGGGCAATCATCTCCGGCAGGCAGGCGCGAGTGCAGCGCAAGCAACCGCCGAGATTGACGTCGACAGCGGCCATCCATTGCTCGGGGTCGAGATCCCAGGTGAGCCCCACCGGCCCGAGCACACCGGCATTGTTGACGAGGATATCGAAGCCGCTGTCATTCAACTCGGGGTCGAGACACGACGTCAGAGTGACGGCGTCGGCAAGATCGGCAACGAAAGCTCGGCCGCGCCCGCCGGCGTCTACGATCTCCTGAGCTACCGCCTCCACCTCATTGCGCGAACGGGCGAGGACGACCACGTCGGCTCCGGCTCCCGCCAGGGTCAGGGCGATGGCACGCCCGATGCCCCGGCCGGCGCCGGTGACCAAGGCCGTTTGCCCTTCGAGCTCCATATCGGTGTTTGGCAAGCTTTGGATGACGTAGCGAATCGGGGGGTCCGAAGGTAGGCAGAAACCAGTCTTGCGGCAAAGGTGGGTCAACATTTACAATCACTTAGCTATGTCTCTGGCCATTGAAGCCGATCCACGAGAGCTCTGCCTTCGCATCAATCGGAACTCCCCGATGGGCGGTCTCTTCCGAGGAGATCAGTCGCGGCTGCACCCTGACAGCCGGCTGCCGTGGCGGATCTCTCCCGAACCCTTCTGGCTCACCTCTGAACAACACGATGTGCTGCTGCGGCTCGGGGACGCCCTGTTGGCGTTTTTCCGGTCCTGCAACGTGCTCTATCACCAGAGCGTGAAGGGGATTCAGCCGGAGTTCATCGCCCGCTACCTCGACGCCGGCAAACCCGAGCGCGTCATCGACCTCGGGCGCCTTAACCGAGTGAAGTCGCATCTGCCGCTAGTGATGCGCCCCGATCTGATTCTCACGGCCGACGGCGTACGCGCCGTCGAGCTCGATTCGATTCCTGGCGGTATCGGCTTCACGGGTCAAATTTCCCGCATCTATAGCGAGATTGGCTACGATGTCGTGGGTGGTGGCGACGGATTGCTGAGAGGCTTTCACGACGCCTTGACCACAAGTCTCCCAGAGATGGAGACACCGACGATCTGCATCGTCGTCTCCGACGAGGCGGACAACTATCGCGAGGAAATGGAGTGGCTCGCCAGCGCCCTGCAGGCCGAAGGGCATCCCGTGTACTGCCGGCATCCGCGCGAGCTCTCGGTAGACGACGGCGGCATTCTCATCAGAATCGACGGGCAACCGCGACGGGTCAACATCGTCTACAGATTTTTCGAAATGTTTGATCTGGCCAACATCCCCAAGATCGAGCTCGTCGCCTACCACGCCAAGAAGAACGCGGTGCGGGTTTCGCCGCCGATGAAAGCCTATCTCGAAGAGAAGATGTGGCTCGCGCTCTTCCACCACCCGCAGCTTCAGGAGTACTGGGATCGTGAGTTGGATCGCGACTCCCGTGCTCTGCTACAGGCGGTGCTACCCCAGAGCTGGGTTGTCGACTCGACTCCGGCACCTCCCTACACTGTGATTCCCGATCTACAGATATCCGGCCGTCCAGTCAACGACTGGGAGCAGTTGCGACACCTGTCCAAGAGGGAGCGCGAGTTCGTTCTCAAACCCTCGGGATTCTCCGAGGATGCTCAGCAGAGCCGCGGCGTGACCGTCGGCCACGACGTGCCTGAGGAAGAGTGGGCAGGCGCCTTGGACGAGTCACTGCAGTCCTTCGTGCGCAGGCCGGCGGTGCTGCAAGCCTTCTACAAGGGCACGCGCCTGCCGGGCCGCTACTACGACTTCGTCGACGACGAAATTAAGCAGATGCACGGCCGTGTGCTGCTTCGCCCTTACTACTTCGTCGTCGGCAACGAGGTACGACTCTCCGGCATTCAGTGTATCCTCTGTCCTGCCGACAAGAAAATCCTGCACGGCATGACGGATGCCATCCTGGTGCCGGCAGCGGTGCGGGAGCCGGAAGCATCAGCGTT
The DNA here is from genome assembly GCA_036336855.1 of Candidatus Latescibacterota bacterium. Taxonomy (GTDB): domain Bacteria; phylum Latescibacterota; class UBA2968; order UBA8231; family UBA8231; genus JAYZFI01. Next base: position 41,711 of record JAYZFI010000018.1, read on the forward strand.
CAGATGACTACCCTGCAGATCGAGAACGCCGACGTTGCTGACGAGCGTACCCTCAACGACAAGCTCAACGACCTCGAAGAGCTGCTGCGACCGCTAGGGCGAGTGCTGGTGAGCTACAGCGGCGGTGTCGACTCCGCCTTGCTGGTAGTCGCCGCCCATCGTGTGCTCGGTGACCGAGCCATCGCCCTCACTGCCGACTCCGAGTCCTATGCCAAGGGCGAGTTGGAAGCGGCGGCGGCGATTCTCGAGCAGTTCGGGATTCGACACGAGGTGGTGCGCACACGCGAACTCGATAACCCCAACTACGCGAGCAACCCTGTGGACCGGTGTTACTACTGCAAGAGCGAACTATTCACGCACATGGATCGAATGGCCAGAGAGCTCGGGGCCGACGCCATTCTCTACGGTCAGAACGCCGACGACGTGGGGGACTTTCGACCCGGCGCCACAGCAGCGCGGGAGTACGGGGTGCTGGCGCCACTGGCTCAGGTGGGCATGGACAAACAAGATGTGCGCGAGCTGGCCAGACGCTGGGGCATCCCGGTTTGGAACCGCCCTGCCGGGGCCTGTCTGTCGTCCCGCTTTCCCTACGGCACTCCCGTCACCGCGGAAGGTCTACGGCGTGTGGATCGCGCCGAAAAGGTGGTTTGCGCTGCCGGCTTTCAACAGCTGCGTGTTCGCCACCATCGTGAGCTGGCCAGAATCGAGCTGCCAGTTGCCGATGTGGTCCGAGTGCTCGGCGAAGCTCAGCTGCAACGCCATCTGCACTCCGAACTGATCGAACTCGGGTATCGACGCGTCACCCTTGACCTGCGCGGGTTCCGCTCCGGCTCTCTCAACGAGCCCTTCGGCAGCGATGACAGTGATAGAGATCCATTGCAGTCATTGCATGAAGTCCTGTGCAGTCAGCATGTGTCGGCCGAGCTCGATGAGGAAGAGCAGGTCGTCTGTCTGCTCACAGATGCGCCGGAGCTACTGGCGGATCCGGTGCGCCGACAGTCCATAATCGACACGGCCACCGCTCTTGCCATTCCCTATTTCGCCCTCGACCTGTCCGGACTCGAACGGTGATTCGGGACATCGTTAAGTACGGCTCCAGGGTTCTGCGCCAGGTTGCCGAACCGGTGGCGCGGGTGGATCAAGATACCCAGAGCCTGATCAAAGACCTGTTCGACACCCTTGGTGAGGCAGATGGAGTGGGCCTAGCGGCGCCGCAGATCGGCGTGTCTCTGCGAGTCATCGTCGTCGATGTTACCGCCCAGGATCGGCAAACGCCGCCATTGGCCTTCGTGAACCCGGTGATCAAGATCGGGCACGGTATGGCCACCGCCGAAGAGGGGTGCCTGAGCATCCCCGATCTCTACGGCGAGATTTCCCGCTACGACAGCGTGGAGGTCACGGCCGTCGATCAGAACGGCGAGTCATTCGAGATCAAGTCCGACGGATTCTACGCGCGCATTCTCCAGCACGAGATCGACCATCTCGACGGCAGGCTGTTCATCGACCACTTGGCTCCACTCAAGCGCCAGTTGCTACGCGGCGCGCTGAAGCGGATCAAGAAAGAGGGCGAAGTCTGGGATGAGAGGCATCTGCCTGCCTGACGCATCCTCCGCTTTGACAACGGGGGCGGCCGCTCTTAGCTTCCGTTGGCGTGCCGTTCATGCGGGATCGTAGTTCAGTTGGTCAGAACGCCGGCCTGTCACGCCGGAGGTCGCGAGTTCGAGTCTCGTCGGTCCCGCCATATCTAACTCAAAGAAGAGCAGAAGCTTACGAGGATTCAACCTCTTTGCATCTGCTCTTCTTTTTTGTTGGTGGCAAACATATGGCTAACCAAGGGGCGAGATCACATGGGAAAGTCCTTCTCAGCCATTGACGTGAAGACTGTCCTTCAGAAGCTGGGTATAGTGGTTCTCGCCCGCTATGCAGGCCTGCATCCTCCTCAAATTGCGGAGGGACCGTACCAATGCATCTGAATCGTTCGTCATTGCTGGCCGTGCTGGTTTTCGCGTGGCTGTCGTCGGCACACGGACACATTCTGGGCA
>JAYZFI010000019.1:0-72115 GCA_036336855.1 Candidatus Latescibacterota bacterium
CGTGCGCAACACCATCGCCACCGACCCGAAGGGAATGGTCGATGTGCTCTGTTGCCATCAAGTGACGCAGCCCCTGCAGCCCTTTACCCTCTATACGAGGGCTAAGGCAGGGAACATGGTCAGCACGGTACGACATCGCATTTTCGCGGCGCTGACCGGGAGTGTTGCTCCTGGTCAGCGCCGCCGAGACAGCGGGGGATCAGCTGCGCTTCGATCGCGCGGCACAGTGGAACGAGTGGAAATTTGCGCGTAGTGCCGTGCGAGTCACCGGGAACAGCTTGGAGCCAACGCGTTTCCGCAAGGACGTGAAAGCCGCACTCAATGCCTCTGAGTTTGGCGGCGGCATCCTTAAGGCCGGCTCCAATCGATTTCAGGTTGGGCAGATCATCGACGGCGAGGCCACCACGGGATGGGCTCCGGCCTCGGGATCCGATCCCGAAGACTGGTTCGTGGAGATCGACCTGGGACGTGCGGTTTCGGCTCGTCGCATCGAACTCCTCTTCGACGAATCTGTCCCGCCGTTTGAGCTCCTCGAGCTCTTTCTTTCAACGGGTGAGCCTGCCGGAGAGTTGGTCGGAAATCCCATAGAGGGTAGCGTGGTCTTCCGTCTGAGCGAGCGGTTCCGCGAGAACCGAAAACACCGTCTAGTCTACGAACCCGAGATCCTTTTTAGCACGCCGATTCAGGTGCTGCGCATCGAAGTACTAGCTTTCCCGCCGGAAGCGCGACTCATCGAAGTGATCGTGGACACGGCGGGGGATAACTTGGCGGTGCACTTGCTGGAGCGTGGCAGTGCCCTTGAGGCAGTGAACGACTTCACCGGCGAGGCCGATCTGGCGTCCCTGACCAACGCGCAGCTGATGGTAGACGGCTCCATTCCCAACGGCTGGCGCAACGGCTCAGAGCCACGCAAGACCCATCCCACCTGGAGCCAGATCACTCTCGATCTGGGCGCGATCTACCTCGTCGATTTCGTGCGGATCGTCAGCTCTGTGGGCGCCAACAGAGGGTTCAACTTCAATCTCTACGAGGTGATGACATCCGATGGCTCTCTGGCGCCAGACGGGACGTTTATCTGGACCAAACACTTTTCCGGTCTGGCCGGTGAGCTCAACCAGCAGACCGGCTTGGCGGATCACGGTTTTCCCGCCATTTCCAGTCGCTTCGTACGCATTAACTGGCTGATCTGGGACACCGCTTGTGCCGACTTCAATAGCACCCAGGGACAGAATACGAAGTGGATCTGTTTCGCCCGTGGGTCCACTCAGGAAATCCAGGTCTTTGGCGAAGGTTTTCCGCGGTCTGTCGCCCTCACCTCGCCGCTCATCGACCTCGACAGGGCGAGGAATCTGAACTCTGTGGAGTGGGGAGCCTTCACCCCGCCGGGGACGCGACTCGAAGTGCGAACTCGTACGGGGAATGAAATCGTGGAGAAGCTTACCTACCGCGACAAGAACCGGAAAGAGGTCACGCAACGTCGTTGGGAGAAGCTGATCCCGGCTTTCCGGGCCCCCGTGGACACTCTTCGCGTCGCCGCCGGCGACTGGAGTCCCTGGAGCACGATCTATCCCGAGACCGGAGCCAGATCGCTGTCACCCTCGCCGAGGTGCTACATGGAGTTGAACGGGCGGCTGGTCACGGAGAACGAAGAGATCGCTCCCAGATTGGACTGGCTCGCCGTGAACTTCACCGATCCAATTGCCGCCAGCACCTTCGGTGAAGTGGTGCCGTTGCAGGCGACGCCTGGCGAAGTCACGGAGTTTTCCTACGTCCTGCGTCCGAACGGAGCGCCTACTGGGTTCGATCGCATCCTGCTGCAAGCCTCGACATTGCCCCGCTTCCTCTCCGCATCGCTGAACGGCGCCGAGAGCGACGTTGCTGTGGAAGCCGACAGTAGTGGTTTCCGTGTCACCTTTCCCGAGCGCGTGTATAGCGGCGATCTCGTGGAGTTGTGTTTTGAGTCGACATTGTTCGTGCATTCCACGCGCTTCGACGCATTCCTCCAGGACAGTCGACTTGGCGAGGAAATTCGCCAGCAGGTGGACGCTGGAGATGCCACCGAGAAAGTGGACAGCAGCACCAACGTTGTTGGCTTCCCCGTGGAAGCGAAGCTGCTCGACAACGTTACCCTGTCGTTGCGCTCATCACGCCCAACGGGGACCGAATCAACGACGAGCTGCAGCTGGATCTGGATCTGATCAATGTGCTGATCCCGCGGCCTGTCTCAGTCTCCATCTACGATCTAGTAGGACGGCGGATCTGGTCAGAAGAGAAGCTCGTTCGTGCCGGACCGCACACTTTCACTTGGGATGGGCTCATGTCCGGCGGGCAGCTTACCCTCCCCGGTCTCTATCTGCTCGAGCTGGAAGTCAACGGCGACGCGCGGGAGGAGAAGGTCCGGCGCACCCTCGGCGTAGCCTACTGAATCAACGGTCCTGCACCGACCCGTCGAACCCCACGGGCGTGTCCAGTACCTTGTCCTGCACCGGATAGCGGCTCAGCGCCTCTTCGTATGAGGATGATTTCCAATCCCGGTGCCTCCGGTACGATGAGATAGCCCTCCTTGAGCTGGAGCGGCTCCACTAGCAGGTCGCCCTTGGGGGGGTCCGACTCGCCCGTGTACTCCTGCAGCGCGAATCTGGGGATGCAGGAGTCGAGCTGGACGCAGGCTGCGGTGCTCACCGGCCTCGGCGTGCGGGCAGCACAGCCGGCTACTTTTCCAGCTCGCGACTCCCCCTTTCGCGCCTTGGACGATGCCGTTCTAGCAAATCGTATCGCTCTCAGACGCCACGGTCGAAAAACACGCCGGGCTCGCCGTATTCATTGCCTCCCAAATCCTGTCCTCGCGCCAGGTAGATCTGGTGACGCGGCCGACCGGGGGCCTGGATCATCTTCACCCGCGTCGGCATGTAGCGCATGGTGTAGCCACAGCGACGACGCCCACTGGTGTTGCGCTGAGAGCCGTGAACGATGCGGGAGTGGTGGATGTGGCACTGTCCCGCCTTCACCTCGAGGTCGACAATTCTCGACTCGTCCACCTGTTCTGCCACGATTTCGTTGCCGAACACATGGACCTCGGGATTAGCGACGTCCTCGTAGTCGGAAAATCCGTTGTCGTGGGAGCCCGCCACTGCCCGCATGCACCCGTTTTCGCGATTGGAATCGTCAATGGCGAGCCAGATCGTCAGCACTTCGTGCTCACTGAGGCGCTCTCCCCAGTACGCGGAGTCTTCGTGCCAGGGCACGCGCTGGCCCGTCTTCGGGGGCTTGCAGATGAAGTGACTCGCCCACAGTGCGATATCGGAGCCGATGAAGCGCTCGACAAAGTCCAATACTTCGTCGGCGAGCAGCCAGTCGAAGAGCTCGGGATGGTTGAAGTGAGGCACGTCCATCGACTCTGGCCGTTTCCCCTCCGGTAATTCGGCGAGCAGCTTCTCGAAGAACGACTGGAGCGCACGGAAGCGATCTTCGGGAAACAGGGAGTGCTGGTAGATGAAGTAGCCCTGCTCGCGGTAGAAAGCGACGTCCGTGTCGTCGATGTGCAGTCGATGAGGGTCACTCATTTCCTTCTCCAAGTCCTAGTCGCTTCTCCTCGGGGCGCAATGCCTCGATGACGAACTGAATATGCTCTTTCAGTGGAACTCCGAGCTCTTCTGCGCCCTGCAGCACCTCCTCGCGGTTCACGCCCCGAGCGAAGGCTTTATCCTTCAACTTTTTCTTCACGCTCCGCACGGTGAGATCGTTCAGACTCCGCGACGGTCGAACCAGAGCGCATGCAACGAGAAAACCGCAGAGCTCGTCTACGGCAAACAGGGTGCGCGCTACTGAAGTTTCGCGAAGCACGCCGCAGTACTGTGCGTGCCCAAGAATGGCCTGACAGAGCTCTTCCTCGTAGCCGCGTTCGCGTAGCACGTTCACGCCGTGCGCTGGATGCTCCTCGGAAGCAGACCGAGCGTCGTTGGGATAACGCTCATAGTCGAAGTCATGCAATAGTCCTACGGTGCCCCAGGCCTCCTCGTCAGCGCCGTGTTTATGTGCGTAGGCCCGCATCGCCAGCTCCACAGTGTACATGTGTCTGCGCAGAGCATCGGAGTGGGTGTATTCGTGCATCAATTCGAGGGCTTGGTCGCGTGTCATTCGCCTCGGTTTTCGTAGTGGCGGGTCCACTGTCAGGAAGGTGGGATGGAACAATCGACATTGCAAGAAAGTCGTGGCTCGGAATGACCGCTTGCGTTGGAGGGCATGTGGTATTTCTTCGTGGTCATGTCCGGACCCAGTCCCATCGCTTTGAGCGGTGTCGAGCAACGAAATCTCGCCACTTCCCCGTGCGGAGTCCTGTACTCACATGAGGAGAAGCTGCCCACCATCGTCGGCAATACCTTTCCCGTACTGGGAAAGCCGGCGGCGATACGATTTCCCCGGTTGGTCCAGTCCAACCCGGAAGAATTTCACGGTATCGTTTTGCTCAACGAGATGGAGCCGTCCGGGTTCTGTCGTCGGGGCCGTGTACTACGGCAGGCTGCCGAGAACGTATAAAGCGACCAATTCATGAGGGGAGTTGTATATCTCGGAGAAAGCGAAGTCGAAGTCAGAGACTTCCCTGATCCCGAGCCTGGACCTGGGCAGGTGGTCATAGAGATGAGGGTCGGCGGGCTGTGCGGCAGCGATCTTCACAAATACCATAGCAGTCGGGAATGGGCGGTCAGGCGAGAGGGGATGATCTCCGGGCATGAGCCGGCCGGTGTCGTTGCCGAGATCGGCGCGGCCGTCGACAACGTCGTGGTGGGCGATCGGGTTTGTATATACCATCGAACCGGCTGTGGTCAGTGTGCCGACTGCGTTTCCGGTTATGCCGCCTCTTGCTCCGAGGGGGGTGCTTTCGGACGCACCCGAGATGGCTCACACGCCGATTATATGCTTACTGAGGCGCGCTACTGCATGAAGTTGCCGCCGGCACTCTCCTTCGCTGCCGGCACCCAGCTAGCCTGCACCGCGGGAACCGCTTACTCCGCGGTGAGCAAGGTAGAGGCGCGACCTGATGACCGCATTGTTGTTTTCGGTCTCGGTCCCGTAGGACTGACGACTCTGCTGCTTGCGCGCGCCATCGGCTACGACGCGATCGGTGTCGAAGTTCACCCCTACCGAGTCGAGTTTGCTCGACTCTTGAGCGATGGTCTGATCATTGATGCCGGCATCGATGCTACGCAGGCCATCGCCGACCTCCGCGCGGAGGTCGGGGTAAAGGCCGTACTGGAGTGTTCAGGAAGCGCCTGGGCGCGACGGCAATCCACGTCAATCGCCGGCAGGGGCGCCGTAGTAGTCTACGTTGGCGGGGGCAACCCGGAGCTAAGTGTTGAGATCGGCGATGTCATTGGCAAGGATCTGTGCCTGCGTGGCAGCTCTGTGTACACCATGAGGCAGTACTACGAAGCGGCGCAGCTGTTGACGGAGAGGGGTCTGTCCCTCGATGCCCTAGTGACCCACCGTTATCCATTGGAACAGGCACCTGAGGCCTTCCGACTCTTCGACTCTGGCGAGAGCGGCAAGGTCATCTTCGACTGGACCTAGTAGTGTCCGAATCAGCAGGTCGGCGCTCGAAATGATAGCGGTGGGACTTAGTCGTCGGGGCCGGCTGCACGCACGTCGTCCTCGGTGATTCTGCCGTCTCTTCCCGTACCGATCAACGACTCCCAATCAACGCCGAGTTGCATCGCCAGTCGCCGGGCACGCGGACTGATGGACGGCCGTGCCTTCGCCGAGCCCGCTGCCTTCGTTGCTGTGCCCGTGGGGGGAGGAGTGCTCTGCACAGGGGGTGGCGTTGAAGGCCGCAGGGGATCCGGCTGAGGAGGCGTAGACATCTCTGCAGGTTGCTTTTCACCGGGTTGCAGCAGATAGCCGAGCACGGTGCCGATGGCGACGGTTTTCCCCGGCCCCGGCGCGCTGTCCGGGATGTGCAGGACGCCGCCGTCGAAACTCTCTACCTCATTGAGCGCTTTGTCGCTCTCCACGGTGAACAGCAGATCTCCTGCTTGCACGTCAGCGCCGGGCTGCTTCAGCCATTCGACGAGGGTGCCCTCTTCCATGTTCCAGCCCAATCGCGGCATGACGATGGGAATAGCCATGAGCGATCCTAATCGGCGGCGAGATTTCGGATGGCGTCGGCGATCCGCGCTGCCGAGGGTATTACGGCGGCCTCGAGAGTGGGGGAATAGGGAGTGGGTGTGTGCTCGCCGTTGAGGCGTCGTACGGGTGCATCAAGGTCATTGAAGGCCAATTCCATGACTCGCGCGGAGATCTCTGCGCCGATGCCGCAAGGGCCGAAAGACTCGTCAACGACGAGGAGTCGTCCCGTCTTTGCCAGGGATTCGAGAATCGTGGACAGATCCAGCGGCGCTAGGGTGCGCGGATCGATGAGTTCGACTTCGATCCCCTCACTGGCTAGATCATCGCATACCGACAGGGTCAAGGGAACCATGGCCCCTACCGCGACGACGGTAAGGCCCGATCCCAGTCGGCGAATCACCGCCTCGCCAAAGGGAATTGTGTAGTCCTCTTCCGGCACGGGGCCTCGACAATTCAGTAGGGATTTGTTCTCGAGGTAGATCACCGGATTGTCGCTTCGCAAGGCGGTAGCCATTAGTCCCTTAGCGTCGTACGGGGTGGTGGGCAGCACGACGTGAAACCCCGGTATGTTGACGAACAGGGAGTAGTAATTGCCGGAGTGATGGGCGGCGTAGCCGGAGCCGATGCCGAAACAGCCGCGAATTAGCACCGGCATCTTTAGCCGGCCTTGCGTCAAGTACTGAATCCGCGCCATCTGATTGACGAGCTCGCCAACCCCGTCGAGGATGAAGTCGACAATCATGAAGTCGATCACCGGGCGGGTTCCGGTCATGGCGGCACCCGTGCAGATTCCGGTGAAGCCGCGCTCACAGATCGGGGTGTCGCGCAGGCGCATCGGACCGAAGCGTTCGTAGAGGCCGACGGTGGTGTTGAAATTACCACCACGTTCGCCGATTCCTTCGCCGAGGATGAAGATTGTAGGATCTCGCTCCATCGCGGCCGCCAGCGCCTCCCGAGCGGCGTCGGTATAGGAAATCTCCCGGGGGCTCACGTTGTGGATCCGTACACATGCTCAGTGGCGGTGGCTGGATCTGGCCAAGGGCTGCTCTCTGCGAACTCCTCGGCGTCGGTGATTTCGGCTGCGATCTCCTCGTCAATCGCAGCGAACTGATTGTCAGTCACCGTGCCGGCCTCAACAGCGGTCTGACGTAGTCGGCTGATTGGATCTCGCTGCTTCCAGGCGTCGATTTCTTCCTGGGTGCGATAACCTCCGTCGCGCATGCCCTCGGCGTGGGGCCGGGTACGATAGGTGTGGCACACCATGAGGGCGGGTCCCTTTCCTTCTCGGCAAAGTTTCACCATCTCTCCCGCCACCGCGCACACCTCGACAGCATCGTTGCCGTCCAAGCTCGTGGCCGTCAATCCATAACCCTGGGCACGCGCGGCGACGTTGGTATTACGAGTCGCGTAATCGAAGGGGACTTCAGTGGCATAGAGGTTGTCCTCGCAGACGAAGAGCACCGGCAGGTCCCAGATGGCGGCAAGGTTGAGACCTTCGTGAAAAGCACCATTGCTGACAGCGCCGTCGCCAAAGAAGGCGACGCTGATCCGGTCGGTGTTGAGTAGCTGGAAGGAGTAGCCCGCACCTGTTGCCTGAAGGATGCTGGATCCGACGATGCCGCTGGTGCCCATGAGCCCGACTTCGGGAGCGAACAGATGCATACTGCCCCCGCGTCCCCCTGAGCATCCCGAGGCGCGGCCGAAAAGCTCGGCGATCAACTGGCGTGGGGTCACTCCCTTGGCCAGGGCGTGGCCGTGACCCCGATGGGTGCTGAATACAGCGTCGTCATCGCGCAGCGACTGACAGACACCGGCGGCGATCGCCTCCTGACCTACGTAGGTGTGACAGGCACCGACGATTTTGCCCGCTTGGTAGGCGCGCGCCAGTTTCTCCTCGCAGAGGCGGATCCGCACCATGGTGCGGTAGAGCGACAGAATCGTATCGGGCGCGAAGTTCGTCATCCGCCTATCCAATGATACCGGGACCGCCTGGGTAGGAACCACCGGCGTTCATTGCCAAGTTACCACCGTCCATGGGCAACAGAACACCGGTGACCCAACGAGAAGCGTCGGAGGCGAGAAAAATGGCGGCTCCCTTGACATCTTCGGGCACTCCGAGGCGAGCAGCGGGAATGCCGGAGAGCCACTGTTTCTCCATGCGTGGCTCTTCCTTCATGCGCTGAGCCAGCCCCGGGTTCATCACCTGGGCCAGCAGAATCGCATTGACGCGAACCCCGCGGGAGGCCCACTCCGTGCTCAGCTCGCGAGTCATCTGTGCCACCGCGCCCATGCCCATGCTGTAGGCGGTGTGGCCCCGCCCAAGGGCGGTGAGGGTGGCCAGCGAGCCGATGTTAATGATGCTGCCCTTGCCAGCGGAGAGCATGCGTCGACCGCCCTCCTGGCAGGCGCAAAACCGTCCGAAGACGAGGCTGCGCACCACCCGCTCCACCTCTTCGAGCGTGAGCTCTTCCGGCGCCTTCAAGATGCCCTCGCCAGCGACGTTGGCGAGCACGTCGATGCGTCCGAATTCGCGATCGAGTACCTCGTACATGCTGCGTACCTGCTCCGGATTGGAAACGTCGCAGCGCAGTGGAATGGCGCGTCGACCCAAAGCTTCGATGTCGGCGGCGGTCTGTTGGGCGCCTTCTTCGTTCAGGTCAGCCAGCAGTAAGTCGGCGCCGACTTCGGCGCAGCCGAGGGAAATGTGGCGACCGATTCCCTGGGCCGCCCCGGACACCACGACGACGCGACCGCTGAGATCGAAAAGAGGATGCGTCATGGGTTGAATGATCTTTCGCTGAGTCGGCGAGCTGGAAGTTGCGGCAGAAAGCTTAGTGCGCGGCTATAGGCGGGTCTACCCGTTGGATACCTCGGCAAGGGTGGACGGGGACCTTACATTCCAGCAGCGCTAATCGCGGCGCAAGACAACGAAAGGGACGGCCATGAAATCTGCCCGACTACTCAGTGTAGCCTTCCCTAAGAACGGATATGGTTCGGTGGCAGAGAACCGCCGCATGATGGTCGAGCGTCTGCAGCAGGCCTCTGGCTACAAACCGGATTTCGTCTGCTTCACAGAGGTTGTGCGCGAGCTCGGAGTCGCCGATGACGACGAGGCTTGGCGCGGCGAGAGCATTCCCGGCGAGACCACCGAGCAGATCGGCGAGTGGGCGCGGCAGATCGGCAGCTACGTCATCGTCGGCATGCAGGAGAACGTCGACGGCCAGCCCTTCAACACGGCCGTGCTCATCGGCCGCGATGGCGCGGTCATTGGTCGTTATCACAAGGTGCAGCCCACGGTCAAGGAGATGGCACGGGGGACCCTGCCAGGGGCGACGGCGCTGACTTTCGATACCGATCTCGCCCGTGTGGGGATGCTGATCTGCTTCGATCTCAAGTTTCCCGAGGTCTCAATGTCATTAGCCCGCAATGGGGCACGCATCGCTTTCTTTCCCAGTATGTTTCATGGCGGCACCCGCCATCAGTCCATTGCACGCGATCACGGCATGTTCCTAGTGGTCTGTCAGGCCCAAGAGAGCGTCATCGTCGACATGTGCGGACGGCGCCTGGCCTGGCAGGGCTATAACGAACCCCTCGTCGAGAAAGGGGAGCTGCTGCCCTTCGCCTGCGCTGACGTCAACCTCGACTGCAAGGCCTATCACCTCGACTTCAATCAGGCCAAGCTCGGCGACATTCAGTCGCAATACGGAGCTGGAGTTCGGCTCGAGATCATGCGCCCGGAAGCGACCTTCGTGCTGTCCTCGCTCATGGGGGAGATCAGCATCGAGCAGATCGAAGCGGAGTTTGAGCTCGAGGACCTATGGACCTATTACGATCGCTCGCGAGAGGCTCGTGGGGAGCGACTGCCGAGAAAGGTGTCCGCAGAGGTCGTGGCCTAGCTTCGTGCAGGTTCCTGCAGTCATCTTCACCGCCCCCGGCGAGGTCAAGATCCGTGAGATTCCGGTGGCCGATCCGGGACCCGGTGAAGTGCAGATCCGCACGCGATTTTCGGCGATCAGTGGCGGTACCGAGGGCTGGGTCTTGCACAATCGCTTCACCTGGAGGCCCTCTATTTATCCCTGCGTGCCCGGCTATCAACGCGTGGGCACCGTGACAGCGGTGGGATCGGGCGTTGACGGCTGGAGAGAGGGCGATACGGCGGTGGCCACCATGGGGTGCTGGGATGTCGAGCCCCTACCGCTGTGGGGATCCCACGCGGCCTTGGCCAACAGCCTTCAGGAAAACCTGTACCGAATGCCCAAGGGAGTCGAAACAATCGACGCCGCCGGCGCCGTCGTCGAGCAGGTGGGTTACAACGCCGCCTACCGCGCCCAGCTCTCGCCCGGAGATTGGGTCGTCGTGTTCGGCGACGGGCTCATCGGCCAGCACGGGGCTCAAGCTGCCCGCTCGCGGGGGGCTCGCACCATCCTTGTTGGCCATCGCGAGCACCGCCTTGCCCTCGGCGGTGAGCACTGCGCCGACTATGCGATTTGCGAAGACACCGAAACAGTTGCCCGCATCCGCGCCATCACTGGCAGCGAACACGTCACCGCCATCATCGACACCGTGCAGAAGCCAGAGTGCCTGGAAGCCTATCTCCCCCTGCTCGAGAAGGGAGTGGGCCAGATTGTGTACGCGGGATTCTCTCCCGAGGAGTCCTGGGCGAGCATGACCCTGTTGCACCAGCAGGAGTTGACGACGCACTACATATCGGGCATCGCCCGCCCGCGCATGGCGGCCACGTTGCAGCTGATGGCGAGTGGCGCCATCCGCCTATCTCCTTTGGTCACCCACCAGGTGTCATTCAAGCAGGCTTCTGCGATGTGGCGCATGATCGAAGACCGTTCAGAGCCCTTCCTTGGCATCGTCTTCGATTGGCTGGAAGAAGGCTAGCTATTCCCTTATACACCCTCGACCAGATTGCCCTCCACGTGGACATCGCGGAACAGCGTGCGGCGTTTCGCCGGCATGGCCGCCACCAGCTCCGGGTGTGGCTGCCACCTGTGCCACTTGCTGTTCACGTAGTTGTAGCGGCTGAAGACTGCGATTCGTTGTCGTTCAGCACTGGCCCAGGACGCAGTGGAGTGGGTCGTGCCTTCGCAGAACAGAAGCAACGATCCCGCCGGACAAGAGTAGGTCGTCCACAGCGGTGACTCTGGGTTGTCCACCGGCGGCACGAAGGCTGACTTGTGGCTGCCATCCACGAACAACGTGCCCCCACCGCCGTGCTCGACCTCGTTGAGTTCCCAAACGACACAGGTGAGTCCACTGCGAGCCTTACCCGGCACACAGCGATAGTGGTGAGAGTCGCCTGGCATGCGCCACAGGCCGTTGCCATTGTGCGGCCCAAAGTTGCCGTCGCCGTGGGAGCGTACGCACAGCGAAGTGGACTCCATGCGAAAGCCGTAGCACTCCTGGCTGGTTAGGTCGGGATTGGCGAGAAACTCGTTCATGAAGCCCACGATGAAGGGATGATCGGTGAGACGCTCAAGAGGCCCGGCTATGGGTGAGCGTTCATGTTCGGGCAGCGACTTGGGATCGCCATGCAGATGCAGACAATAATCGCGCATCTCTTCAGCTTCGTCGGCGCTCAATAGCCCTGGTATGAGCAGCCAACCGCGGGCGTCGAAGAGGTATTTTTGCTCCAGCGTGGGATCGATGACTGCCTCGCCATCGGCGTTGGTGCGAGGAAGGTCCACATTCTCTGTATCGACGAATCCAAGACGGCTCTGCTGGAACATCAGAGGGAGTGGGTTGCTCATGGAGTCCACGGAAGCGCTCCTTGCATTGTTCACACTGGGCGATGTCGGGGATCTACTTGCCTTTGGCAACCCAACAGTGGGACTCCGCTAAGGAAAAGACAACCCTGTGGACACTTCGACCGCTATTTGCTTCGAGAAGTTGTCGCAGCACGATCACACCACGGAGCCGGTGACCATCACCACTTCCTTCGTGCGAGGAGCGCTACGCAACAAGGCCCCTGCGCTCGCGCGCGTACTCTAAGGACTCTATCCCGCTAGTTGCGGCGGAAATCCGGTCCGAGGACAGTGTCCAGCGGCTGTCGCCCAAAGTTGAGACCGGCGCCTGATCCTACTGACCGAAGCCCTCACTGTCGAACTTGGCGCGCACCCGGCCGGAGTCGTCGGCGTTGGGATTGCCGACGATGGCGATCTCTAGCACCTCGTCTCTGGGTTCCGGGTTGGTGATGGGACTGGTGTAGGTGAGAAGGTAGAAGCTGTTGGACAGGTCAGTGATCTCGCTCTGGATGTCGAGGAAGATCTCCCGGAGCCCTGACACGTCCGCCGCTTCGAAGAATCCCATGGTGTGGAAGGTGAGCTGTTGCAGGGGGGCGCGGTCAAGATCGGGGCTGTTGAGAGCGGCGACGTAGACCTTCTTGAGCTCACCGTTCTCGCCAAGCATCGCGTTCACGGCATCCTGAATGTCGAGACTGGGATCGGCGTTATGGAAGCCGTCGGTGAAGATCACCAGGCTCCCGTCGGTGATCCGCTCCATGGACACCTCGTCCTGCCAGGTTTCTGAAACGTCGATGATGCTGCCGTAGAGGTTAGTGGAATCGAAAAGCTCTGTCTCCGGGATGGCGTCGACGGCGACAAATAGCGAACTCACGTCTCCGGAGAAATCGTGGACCATGCGGGTGTCGCGGTCGAAGACGTAGATGGCGATCCGCTGATTCGGAGTCAGGTTGTTGATGAGTGTTTTGGTCGCCTCCTTGATTTGCGCCACCAGCCCCTCCACGCTCGAGCTCAGGTCCAGTAGTAGGACAGTGGGAATAGAGAACGGGATGGTCTCGGCGCTGATGGAGGCGTCCGACTCCACTCCGATCTTACGCCCGTTCTCGGCGACGGCGAAGTCCTCGGGATTCAATCCAGGGACGCCGCGCCCGCCTTCGCTGGTCACCTGCATGAGCATCCGTACTTGCCGGGTCGCTGGGTCGACGGAGACGCCGAAGTCGGTCATGTGGTAGAATCGGTCATCAATGTAGGTGCAGCTGCCATCGTCCTTGTTGGCACGGCGGGAGTAATTGGTCCCCGCGATGTCCGTGCAGCCGGCGATCTCCGGCTGGTTTGGCACCTTCACAGGGTTTTCGTTGCTACCGCTGTCGCAGCCGGCGGTTGCTATGGCTATTGCAAACAGTGGCAGAAGTGTTTTGCTCATAACCGCCTCTTTCGTGTTACTGTATGCCCATCTTCTTCGATACGGCTGGCCGAAGCGAACCGTCAAGTTTTTTCCGGCTGGCCCCACAGAGCTCTGCTCCCTACCCTTCAAGCGGATCACTTATGCGAAAGAAGGGCTGATTGGCGGGGCATTTGGGCAGAATGCACCTGCCGACTTCCCCTCCCTTGATCCGTGAACCACCGCCACCTCGACGATCACGAATAGGTTCCCATGCGCTTCGGTATCATCGGTTGCGGTTCCATCGCCGCCAATTCCTTTGCGCCTAGCCTGGTAAACTCCGAGGACGTTGGGCTCGTTGCCGTCTGTCGGCGCGACGGCGCCAAGGTGCGTGAGTTCGCTCAGCAGTTCGGCGGCTGCTCAGCGTACGATAATGCCAACGATTTGCTCGCCGCTAGTGAGGTGGAGGCGGTCATCGTTGCTACTCCAACCGACAGTCACTGTGAATACACGCTGGCGGCAGCGCAGGCTGGGAAGCACGTATTGTGCGAAAAGCCCATGGCGAGAGATCGCCACGAGTGCCGCCGCATGATCGAGGCGTGCAAGGTAGCAGGGGTCGCCCTTGGCGTTGCCTATCGTCGCCGTCTGTTTCCCCAAGTAGGGCTGGCCCGGGAGCTCATCACCGCTGGCCGCATCGGTCGCGTGGTCAGCACCCGGACCCACTACGCGGGTTGGGGAGATCTACGCTCTGGAGCCTGGCAGCACGAGCCGGGAATCGGTGGGGCGCTCATGGAAATGGCGGTACATCGTGTCGAGGTCCTGCTCAACCTCGCTCCAGCTGCGCCGGTGGACGTAATGGGGCTGGTAGAGACGGTGCATCAGGACTGGCAGGTGGACGACTCCGATGCCATGCTACTCCGCTTCGCCGACGGCACGATCGGTGTGCACTCCACGATCATGACCTCCAGGCCGCGCCGCGATTTCGTTCAGGTGGACGGCACGGAGGGCCGTATTTTCATAGATCCAATGGAGTTCGACTCCGATCAAATTGAGATAGAGACTCCGGAGGGCCGCCAGGTTATTCCCGTGCAGCCTCTGGAGAGACCGTTCTTCGACCAACCCATGATCGAGGACTTCGCCCGCGCCGCTGCTGAAGGCCGCGAGCCCCAATGCGACGGTGAGACTGGATACGTCGTGCAGGCCGTGGCCGATGCCGCCCGCGAGTCTGCCGCCAGCGGACAGCGAATCACTCTCGATCTGTAGGCGGCTCCCGTGTCAGCGAAGCGACCCAACGTCCTTTTCATTCTCACCGACGACCAGGGGCCTTGGGCGGCGGGTTGCTACGGCAATGACGAGATCCGGACGCCCGGCATCGACCGCATCGCCGAGGCCGGCTTGCGCTTCGATCAGTTCTTCTGCGCCTCGCCGGTCTGTTCGCCGAGTCGGGCCACCTTTCTCACCGGGCGACTGAACTCGCAGCACGGCGTACACGACTGGATCCGCGACGGCAACACCGGAGAGCGCGCCACGACCTATCTCGAGGGTGAGGTTGCTTACACGGATGTGCTTGCTGAGCACGGTTACACTTGCGGCTTCAGCGGCAAGTGGCACCTGGGCAACAGCAAACTCGTGCAGCACGGCTTTGGGCACTGGTACGTGCACCAGCGCGGAGGTGGCGACTACAACGAGCCCCCCATGATCCGCGACGGCGAGCTCATCACCGAATCCGGTTACGTCACAAATCTGATCACCAACGATGCTGTCGCTTTTCTCGACCGCCACGCCCGGGACGAGCAGCCTTTCTACCTGGGTGTGCATTACACGGCGCCCCACAGTCCGTGGACCGGGCATCCGCAGGATGTCGTCGACTCTTACGACAACTGCGCATTTGACAGTTGTCCCCAGGAACCGATTCACCCCTGGGCGGTGGGACAGGGTCTCACCGAGAGCTGCCTGGGTGAGCGCGAGATGTTGAAGGGTTACTTCGCAGCGGTCACCGCCATGGACGCCGATGTGTGGCACCTGTTGGATCGGCTGGAGGCGCTGGGCATTCGCGATGAGACACTCGTTGTCTTTACCAGTGACAACGGCTTCAGCTGTGGCCATCACGGATTTTGGGGAAAAGGCAACGGCACCTGGCCACTGAACTTCTACGAGAACTCGGTGCGAATTCCCTTTCTCATGAGTCACCCCGGCTCGATTCGCTCAGGGATGACGGCGGCACTGACAAGTGCCTACGACTTCTTTCCCACGCTACTCGACTATCTCGGTCTGCCCGAGCCGGAGGGGGGTGCGCGACCCGGAATCAGCTTTGCGCCTCTGTTGACGCCCGGTGGCGACGACTCGGGCGCCGAAGCCGTGCTCGCCGATGCCGCTCCTCACGCGGAGTACGGAGGGGCTCGCATGGTGCGCACGGCGGACTGGATGTACGTGCGACGCTACGCCGACAGCGCGCCGGACGAGTTATATAATCTCAATGCAGACCCGGGTGAGCGCACGAATCTTGCCGACGACTCCGGCTACCGAAGTCGAGTTGACGAACTAGGCAACCATTTAGAATCGTGGTTTGACCGCTACGCCAAGGACGCGGGTCGCGATGGCCGGCGCTATCGGGTGACCGGAAACGGGCAGCTGCGACCGGTGGGTGGCGACTGGGAGGACACTGGCCGACCACCTTTCGTCCGCGAGTGAGGGAGAGATAATGGGGTTCATCGACGCCCACGTGCACGTCTGGACCGACGATTACAATGTCTACCCTTTTTCCAAAGGCTACGATCCTGAACAGGCGGTACCGCGGACGATCCTGCCCGACGAGATTCTCGAGCACGCGCGACCTTGCGGCGTAGATCGCGTCGTTCTCGTACAGATGAGCTACTACAAGGACGACAACCGCTACATGCTGAAAGTGATGGAGGACTACCCCGGCGTGTTCGCCGGCATCGGCGTTGTCGACTGGGACGGCGAAGATCCCGCCGCCCACATGCGCCAGCTCGCCGCGTCCGGCGTGCGGGGATTCCGCGTTTTCCCCCGCAACGTCGAGGTAACGAGCTGGTGTCACGGGGAGGGACTGGGCCGGATGTTCGCCACCGCCGCCGATGAGGGGCTCGCCATTTGTCCGTTGATCGATCCAAATGCGCTGCCTGCCCTCGCGCGACGGTGCGCAGAGTTCCCCGCCACCCGCGTGATCATCGATCACATCTGCTGCATCGGTGCCGATGGTGAGATCCGCGACGACGACGTGCGAGCGCTGTGCGACATGGCCCACTTCGATCAGGTGATGGTGAAGCTCTCCGCATTTTACGCGCTGGGCCGCAAAGCGTCCCCGTACACCGACTTGAGCGAGCTCATTGAGCGCGTTGTTGGAGCCTTTGGACCAGATCGCTGCATGTGGGCCAGCGACGCACCCTACCAGCTGCTGAACGAGCACTCCTATGCTGCTAGCATTGCTCTCATACGGGAAGGCCTCGATTTCCTCGGCGACGCTGACCGACAACAACTACTGCAGGGCACAGCCGAATCCGTCTTTTTCCGGAGCTGAAGAATCTCGAAGAACTATCCCTCCAAGTAGCGCCGGACGATATCGACGATGAGGGCGACGTCGTCCCGCGCTTCGGATAGGGGCGTGCGACATTCGGCATGGCCATGAATACAGTCGTGGAAGTGCTCGAGCTCGCGCAGAAAAACGTTGTCGGCAGCGATCACCGGCCGATCGGTTACTGCACGCTCTGCATCGACCCGGCGGATCTCCACCTGACTGGGGATGCCGCGGGAGAACCCTGTGGGGTAGGAGAGGATGGCAGCGTGGTCGTCGGCGTAGACTTCGAGAGTTTCGTGGAAATGGCGAATGTCCACCAGCTCCACCCAGGTGGCGGCGCAACGGTGGCCGGCGCCGAACTCGAGGATGGTGGTGAAGCCCCAGCCCCTGTTCCAAATCTCCGTTGATACCACCCGCTTTGGCATGCCGAATAGGTGGCGCAGGCCGTAGAGGTCGTGGATCATGCTGCCGGCGAGGTGGAAGAAGGCGCCGCGTGATCTGGCATCGGCGTTCTCGCCTAGGGCACGACGCACGTCGGCTTCTCGCTGCCGTCGCAGGGTCTCGCCGGCGTCGGCGGGCAGGTCGTCTGCCTGTCGCAAGTTGAAGCGCAGCACATGGTGGCGATTATCAGTGTGCAGGTGGTTGATCTGCACGAACCGGACCGAATCACCCATCTGCGCCACCTCGGACTCCATGCGCACGAACCCCGGGTCGAAGACCTTCATATACCCTGCCTGTGCGACGACTCCGGCGCGATTCGCGGCGGCAACCATGGCATCGGCATCCTCCACGGTGAAGCAGACCGGCTTTTCGATGAATAGGTGGCGCCCCGAGTCCAGCACTTGGAGCGCTACCTCGGTCTTGGGGTCGTTCTGACAGAGTAGAACGGCATCGAGGTTGCGCCCCAACAGTTCATCCATGCTCGTGCAGTAGTGATCTACGCCAAACTCCTCTGCGGCGCTGCGCGCTAGAGATGCTGACACGTCACAGACGGTGGAAATCTCATAGCGGTCGGACAGGGCGGCCAAGTTCGGCAGGTGTTGCACCTGAGCGATCGCACCGCAGCCGACGACGCCCATCCGAACTCTCATTTCTTTTCTCCCTTCTCGTCGGCAAACAGCATGTCTACTCAGCTGCTCTCATGGCCGCCGCACAACATCCATCGGTTCTCTCCTCGAGCAATCGAACTTTCGGAAATGGCCGGCGTCGGCGCAGGTGAACATCCACGTGGTGTCCGCTCCACCATTCCGATGCCAAAACCGATGCGCCTGCCCACCTGAGGGCGCCAAGGAAGGCGCGCCCGGCGGCGTGCAGATAGCGACAGATAGTGAAATCCGGTTTGAAGGCACGGATGGAGACGGAGTCGAAAGAATTTGATTCGAATACCGTCGAGTAGTTGATGATGTTCGGATGGTCAGAAGGGGTCTTCCCGCACGAGGGGGAGCAACGTAGAATTGCGAGGGTAGTAGTGTGGGCGATTGCGTCGGCACTCGTTATCCGGTGCGACCGGCCCGCGGAGCCAGGGCATTCCAGTGATGCCCGAGCTCGAAGATCTGGTCGTAGAGCCGATAAATTCCGAACCACATGGCTTCGCGCTGGGAATCAGCTTCGTCAAGGTCCTTGTCCTGCATGGCCCGCACCAACCGGGAAGCGATGATACGGTGCTCCTCGGCGGTTTTCTCTGCGATCTGCTCCAGCTCGTGGGAGGCACGGATCACGCGATCCACGAGCTCCTGAATCGACGACAGGTTGTCCTCCTCTAGGTCATAGGCAGAGGGTGGCGCGAAGCGGGTGGGATGCCGCTCGCCCGTGGGATCGCGACCCGTGTGGGTAGGTTGGATATGGGGCGTCACCGACAGGTACATGATCATGGGCTCGTCGGAGGTCACCGTCACCTGGTGAGGCTCGTCGCAGCGCGCGATGCACAGCTGGCCGGGTTTGAGTTCGGCGAACTCCCCGCAGATTTCGAAGCGCGCCGTGCCCTGCAGGATCAGGAAGATCTCGTGTCCGAGATCGTGGCTGTGCAGATCAGCGGTGGCACCTGGATCCATGGTGAGGAAGCGGGAGCGGATCTGGGACGTGACGAAAATATTGCGGATGTCAGTGCGATAATCGAAGACTTCGATGGTCATGCGAGGTGGCTCCTCAATCCAGATAATCCATGTCCGGACGCAGGTCCCAGCGGATGGTATCGGCAGGTCGCACGTGACGGCCCCAGGCGGCAAGGATCTTGTTGTCCTCGCGTAGGTGGGCCATTTGCGCCATCACCGCTTCCGGATCCCAGCCGTCGAGGACACGGTCCAGCAGTTCGCCGCGTATCTCCCGGCAGGCGGGATCGTCCGCTCGGTCATCGAGCTCGCGCGGATCGTCGCAGAGGTTGAACAGCTGGCAGGGCTGCCCGTGGTAGTAGTTCAGTTTCCAATCGCCAAAGCGAACCATGCGCTGCTGAATGCCGTTTTCGGGGAAGGGTCCGCCGGCTCCCGCGGAGTCCTGGCAGAACTCGGAGAACGCTATGTCCCCCCAGTCCGTGCTTTCCCCGCGTAACAACGGCAGCAGAGAACGGCCTCTTGAATACGGAAGAGCCGGGCAATCCAGGGCGTCGAGCATGGTAGCGTTAAGATCAAAGGTGCTGGTGACGCGATGGCACCGCTCTCCATTTGGCAGATGACCTGGCCAGCTGACGATCGCGGGGATTCGCGCCGATTCGTCGTAGAAGGTCTGCTTCCACCATAGACCGCGTTCACCCACCTGCTCGCCGTGGTCGGAGGTGTAGATGATGAAGGTATTGTCCTCGAGGTCGTTGAGGCGCAGTGCTTCGAAGATCTGGCCGATGAGGACATCCATTCGGTAGACCAGCGCCCAGTAAGCGACACGGGCCCGTATCACCTCTTCCTCCATCACCTCCTTGATGCCGGTGGTGCTGCGCCAGGTGCGGATGTGGGGGTGCAGATCGTCGGAGAACGGCATCGGGTTTTGCGGTGGCGGTACCCGTCCCTGATAACGCTCATAGTCCTGACGCCGGGCGACGAAGGGCTGATGGGGAAGCATGAAGCCGACGGACAGTGAGAATGGCTCGGTCTCAACGCCGGATCGCCGGCGCACGCCGTAGCGATTAAGCCAGTCCACCGCCGAGGCGGCGACATCCTCGTCGTGGACTTGATAAGCGCTCTGCCCCGATCCCGACTTGGTCAGGCTCACCCGCGCTGGCCCCGCCGTTCCTGACAGCTCGCCGTGGTCGACACCTCGGCCGCCGGCCTGGTTGGGCCCGTGATCGCCTACCAGACGCTCGGCGTAGCCGTGCAGCTGATCCGGACCCACGGCGTGCATGCGACCAATGAGAGCGGGCCGATAACCGCCGGCGCCCATGGCGTGGGCGAGAGTGGGAATACTGGAATCAAGGATGTGGGAGTTTGTCCACACTCGGTTCTCATACGGATAGCGACCCGTGAGAGCCGACATCCGCGATGGCACGCAGATTGGGCTCGGGCAATAACAGCCGTCGAGAGTGACCCCGCGCTTAGCGAGGGCATCGAGATTTGGTGTGTCGACGACGTTGTCCCCGTAGCAGCTGGCGACGAAGGGGCTGTGCTGATCGGAGTGCATGTATAGGAGGTTGGGTCGTTCCGCCACGGGAGATCCTCAGTTAGAAGCCAGTTTCGCTTCGCGGGTCGGCAAAGTAGCGTCCGCTTATTGCCGGCGCCAGAGAGGCGCCGTTTATTGCCCAACTCGATCCAAATACTTTCTACAAGACGAACCCATGGCACAGAAACTGGTCGGAATCACCGGTGGCGCCGGCACCATCGGACAGGTACTGAAGCGCGAGCTCGACGGAGAATACAAGTTTCGGCTTTTGGATCGCACCGGTGGTGAGGATATTTCAACTGTTCGCTTCGACGACCTCGAGGAGGTCTCTGGCAGCCTCGATGGTCTGGACGCAGTCATCCACCTCGCCGCCAATCCCAGCCCCGAAGGGGAATGGTCGAGTGTTCTTGCCGACAACATCGAAGCCACTTATCTGGTCACCGAGGAATGTCGGCAAGCGGGAGTACGGCGCCTGATCTTCGCATCGACGAATCACACCCAGCACGGTAACACGATGCTGACTACCCCGGAAACGCTGGATCCCACTCGTGAACTTCTGATGCGCACCGAGGATCCTCCCAATCCTGACTCGCTGTACGCCGTGTCCAAGCTGTTCGGCGAAAATCTCGGTAAGTACTACTCCGAGCAGCATGGGCTCGAGTTCGTGGCCCTGCGCATCGGCTGGATCGTTCCTGACGACCAGCCCGAGTCCAAGAAGGGCACCAGAGCAGAGGATTACATGCGCGCCATGTGGCTGTCGCACCGGGACTGCGGGCAGGTCATGCGCTGTGCGCTGGAAACACCCCTGAGCTTCTTCGTTGCCTATGCTACCAGCGACAACAGCCGACGGGTGTTCGACCTCACCAGAACCCGACGGGTACTCGGCTACTCACCCCAGGACAACGCGGAATCCCGCTTTGCCGATTGAGCGTTCACGGCCGGGCGTGAAGTTGGTGGGCAAACCCGGCCATCCCCATGCTCCAAGCCGCTCACCGGCCCAGCACAGGCGGAGGCTGGCGCCAGCATGAGGGAGCTATTCGCCCGGCCCTGGGCAATCCCGGCGTTGCTCGCATTCGCTGCCCTCGTGGTGAGCGTATGGATCTTTGATCCCAAGCTCGGGCCCTCCGGAGACAACACCGAATTTGTCACTCTGGCCCGTAGCATGGCCGCTGGAGAGGGGTTGACCTATACCCATCTGCCCGAGCCCCGCCCAACCACCAAGTATCCATTTGGCTTTCCGCTGCTTCTGGCGCCCATAGCGGCGATTTTCGGCGCCTGGGAGGGCCCCGGTAGCGGCACCCCAGACTGGATCGCCATGAAGGTGCTGGTGGTCGTGACCTTTATTGCCGCGATCTTGTTCTGCTATCTACTGGCGCGCCAGCAGGCGGGGACCGGCGTGGGAGTTGCCACGGCACTGCTGGTGATGACCAATCCTCTGGTAGCTAGCTATGGTCACCAAGTGATGTCGGAGGTGCCCTACATCATGGCTTCACTGGCGGCGCTGTGGATGCTGGAAAGGGGGATCGCTATGGATGGCTGGCGGGACAACCGCTACCTGTGGGCTGGGATCGCTCTGGCTATCGCTTCCTATTATCTGCGTAGTGTCGGCCTCGTGCTGGTGGGAGCGACGGTGGCGACGCTGCTGCTTCGGCGCGATTGGCAGCGGTCGCTGCTGCTGGGCGGTTCTTTTGTGGCAGCTATGTTACCCTTGGTGCTGCGCAATCACGCCGTCGGCGGCGGTGGATTCTACCTGAGGCAGTTGATGCAGGTGAACCCCTATTTCCCGGATCGCGGCTACCTGGATGCCACCGGCCTGTGGAACCGTATCCAGCACCACTTTAACTACTATCTGAAGGGCAGTCTCGCCGAAGCCCTGTGGCCGGTGCTCCCCGGTGGCGATCACTTTCTCAACTTGGGATCGATAGTCGTCATCGGCATTACCGGAGCGGCAGTCTACCTGTGTTGGCGGCGACAGCAGCATCTGCTGCTGCTCATCTACACCGTCTTCACCACAGGTACGGTGATGCTCTGGCCCTGGGCGGGAAACCGGTTCTTTCTGCCCGCTATCCCCGTGGCCCTGTTCCTCGGGCTACGGGTGATTCAGGCGGTGATGGAATGGGCGGCGCAGCGGTTGGGCGTGCGTTCCACCGTGTTCGGGATCGCGGCGGTAGCTGTCGTGCTGGCGGGGAACTTACGGGAGCTATCGCACATCGCAGAGAGCAGCCGTCGGGATTACGCTCCCGAATGGCGCAATTACCTCGACGCGGGCCTTTGGCTGCGGGCCAACACTCCGTCGGAGACTGTCGTTGCCTGCCGAAAGGCGTTCTGGATGCACGTAGTATCGGGCCGGCGCACCACAGTATACGCCTTCAAGCCGTCGGCCGAGCTAATCGCCGATCTCACAGTAAAAGGGGTGAGCCATGTGGTCTATGAGCAGTTGGGCTTCAGATCGACGCGACAGTTCTTGTTTCCTGCCTTGGAAGAATACAAGGACCGCTTTGAGGTGAAATGGCTGCAACCCACCCCGCAAACAGTAGTGCTGTCTTTTCGTTGACAGCGTCTACTCGGGAGTTGGCGCCTCCTCACGAATTAGTCCATTGGCGCGAAGGTCGGCCCAGAACTCACCAGGGATTTCCACCTTGAGCAGATCGAAGTTCTCGGTAACCCGATCTGGTTGCCGTGTGCCGGGGATAATGGCGGTTACCACCGGGTGGGCGAGGGGGAACTGCGACGCCGCCGCCTTGAGGTTGACATCGTGGCACTCGGCGATCTTTTCCAGCCGCCGTGCCTCTTGGATGATCTCATCCGGAGCGTCGGAGTAGTTATACTTGGCGCCGGCCTGGGCTCCCTTGGCGAGGATGCCACTGTTGTACGTGCCGCCGGCGAGAATTCCGATGTTCTTCTGCTCACAAAGAGGAAAGAGCTCGTCCAGAGCGCCTTGCTCGAGCAGACTGTAGCGACCCGCCAGGAGAAAGCAGTCGAAATCGCCTTCGCGAGCGAAGCGCGCTAGCATCTCGGATTGATTCATGCCGGCGCTAACCCCCGCGATCACGCCTTGAGATCGCAACTCCGCAATCGCAGGGTAGGCACCGGAGATCGCATCTTTCCAATGATCGTCGGGATCGTGGATGTGCAGCACATCGACGTGGTCGAGCCCCAGCCGGTTCAGGCTCTCCTCCACGGAGCGCATCACGCCATCGTGGCTGAAGTCGAAGATCGGTTTGAGGGGGGGTGGGTTGTCGTAGATGTCTTGTCCGCGATCGCCGTCGTCCGGACTCACCGGATCGAGGACGCGTCCGACCTTGGTGCAGAGCACAAACTCTTCGCGCGGAACCTCGCGAAGCATATTTCCGACGCGAATTTCGCTCTTGCCCGACCCGTACAGCGGCGCAGTGTCAAACAGGTTGAGGCCATGGTCGAGAGCACGCCTCACCACGTCGTGGGCCTGCTCGTCAGGGATATCTCCGTACAGTCCGCCAAGGGCGGCACATCCCAGTCCCAATTGAGTCACTTCGAGCCCCGTGCTGCCCAATGTGGTTCGCTTCAGGGGGTCCATCGCCGCCTTCCGATGTTGAGTGTTGTGGCAGAGGGTGAATATGAAGCTTCTGTGTTGGCGAAGCTATGCTGAGCCACCTAATCCGAATCGCGCTTTCGATGATGTTGCTGGTGGCGTGCTCAGGCCCATCATCGCCTGATGCACCGGATTCGGCCACCATTGTCAAACAGAACCCTGCTCAACCTGCCCGCACCTTTGCCTCCGAGCCCGAGTGGAGCAGCCGGCTGGACAGTGGGACCGGGTCTGTGGATTCGAGACAGGCCGTTCTTCTCTACGCCTCAGCGCCCGGGTGCGGCGGTCTGTTCGCCGACGACGTGGCCGCTACCTTGGCCACTCGCTACTATCGTCCGGTGCGATTCGATCCCTTCCATCGTCCAGATGTGGCGCGCCAGTACGGTCTCGCTGGCTGTCCCGCCCTGGCGGTCCTGTGGCCCGATGGAAGCCTGATCGCCCGTGCCGTCGACATTCCCGCCCGGCGCGTGCGCGAGTTCTTGGTGCGTCACCACGACCACCTGCAGAAGCGGCCGGAGATGATTCGACGGATATCGCCCGCTGGCCGACGTCGCGTCGCCATCCATCCCGCCGCGGTGCGACACCAACTTGCAGCAGGGTTCGATAGCACCTATTCAGGCTTCGGCGGCCCTGCCAAACACATAGAAGCCAGCGTTCTTCTTCTACTGCAGGAGCTCCGGGCTGGGGGGGACGAGCGGGCAGGCCACTGGCTAACCCGTACCCTGGACCGGATTCTAGCAAGTCAGGTATGGGATCGTGAGCAGGGGGGCGTCTTCAGCTACAGTCACACCCCGGACTGGCAGTCTCCCAGCCGAGAAAAGGATCTCGTTGATCAGGCGGGTCTCATACTCGTGCTGGGGCGGGAGGCGAGAGTGAGCCGCAACTACCAGCGCGCCGGCCAGGAGTTGATCGACTACATCCGCAAGGAGCTGTACCAACCCGATATGGGGACCTTTGCTAGCCGTCAGATTCTCGAAGCTAGTCGACCCCCTTGGACCGATCCGGTGCCTTGCTCAGACCGTAACGCTCTGACGATTCCGTCCCTGCTGGTGGCAGGCCCTGCCTTGGGCCGCTCGGTGTCAGCGAGAGAGATGGCTTTTGCCACAGGCCGATGGCTGCTCGAGCACGCGGTGGAGCCGGACGGAGCCGTGAAGCACTGCCCTTCTGATGATTCGACGGTGGAAGGTCTGCTGGTGGATCAGATGCTGGTGGCACTCGCCTTCACCGCGCTTGCGCAGTACGGCGCAGGTGCGGATTTCAGGAATGCCGCTGATGATGTGAAAGGATGGACTGAGCGTCATCTCGAGTCAGAATCGGGATCCTTCATCGACGGACCTTCTCCAGACCTGAACGGCTGGAGGGAGCTTCGCACTTTCGAGGACGATCTGCTGCCGGGGGGAAACGCTCTAGCGGCCGAGTTCTATCTTATGGAACAGGATCGAGAGCAAGCTGCGCGCATTCTCGCTGATGCTCGCCTCGAATCCGGTCTGGGGCGTGCCCATGCGTGGGCGGCTCGGATCGCCCTGCTCTTGGAACGAGGGAGTGGATCGCAGTGAGACTGTTGGTCACCGGCGCTCACGGCCTTGTCGGTCGTGCCTTGCTTGGGGGCTCCTGGCAGGGAGGCATTGAGCTCAGCGGTTGCGGGCGTAGGGACGAGCCGGTGGGGGCCCGTCCCTACGTTCAAGTCGACCTCGCGGATCCGGTTGCCACCCTCGCCCTGCTGCGGGCGCAGGCTCCCGACTGGGTGATTCACACGGCGGCCTTGACCGACGTCGACCGCTGCGAGCGAGAGCCCGGGGTCAGCGAGCAGGTAAACTGCGGTCTCGTCGCCCACTTGGTCAGTGCCTGCCAGGAGGTGGGGTGTGGTCTCGTGCAGTTATCGACGGATTACGTCTTCGACGGCGAAGCCGGCCCCTACGCGGAGACGGCGGCGACCAATCCGCTCTCTGTGTATGCCCGACACAAACTGATCAGCGAAGAGCTGGTGCTGTCCGCTAGCATCGAAGCGCTCGTCGTGCGCACTCTCTGGCTGTACGGACACATTCCTGGAGCTCGTCTCAATCTGGTCACTTGGCCGCTCAAGTCGCTGGTCCGCGGCGAGGAGCTGCGTATCGTCAACGACCAGTGGGGAAATCCCACGTACGTTCACGATCTCGCCCGTGCTCTCGTGGAGTTGTGCGCCGCCGCGGCCACGGGGTTGTTCCATTTCGGCGGCGCCGATTTCTGCACGCGTCAGGAACTGGTGCAGCAAGTGGCGCGGCGCTTCAGCCTTGATATCCGCCAAATCCACCCGATCACCACCGCCGATGCCGGACAATCGGCACCGCGTCCTTTGCGCTCGGGGCTGATCAGTGAGCGTGTGAAGAGCAAGCTGGGCTGGAGCGCCCGTACATTGGACGAAGGCCTGTGCTCCATGGCCGCCGAGGAGTCCTTCCAGTCCAATTTCCGCATCCTGACGTAGCGAGGCTGAGTTGTCTGAGACCCTCTACATTTCTCTGGTGACGCCCACATACAATGAAGGGAAAAACGTGGGTCTTCTCGCCGAAGAGATCTTCAGCTTGCTCGACAGCGAGCCCGACATCGATCTCGAGCTCATCGTTGTCGACGACAACTCGCCCGACGGAACCGGCGAAGCCGCCGATGCCCTCACCGAGAAGTATCCCGTCAAGGTCGTACATCGCACTGGCAAGCTGGGGCTAGGATCGGCAGTCATGGAAGGATGGGCGCTGTCCGACCGGCCCTTGCTCGGCGTCATCGACGCCGACCTCAGCCACGACCCCGTTGTCCTCAGTCAGCTCATTCGCGGTTTACGCGACTACGACATCACCATCGGGAGCCGTTTTGGCGAAACTAGTCGTGTCGAGAAGTGGGCGCTGCACCGCAAGTTCATCTCCTTTATCGGGGTGGGAATGGCTCGTGTGCTCACCGGCGTAGAAGATCCGCTCTCTGGTTATTTCTGCCTGCGTCGCGAAGTACTGGGAGAGATGAGCCTGACCTCGAGTGGGTACAAGATCCTGCTGGAGATACTCATCAAGGGGACGTACGAGAAGCATCAGTCCGTGCCTTTCGTGTTTCGCAACCGCCAGTTCAGTGACAGCAAGCTGAACTGGCAGGAACATGCGCTCTTTCTCAAGCAGATTCTAGTGTTCAGCATCTACCGTCTACTAGGACGATGATTGGACCTGGTCCACAAGGACCGGCCACGGCGGACCTATCCGTGGTTGTGCCCAGCTACAACACCCGAGAGCTGATGGAGCAGGCGCTGCGCAGCGTCGAAGAGGCGTCAGAAGGCCTCGACGTACAGGTTATCGTGGTCGACAACGCTTCCTCCGACGGCAGCCCGGAGATGGTGGAGAGCGAATTTCCCGACGCATTACTGTTGCGCAGCGAGCAGAACCTCGGCTTCGCCGGCGCTAACAACCGTGCCATAGCGAGGGCGAGAGGACGCCACATTCTGTTGCTTAACTCTGACACCGTGGTCCGGACGGACACGCTGTGCACGCTGACTCGCTATCTCGATGATCACGAAGATGTTGGCGCTGTGGGGTGCCGGATCCTCAATCCCGACGGTAGCCTCCAACTCGACTCGCGGCGCGGTTTTCCTGCCCCGTCCACGGCATTCTACAAGCTCTCCGGGCTAAGTCGGGCTTTCCCCCACAGCCATCGCTTCGGTTGCTACAACCTGACCTTTCTCGATCCCGCCGAGCCCGCCGACGTGGACGCCTTGTCGGGGTCATGCATGCTGGTACGCCGGCAGGTTCTGCAGGAGGTCGGAGGGCTCGATGACGACTACTTCATGTACGGGGAAGACCTCGACTGGTGCTTCCGTATGAAGGAAGCGGGTTGGCGAATTCGCTACATCCCCGACACCGAGATAATCCACTTTCGTGGGGAGAGCGGGCGGGCGGAAAGCGTGCGCATTCAGTTCCGCAAGAACGAAGCCATGGCAATCTTCGTGCAGAAACACATGCGCAATCGCTACCGCTTCTTTCCGGTGGCCTTTCTGCATATAGGGATCCTGATCTACGGGATTTACTCCTTCATTGGTCCCCTTGCACGCATGCTCGCTTTGCCTCTGCTCGACGGAGTCCTCGTATTCGCGAGCCTCTGGCTGGGCGTCGCCATGCGTTACCATCCGTCCATAGTGCCGCTAATCCGCCAGGTAGAGGTGTCATCGCAAGCGTTTGGCCTCGATGTGAACCCAACTCGCTGGCTCACTCCGCCCCCGTACACGGAGGTACAGTGGGGACTGGTCTACGGTGTGGCTATCGGTATCTGGCTGCTCACCTTCCGATTGCTCGGGCTCTACGACCGCCGCCGCTACTCGGTAGGCTGGGCAGCGCTCGCCGTCACCGTGGGCTTCGCCGCCGTAGTGACGACGGTGTTCTTCTTTAAGGACTACAACTTCTCCCGCCTCGCCGCCGCCGCTGCTTGGGCTTGCAACACTCTGCTAATCGCCGGTTGGCGACTGGGCGTGCGACGACTGACCCATTCGACCAGCGGACGACGTCTCATTCGCAGCCGCCTCCTCGTGCTGGGGACCGACGAGCTGAGTCGTCACTTCGTCCAGCGCCTGTTGGGGTGGGGGGAACTAGACCGTCAGCTTGTGGGCATAGTGAGTTGGCACGGCGAGGAGAGGGGTCAGGAGATCGCCGGTTCCCGGGTAGTCGGTCTGGTCGGTGAACTGACCAGCCTCGTCAATAAGTACGACATCGATGAGGTGGTGTTTTCGTCTGAGAGTATCGCCGACGTATTAGGGGCAGTGCGCGGCAGTGGACGTGCCCTGCGCCAGCTGCGGCTGCGAATGATCTCCCCTTCTCTGGTGGACCTGCCGAGCCACGCTCCGGCATCTGTGGAGAATCTGCCTCTGATCGACGTCAAGGTGAGCCGCTAAGTTAGCTTGCCCACCGGACCTGCCGACTGCTACATTGATAGGTCGATCCCGGGGGTCGGGATCAAGACCCGATCGCGGGACGCGCAAAGAAGATGACCGAACAAGCGACAAGACTGGCGGGTGGGCGCGAGATCGTCCTACCCCTTAGCAAAGCCTTGGAGATCAGTGTAAGGAGCCTCAAGATCCGTTTCGGGCGATCCCTGATCACCACCAGCGGCATCATTCTCGCCATCGCTTTTCTGATGTCGGTGTGGAGCAACAACGAAATCATCGACAGTCTGCGCACGGCGAATAAGAGCGAGATCAACCTGCTGTTGCAAAAGAACGGTATCGAAACAATGACCACCAACGCGGAAGGGGCCTCTGAAGAGGCACGGGCGCGGATGGCGGAGGAGGCTTCCAAGCAGGCGTGGTTGATCAGTCTGTCCTTGCTGGTCTGCGTCGTCGGCATCGCCAATGCCATGCTCATGTCGGTGACCGAGCGTTTTCGCGAGATCGGTACCATGAAGTGCTTGGGCGCCCTGGATTCCTTCATTATCAAGCTGTTTCTGCTGGAATCCACCTTCCAAGGTACGGCCGGAACCGTTGTCGGAATCTTTGTCGGTCTGCTCATGACCCTGCTACTAGCCCTCATCGACTACGACATGTTTGTCTTTACCTACTTCCCCGTCACCGGCGTGCTTGAATCTGCCCTAGCGGCGTGCGTAGCCGGAACCCTGCTGTCGCTGGTCGGCGCCATGCTCCCCGCCTACAAGGCGGCGAAGATGGAGCCGGTGGAAGCGATGCGTTCCGACACTTGAGACGATTTTGATGAGCGAATCGACATCAACGACGACGACGGGCCCGAGAGGGGCTGTAGAAGAGCGGCGCACGGTGGTGCGCACGCAAGGGGTGAAGAAGACCTACAAAATGGGTACCACCGAGGTGCATGCTTTACGCGGCGTCGACGCCGAGATCTACTCCGGCGAATATCTCTCCATCATGGGCCCCTCGGGATCGGGGAAGAGCACGTTCTTCAACATGGTTGGGGGCCTCGACAAGCCCTCCGAGGGCAAGGTCTACATCGACGAGGTCGACGTTGCCCAGCTCGACGCCTACGAACTGGCCTGGCTGCGTTGTCGAAAAATTGGCTACATCTTCCAGTCCTTCAATCTCATTCCGGTGATGACGGCCCTGGAAAACGTCACCCTCCCCATGGTCTTCGCGGGTCTGACCAGCGACGAGTCCCGCGACAAGGGCATGGACCTACTGAAGAAGGTGGGCCTCGGCGAACGCCACTCGCACAAGCCTTTCGAGCTCTCGGGCGGCCAGCAGCAGCGCGTCGCTGTCGCGCGTGCATTGGCTAACGACCCGGCGGTGGTTTTGGCCGATGAGCCTACGGGTAACCTCGACCTGCGCACTGGCACCGAGATCATCGAGTTGCTGCACGCCATGAATCAGGATTCCGGTGTCACCGTGATCTCCGCCACCCACGATCACAAGATGCTGAGCGTCTCTGAGCGGGTGATGTGGATCGCCGACGGCATGGTGGACCGCATCGCCTTGCGCGAGGATCTCGATATCGAGACCGTGCAGGTGGGCGCCGAAGAAGATCACTAAGGCCCGACTCTCCGAGAGCGTGGCCCGGGCTCCTCGAGAGTCCGGGTTTTTTTGTGCATGGAGCTGAGCAGCTACAGCGCCGGGTTTTGGGCCGCCGCCGCCTTCGCCGTGGTCTTCGTCGGCATCGCAAAGGCCGGTTTCGGCGGGGGAGCAGGTATCGTGGGCACGCCCCTACTAGCCCTCACAGTTTCCGTCGAAGAGGCCGTCGCCATCATGCTACCGTTGCTCATCTTCAGTGACGGGTTCTCCGTTCTCCACTACCGAGACCGCTTCGATCGTCGCAACACCGTGCAGTTGCTGGCCGGTGCCGCGGTCGGCATCCTGTTGGGCTGGGCGTTCTTCGAGCGCTTCATCGAGAACGACGTAATCATGCGTCGTGGCCTCGGCGCCATCGCGGTGCTCTTCGTCATCTACCAGGTTGTGCGCGGGAGCATTCAGGGCACCCTGGAAGGTCGGCGTCCTGGGGTCGCCGCCGGGCTGTTCATGGGTTGGCTGTCAGGCTTTGCGTCGACCCTGGCTCACGCCGGGGGCGCCCCCGTTTCCATGCATCTTCTACCGCAGCGGTTGCCCCGTGACCTCTTCGTCGGCACCACGGTGATCGTCTTCGCCGGCATTAACCTGCTCAAAGTCGGTCCCTACATCGCCCTCGGTCTCTACCACTGGGGCAACATATCTGCGGTAGCCGTGCTCGCCCCTCTGACTTGGATCGGGGTGCGCAGCGGTGTCTACCTGAACCGCCGCTTCGATGATCTCTGGTTCAACCGCGTTGTCTACGGCGTACTGCTGGTCGCGGGGATCAAGCTGCTTTCTTGACAACGACGTTGGCGCCCCGTAGACTGAACGCCATGGCTCCCGTGGCAGATCACTCCAACGCTTGGTGGCGTCGCTTTTGGTCCTATGGGACAGGGCATGGGTGCGTCCGCGACTGACTGAGCACAAAATATTGAGATTCTTCGAAAACTGCCGCGGACGCGAATGAGAGCGTCGGCGGTTTTTTTATTTTTTTCACTCGTGTATCGTCAACCATTCGCGCAGGCAGCGACGACACAGAGAGCGATCGATGAAACAAGCCACGAGATCAACCCACCTGGGGCTCCGGCCGTCGGTTGCCGAGTTCTCCGAGCACGCTGCCCGAGGCAATACGATCCCCGTTTTCCGCGAAATTCTCTCCGACACCGAGACGCCGGTGTCTGCTTATCTCAAGGTGCGGGCAGAGAGCGAATACAGTTTCCTCTTCGAAAGTGTGGAGGGCGGCGAGCGCGCCGCTCGCTATTCCTTCCTAGGGATTCGGCCCAGCGCCGTGTTTCGCTCGCGGGGCCACCACTACGAGGTGCAGGACCTCTCAACTGGGAAGGTCAGTAAATCCGAGGGCGATCCCCGCGACGGACTGCGTCAGCTCATGCAGCGCTACCAAGGCGTCCACATCGACGGCCTGCCGCGCTTTACCGGGGGTGCTGTGGGTTACCTCAGCTACGACGGGATCCGTCTTGCCGAGGAAATCCCCGACACCGGGGAGGACGACCTCGATCTCGACGAGATGGTCTTCGCGCTGTTCGACACGGTGGTTGCCTTCGACAATCTGCGGCACACGACGCTCCTAATCTCCAATGCCCACGTGGACGAGCTCGGTGAGGCAAAGGCCTACGAGGAGGCGGCACGGTGTATCGCCGAGCTTGAAGAACTACTCTGCCGTCCCACACCGGACGTGGCCATACGGGGCGGGGGACGTATGCAAGAGGTGCGTTCCAACATCAGCCGAGAGCGCTACGTCAGCGCCGTGGAACGCTGTCTCGAGTACATCCGTGCGGGTGACATCTTCCAGGTCGTGTTCTCGCAGCGCTTCCAAGTGGACATCGGAGTCGACCCGTTCTCTATCTACCGGGTTCTGCGAACCATCAATCCGTCGCCGTACATGTTTCACATCCACATGGCCGGATTCGAGATTCTGGGCGCCTCGCCCGAGATCTTGGTACGTGTCGAGGATGGAACCATCGAGGTTCGACCGATCGCGGGGACCCGAGCCCGCGGCCGCGACGAGAAGGAAGATCAGCGCCTGGAGCGCGAGCTGCTCGCCGACGAGAAGGACCGGGCCGAGCATATCATGCTCGTGGATCTTGGCCGCAACGACGTGGGTCGGGTCTCCACCTACAATACTGTACGAGTGACGGAGATGATGGAGGTAGAGCGCTATTCTCACCTCATGCACATCGTCTCCAACGTGCGCGGCGAGCTCGACGCAGGTATGGACGCCATCGACGCCCTGTTCGCCTGCTACCCTGCGGGAACACTGTCGGGGGCACCGAAAGTCCGCGCCATGGAGATCATCGACGAGCTAGAGACGACTCGTCGCGGTGTTTACGGCGGCGCCATCGGCTATCTCGACTTCTCGGGAAACCTCGACACCTGCATCGCCATTCGAACCATGGTGGTGAAAGACTCCACCGCTTACATCCAGGCGGGCGGTGGGATCGTAGCCGACTCCGATCCCGACGCCGAGTTCCAGGAAACGGTGAACAAGGCGATGGCCCTGCTGCGCGCCGTGGAGATGGCGGAGCGCGGTAGCGTGGTAGAGAGCCGGGACAAGATCAGCGGTCTGCGCGAAGGCGAGCAGATTTCCTTCCTTGACGTCGAGCCGGCAACAGCAGAGGAGGGGGCACGGTGATTTTCATCCTCGATAACTACGACTCCTTCACTTACAATCTTGTGCAGTACCTCGGCGAGCTAGGGGCGTCGTCGCTCACCGTGCACCGCAACGACTGCATTACTCCTGACGAAATCGCGAGTCTGGCTCCGGATCGAATCGTCATCAGTCCGGGTCCGTGCACACCCAACGAGGCGGGTATCTCTCTGCAGACGGTGGAGCGGTTCGCCGGTGAGATCCCGCTTCTGGGTGTCTGCCTCGGTCACCAGACCATCGGCCAGTCTTTCGGAGGCATTGTCAAGCGGGCCCACTACATCATGCACGGCAAGACCTCGGAGATTCACCATGACGGCAAGGGGTTGTTCACCGGCTTGCCGAATCCCTTCACGGCGACCCGTTACCACTCACTGATCGTCGAGCGCGAGACCCTTCCGGACTGTCTCGAGGTGTCAGCGGAGACCGAAGACGGCGTCGTCATGGGAATGCGCCATCGCGAGTTTGCACTGGATGGGGTGCAGTTTCACCCCGAGTCTATTCTCACCGGAGAGGGAAAGAATCTGTTAAAGAACTTCATCGAGTCCTGACGGTCGGCCTTAACGGAGAAGGTGACAGACATGATTACCAGTGCCATACAGACCCTGCTCGCAGGCGACGATATAGACCGCGAGACCGCCCACGGAGTGATGAACCAGATCATGAGTGGTGAGGCGACAGACGCCCAGATCGGTGGGTTTCTCATCGCCCTCCGTGCCAAGGGAGAGAGTGTCGACGAGATCGCCGGCTGCGCCCAGGTCATGCGCGACAAGGCGACGCGGATCACCGGCGGCACCCCGCCCCTGCTCGACACCTGCGGTACTGGTGGGGACGATTCCGGTACGTTCAACATCTCCACCACAGTGGCCTTCGTCGCCGCCGCGGCGGGTATCACCGTAGCCAAGCATGGCAATCGCGCTATGTCGAGCCAGTGCGGCTCAGCGGACGTGTTGGCCGAGCTAGGCGTGAATGTGGAAGCCAGTCCCGAACAGGTGGGTCGCTGTCTCGACGAGGCAGGCATCGGATTTCTCTTCGCCCCGGCCCTGCACGGCGCCATGAAGCACGCCATCGGCCCGCGCAAAGAGCTGGGGACGCGCACGGTGTTCAACATTCTCGGACCGTTGACGAATCCCGCCGGCGCCAAGCGCCAGCTGATCGGTGTCTTCGCTGCTGATCTCACCGACAAGATGGCCCATGTGCTGGCCACGCTGGGCTCGGAGCAAGCTTTCGTCGTCCACGGTGAAGACGGTCTAGACGAGATCACCCTAACCGGGTCCACCAGGGTGGCCGAGCTCAAGAATGGTGAGGTCAACAGTTACACCGTCGAACCAGGTCAGTTCGGCATGGACACCGTCGCCTCCGATGCCCTGCACGGTGGGGATGCAGGGCACAATGCGGACATCCTGCGGCGCATCCTCGATGGCGAGATGGGGGCGCCCACCGACGTCGTCGTGCTCAACGCAGCGGCGGCGATTACCGCCGGCGGGCTCAGCGAGACCATGGAGGACGGCGTTGCGATTGCCCGCGAATCCATCGCTTCCGGAAAGGCCGCAGGCGTTCTCGACAAGCTCGTGGAAATCAGCAATTGATGATGGATATCCTTGAAGAAATCGCCCACTACAAGCGCGAATTCGTCACTCGCCGACAGGCTGAGAAACCGCTGGTTGAGGTGGTTGCTGAAGTTCG
The DNA here is from genome assembly GCA_036336855.1 of Candidatus Latescibacterota bacterium. Taxonomy (GTDB): domain Bacteria; phylum Latescibacterota; class UBA2968; order UBA8231; family UBA8231; genus JAYZFI01. The sequence continues at coordinate 34,793 of JAYZFI010000019.1, forward strand.
AGACTGTCCTCCTACCCAGGACTTTGCCGGTGCACTCGCCGAAGAGGGTGTAGCCCTCATTGCCGAGGTCAAGAAGGCGTCGCCTTCCAAGGGGATAATCCGAGAGGACTTCGATCCCGAGATGCTGGCCTCGGAGTACGCCGCCAACGGGGCTTCGGCGCTTTCCGTGCTCACCGATGAGGCGTACTTTCAGGGCTGCAATGCCCACCTCCAGTCCGCGCGCGCCGCTGGTTCTATCCCCGTGCTGCGCAAAGATTTCACGGTCGATCCTTACCAGATCCACGAGGCCCGCGTCATTGGAGCGGACGCCATACTGCTCATTGTCGCCCTCATGGATGGTGGCCAACTGGAGGACTTCCTCGGCATCGGTACTGAGCTCGGTCTCTCCGTTCTCGTCGAAGTCCACACCCGGGAGGAATTGGAACGGGCGCTGTCGGCGCAGGCCGCCCTTGTCGGCATCAACAACCGGGATCTGCACACGTTCGAGACACGCCTGGAGACAACCTTCGAGCTCAGTCAGTTCGTGCCTCCCGACACAACTCTGGTCAGTGAGAGCGGGGTCAACACGCGATCCGACGTAGAAGCCCTGCAAGCGGCACAGGTGGCGGCCGTGCTGGTGGGGGAAGCGATCATGCGCGAAGAGGATGTGGGCGCCAAAGTACGCGAGCTGACGGGACGGGGTGAGGGTCAGCAAGATGAGTGAGAGCAAGCGAGCCTTCTCCGGCATACAACCTACCGGTGTCCCACACATCGGTAACTTCTTGGGCGCTATCCGCCATTGGGTGCAGGAGCAGGAGAGTGGACACAAGCACATCTACTGCGTCGTCAATCAGCACGCGATCACCGTCTCTTACGATCCCGCCGAGCTGCGCAATAACGTCCGTGACCTGGTGGCGGTGTTGCTCGCCTGCGGGCTCGATCCCTCCAAGGTGGTGCTGTTCGTGCAGTCGCATATTCCCGAGCATACCGAGCTGGCCTGGCTGCTGACCTGCACTACTCCGATCGGGTGGCTGCAGCGGATGACACAGTTCAAGGAGAAGTCAGAAGGTCAGCGAGAGAGAATCAGCGCCGGTCTTCTCACGTATCCCACTCTCATGGCGGCAGATATTCTCCTCTATCAGGCGCACATCGTGCCGGTGGGAGACGACCAAAAGCAGCATGTCGAGCTCGCACGCGACCTCGCCCAGCGCTTCAACAATCTGTATGGGGAGGTATTCGTGGTGCCCGAGCCGGTCATCCGCGCGGTGGGTGCGCGGGTGATGGGGCTGGACGACCCCGGCAAGAAGATGTCGAAGTCGGAGGAGGGGCAGTACCACGCCATTGAACTGCTCGACGAACCAGCGGCAATTCGCAAGAAGCTTGGTCGCGCTGTGACCGACTCGCAACGCGACATCGTCTTTGACAAGGAGCGAGCGGGACTCTTCAACCTGCTCACCATCTATCAATCGTTGACGGGCGAGTCGGAAGAGGCCATAACGGCCCACTTCGAAGGGAAGGGCTACGGGGATCTCAAGAAGGAAGTGGCCGAGGTAGTGATCGCCGCCTTCGATCCCATCCGCACCCGCTATGCAGAGATCACCGCAGATCCTGGCTATATAGATGGAGTACTTACCTCTGGAGTGGAGCGTGTGCGCCCTACCGTCGACGAAACCATGTCTCGCGTAAGACGGGCTATGGGCCTGCAGTAGCCACTGAAAGAGAGAGACATTCCCGATGGACATCACTGACTGGCGAGCTCGAATCGACGCCGTAGACGAACTTCTTATTGATCTGCTCAATCGCCGATTGGGCTACGCCGCGCAGATTGGGAAGATCAAGAGGCAGAGCGGTCAGCCGGTCCGGGACGAGCGGCGTGAGCAGGCATTGCTGAGTCGGCTCAGGGCGTACAACTCTGGGCCACTGAGCGATCAAGCCATCGAGGATCTTTTTACCCGGGTGATCGAAGAAGCCATTCAGCTGGAGGAGCGCGGCTAGCGACATCAGGCGCACCCTTCAAGGAGCTATGGAGTTCTTTCAGCACGTCGTCATCATCGGAGTGGGCCTGATCGGTGGTTCCATGGGTCTGGCGCTGCGCCGTGCCGGATACTCCGGTCGTATCGTCGGCGTCAGCCGGGAGAAGACCGTGGCGACGGCCGTGGAGCTAGGAGCGATCGAATCGGGCTATACCTACGAGCAGATTGAGGAGGCCCTGCCTGGCGCCGATCTCGTAGTCATGTGCACGCCGATCCAGCACATCCTCGACTATCTGCCGAGAGTGCTGGAAACAGTCGATCCTGGCACCTTAGTGACGGATGTGGGTAGCACGAAGCGGCGGATCGTGGAAACTGCTGCCGATGTGGGTCGCGACGATGCGTTCTTCATCGGGGGCCACCCGATGGCCGGGTCAGAAAAATCCGGGGTCAACGCCGCGGATCCGTTTCTGTTTCAGAACGCGATCCACATCCTGGTACCCGACGACAAGGCCCCACAGGAGCACCATCAGGCGCTGCGCGAACTGCTGCGAGGTATAGGGGCCCGCGTAATGGAGTTGTCCGCCGATGAGCACGACACCGTGGTTGCCGCCATCAGCCATCTACCTCAGCTCATGGCAACATCGCTGGTGGAAATGGTGGGACGCATGGACGAGCAGGCTGGCGACGGGCACTTTCTCAGTCTCGCCGCTGGCGGCTTTCGCGACCTCACACGCATCGCCTCCAGTTCCTTCCCGATGTGGCGTGACATCTGCGCGACCAACAGTGACCGTATCGAGGCGATGATCGCGCAGTTTGTGGCAACCTTGAGGGTCGTGGGGGGCAATGTAGGCAGCGAGGTACTGGAGCAGGACTTCGATTTTGCCAACCGAGTTCGCGATACCATCCCGAGAGATGCCAAGGGCTTCATTCACAAGCTCTCGGAGATCCTCGTCGTCGCCGAAGACCGGCCGGGTGTGATTGCCGAAATCGCCGGCGCGCTCGCCGCACTGGAGGTGAACATCAACGACATCGAAGTGATGAAGGTGAGAGAGGGAGAGGGGGGCACTCTCCGACTCGGATTCGACCATGAAGAGGCAGCTGAGCGTGCCCTGGCGATCCTGAACGACCTTGGCCACCGGGCGAGACGACCTTGAGACGGACCTGATGGAAACTGTCGTACCCGATGCCGTTGTGGAAGGGGTCTCGGAGACCCGCAAGTTAGCGCGTGTCCGCAAACTTAAGGGCCAGGTTCGGGTTCCCGCCGACGCCGATGAAGCTGCCGCTGCTCTCTGGCTGGCGGCGATCGCCGCCGGCGACAGCCGTGTCGACGGGGTGCCACCCGGCGCCGAGGCGGTTCTCACCATGCTGCGCCAGCTCGGCGTTGATGTCGATCGGGAGGGAGCCGGCGCGATAGTGAAGGGGAAGGGGTTGCGGGGGCTGCAGGCGCCTGCCGAAGCGCTGGACATGAGCGCCTATCCCTATTCTGCCCAACTGGTTACGGCACTGCTGTCCCAGCAGTCATTTCCTTGCGAGCTCTGGGTGGCGGAGGCGTCGTGTAAGGATCTGGTCCAGTTGCTGGCACGTACCGGGGCGGTCGCCACGGAGCTCGCCCCGGGCCGGCTGCAGTTCGAAGGCATGAACTCATCGCCGGTCTCCGCGGATCACCCAGAGAAAGACCTGGCTATCGGAGTCCGTCAGGCCCTGTTGCTGGCGGGCCTCTTCGGCGACGGGATGACCACGGTGCGAGAGAGATCTACGGCGCGAGAGCGAGCTGACGCCCCCCTGCGACAGAGGGGAATTACTCCGGACGTCAGTCGCAAGGAAGATCCCGCCGTACGTAACGTGACCCTGCCCTCCGGCGGCGAGCTGCTCGCCACCGATGTCGATCTGCCCGGTGATGTGCTGTTAGCTCTGCCCTTGATAGTGGCCGCGGTCTGCCTACCGAGATCGGATCTCAGCGTCACCCGGCTTTCCGTGCGCAGTGACAATCGCGTGATGCTCGATCTGCTGCGGCAGGCTGGCGCCGGGCTCGATCTTGAGGATCAGAGTGATGGTACCACCTCCGTTCAAGTCAAGGGCACAGTCAATCTCAAGCCGACGCGGGTCGCCGAGCAACGTGCTGTCAAGCTGCTGGCCCAGACGCCCTTGCTGGCGGTGCTAGCGACGCAGACCCACGGCGAGTTCATCATTCGCGACGTCGAGTCGTTGCGCGAGGGAGAATTCGATCTGCTCTCGCATCTGGTTGCTTCGCTACGCAGTCTGGAGGCCAAGGTCGGTGAGTATCCAGAGGGGATCGTCATCGAGGGCGGTCGTCCCCTGAAGGGAGCGACCCTGGACTGTCGCAACAACGCACACGTGGCTCAGGCCTTCGCCGTGCTGGGTCTACTCGCCCACGGGGAGACTGAGCTTCTCGGACCCGACGCGGCTGAACTAACCTTCCCTGGGTACTTTGACGTACTGACTCAAATCACCGGCTGATGGATCTCCTGTCAGCGGACAACACGACCGAGCGTGAGAAGGAGTAGGAGATGCAGGTACTGGTCCGGCTGTTTGCCATGGCAACCGTGCTGGTTGGCGGGGGCGTGGTGCTGATCAAGTTGCTGTACGGCGTCACTTGGAGTGAAGCCCTCGAGATCGCCGATCAGTTCGCGGAGGATACTCTGGGTTGATTTCCGGCTCTACTGGGATCCTCGGAGTGATCGGCGATCCCGTTCAGCACTCTGCCTCCCCGGCAATGCACAACGCGGCGCTGACGGCGACCGGTTTGAACTTCGTATACGTCGCCTTCCATGTGTTGCCGAAACGCGTCCCCGAGGTGACGGAAGCCATGAGGGCTCTGCAGATCCGTGGACTCAACGTTACGGTACCGTACAAGCAGGCGGTGATGGAGCACCTCGACGAAATCAGTCCCGAAGCAGCAACGATCGGCGCGGTGAACACCATTGAACGCACTCCGGAAGGGCGGCTGATCGGCCACAACACCGATGCTTACGGGATCACCGCCAGCCTGCGCGAGGACGGTGGGCTCCAGCATCTACCTGAGCAGGTGGTGCTGCTGGGAGCCGGGGGCGCGGCGCGGGCGATTTTATACGCGCTGCTGCAGGCCGAGGAAGTGAAGGATGTCGTGCTAGTCAATCGCACGGTGGCCCGGGCGGAGGCCCTGGCTGGTGAGCTTGACACCTCCGGGCGCACTCGTGTCTGCTCACCTCAGGACCTGGCGATCGACGGCGCCAGACTTCTGATCAACTCGACGTCGGTGGGCATGAGTCCGGATGCCGAGGTGTCGCCGCTGGCCGATGACAGCGTACTGCACAACGATCTGGTGGTGGTCGACATCGTCTACAGACCCCTGCACACCCGCCTGCTGCAGCAGGCGCAGAAGGCCGGCGCCCGGACCGTGGATGGCCTTGGGATGCTAGCTCATCAAGGTGCGCGGTCTTTCGAGATCTGGACAGGTACCAAAGCTCCCGTAGCCATCATGAGAGAGACTCTAGAGAACATAGCGAGCTCGAATTGAATCCTTTTCTCGACACCATCGTCAGCTCTACCGCTCAGGCCGCAGAGCTCGACGAGGGCGTAGTGCGGGAGCTCATTGCCATTCCGCCCGACGACAAGTTGGGCGATTACGCCCTGCCCTGTTTCACCCTGGCCAAGCAACTGCACAAGAGTCCCGTGGAGATCGCTGCCGAAATCGGCGAACGCCTGCAGCCCGTGATGGAAGCCGGCGACCAGGTTGCTGAAGTGGTGGTGACGGGCCCCTACGTCAACTTCCGCTTGCATCGGCCTTCTTTCGTCCAGCACACCCTCGACGTAATTGCGGAGCGAGGCGACCGCTATGGCTCGCGCGGACAGGGCGAGGGCAAGACGGTGGTCATCGATTTCTCGTCTCCCAATCTGGCCAAGCCGTTCTCTATTGCCCACCTGCGTTCCACCGCCATTGGTCACGCCATCTACCGGATCCACGATTTCCTCGACTGGAAGTGTGTGGGCATCAACCACTACGGCGACTACGGCGCTAACTTTGGTCAGCTGCTGGCGGCCTATCAACTGTGGGGTGATCCCGAGAAGGTGAAGGCCAACCCGGTTCCAGAGTTGCTGAAGTTGTACGTACGCTTCACCGAAGAGGAACGCGAGAACCCGGAGCTTCGCGAGGAGGCGCGCTCACGTTTGCGTCGCCTCGCCAACGCCGACGCCGAGATGGTCGAGCTCTGGCAATTCTTCGTGTCGGAGGGCCGCAAGGAAGCCGAGCGGATCTACGGAATCCTGGGGGTGAGCTTCGACGAATATCGAGGCGAGAGTGAGTTCGCCGACGATCTCGACAAGGTCGTCGACCTCTTCGAGTCCAAGGGCCTAGCCGAGGAAAGCGAAGGTGCCCTTATCGTCCGCCTCGAAGGCGACGACGACGAAGAGGTCGCGCCATGCATGCTACGCACCTCCAATCGCACCAGCACTTACCACAGTCGCGACATTGCAGCGCTCCTCTACCGACACAAAAGCTATAACTTTGGCAAGATGATTTACGTCGTCGATGCCCGTCAAGAGCTGCACTTCCGCCAGGTCTTCCAGGCGATGGAAAAGGCCGGAGTTGACTGGGTCGACAACTGCGTGCACGCCCCCTTCGGGCTCATGTCTTTCAAGGGTCAGGCGATGTCGACGCGTCGGGGGACCATCGTAATCCTCGAAGAAGTGCTCGATCAAGCCATCGAACTGACGCGTGAGATTATTGCCGAGAAGAATCCAGAGCTGGTCAACTCGGATCAAGTGGCCAAGCAGGTCGGCATCGGGGCCGTGGTGTTCGCCGATATTAACAACCGGCGCACTCGGGATATCAGCTTCTCGCTCGAGGAGGTGCTCACTTTTGAGGGCGAGACCGGGCCTTACCTGCAGTACACCCATGCTCGGTTCTGTAGCATACTGCGGCGCCACGGAAAGCCAGTCGATCTCGGAGTTGACGTCGGCCGCCTCGATTCCGACAAGGAGATGCGCGTAGCGCGCCAGCTGGCGGCCTTCCCGGATGTGGTCGCCGCTGCGGCAGACGAGATCGAGCCGTCACAAATTGCCTCCTTTCTGTTGGAGCTGGCGACCCTGGCAAACAGGTTCTATAACGAAGTGCCGGTACTTGCCGGCGATGACGAAGGGCTCGTTGCAGCGCGGATTCGGCTGGTGGACGCGATCCGCAGCGTGCTGCGCTCTGGCTTGGACTTGCTTGGTCTGCAGGTCCCCGAGGAGATGTAAGCGCCATGGCCAAACAGCTGATCTGCGATACCTGCGGCCAGGAGGTCCAGCAGCTTCGTCGCGATGTCGTCGACGACGACTACATTGCCCTCAACAAGCCGGTCATGTGGAACTGCGAGGAATGCTATCAAGAAAAGCGCAGCCGCCGTAAGGGACAGTCACCCGCGGAGTCGGCTTGAGGGGCGGGGACGATCTGCCGGGAGTCGGTCCGATATTTCTGACTGGCTTCATGGCCACGGGCAAGAGCAAGGTGGGGCGGATGCTGGCGTCGCGACTACAGCGCACCTTTGTCGACACCGATGACATGATCGTTGCCTGTGCCGGCAAGGCGATCCCTGAGATCTTCGCAGAGGACGGGGAGAACCGATTCCGTGAGCTCGAGGCGACGTGTGTGCTCGAGGCGTCGCAGTGCACCGGGATCGTCGTCGCCCTCGGCGGCGGCGCCGTTACCATTCCCGCAAACCGCAGGATCATTCGCGACGCTGGCGGCGTGCTGGTTTGCCTCGAGGCGGGCGTCGACACCATTCTGGAGCGCGTTAGTCGTAAGAATACCCGACCGTTGATGGACGGTCTCAACGAGGAGCAGAAGCGCGAGAAGATCACCGCCATGCTGCAGGAGCGCGCACCTTATTACGCCACAGCTGACTTCACCCTGCAAAGCAGCGAGGAACACTCGCCGGAGCGCTTGGTCGACGAACTCGTCGATTACCTCGCCAACGAGTCGAGTCGCTGATGGAGCGCGTGCATCTGCCCCTGGATGACGGGCGCTCCTACAACGTTATCGTGGGCCACGGCATCCTCGATCGCCTTGGCGCAGAGTGCAGGAACCTCGGCATGGGCAGGCGGGCGGCGATCATTGCCGATGCTGCTCTCAACCAACGCTGGTTGGATCCCGTCGTGGCGAGTCTGGAATCTGCCGGGTTTCAGGTTGTGCTCGTCGAGTTGGAAGGGGGCGAGGCGGGCAAGACCCTCACCGCCGCTGGTGATGTCCTCGGCCAGCTCATCGCAGCCGAGATGGATCGCAGCTCCTGGGTCGTCGCTTTGGGTGGGGGCGTCGTCGGCGATCTCGCCGGCTTCGTAGCAGCGACCTACCTGCGTGGCATCGACTTCGTCCAGGTGCCTACGACGATCGTTGCCCAGGTTGACGCCAGCATCGGCGGTAAGACCGCCGTTGATCATCCCCAGGGCAAGAACATGGTGGGCGCTTTTCACCAGCCACGGCTCGTTCTCGCCGACACGGATACGTTGCGCACTCTGCCACGGGCCGAGCGAGTGGCGGGCATGGCCGAGGTCGTCAAGCACGGCATCATTCGCGACGAGGAGCTCTTTCGGTTCCTCGAAGAGAATTTGGAGGCGGTGGTGGATATGGAGGTCGACGCCGACTGTCTGAACTGGCTAATCGCGCGCAACGTCGGGATCAAGGTCTCTATAGTCTCAGAAGATGAAGAAGAGGCGGGGCTGCGTGCAATCCTCAACTACGGCCATACTGTGGGTCACGCCATTGAGGTGGCTACCGGATACAAGCGCTATCGCCATGGCGAAGCGGTTATTCTTGGCATGATGGTGGCGGGGATCATTGGGGAGCGGCTTGACACTTGGAGCCGCTCGGAGCGGCAGCGACAGGACGCGCTGCTGCAACGGCTCGGAATCCCCGACGGAATTGGTGAGGTTTCTGCCGACCTCATCGTCGAGCGCACCCGTACCGACAAGAAGCGGATCGCCGGCCAACTTCGCCTCATATTGGGCAAGAAAATTGGCGAGGTCACAATCGTCGATGGCGTCGATGAAACCGTGGTACAGGATGCCGTACGTCAGCTGCAGGAGCAGTTCTGAGGCAAATGAGCGAATCGAACAACAAGGTTCACCTCATCAGTCTCGGTTGCCCCAAGAACACGGTGGACTCGGAGCGTATGCTTGGTCTGCTCAACGGCAATAACTACGAGATCACGCCCGATCCCGAAGACGCCGACGTTGTTATCGTCAACACCTGCGGCTTTATTGAGCCGGCCAAGGAAGAGTCCATCGACACCATCATCGAAGCGAGCCGGTTGAAGGGCGACGGGGGTAAGTGTCGGGGCGTCATCGTCACAGGCTGCCTGTCGACACGCTACGAGACAGAGCTCAAGGCGGAACTTGCCGAGGAAGCCGATGCCGTGCTTACCTTGATCCAGGAGAAGGATATCGTCCGCCACGTCGACCAATTGCTTGGTCGTCGTCGCGGCGTGTATCTCGACGGACTGCCCCGGCAGAGCTCGACGCCGAGACACTGGGCCTACCTGCGGATCTCCGACGGTTGCGACCACAAGTGCGCGTTCTGCGCCATCCCCGCCATCCGGGGTCGGCACGTTAGCGAGCCCCTAGAGGACCTCGTCGCCGAAGCCCAGCGGCTCTCTGAGTCGGGAGTTCGCGAGCTCGTGCTGGTGTCCCAGGATTCGGTTCGCTACGGCGTCGATATCACGGGTCGTTCGCAGCTGGTGCCATTGCTGGAACAGTTGGCCGCTGTCGATGGCATCGACTGGCTGCGCCTGATGTACACCTACCCCGCCTTCTGGACCGAGGAGATGATCGCGTTCTATGCTGATCATCCGAAGATGTGCAAGTACGTGGACATGCCTCTGCAGCACATCGCAGATCCCGTGTTGATACGCATGAAGCGTGCGACGACGAAAGCCAAGACCCTGAAGCTGCTGGAGACCTTCCGGCAGCGCATACCTGGTCTGGGAATTCGCTCCTCTTTCATCGTCGGCTTTCCGGGAGAGACAGATGCCGAATTCGAAGATCTGCTCGCCTTTGTCGAGGAGTCCCGATTCGATAACGTGACTTGTTTCCTCTACTCGCGCGAGGAGGGTACCAGTGCCGTTGATCTCGATGGCGAAGTGGCGAAGGAAGTCAAGGAGGAGCGGTTTCGTCGCTTGACACAGCTGCAGGAGCGCATCTCCGTCGAGATCAATCATGCCATGGTCGGCGAGTGCCGCACGGTACTTGTGGACGAGGCTGACGGCGCCGGCGGCTACATCGGCAGGCTCGAGCGTGACGCCCCCGAGATCGACGGCCGTGTGATCATCCAGCCCGAGCCCATGCAGCTGCTTTCCATCGGCGGTGCTGAGTCACAAAGCAGCGATCTCGTTGGCAGATTCATTGAAGCGGAACTGACCGGCGCGTATCCATATGAGCTCATGGCTCGCGCCTGCGGAAGGGTGTGGTAGGAATGGCGCAGGGAGATCGCACCCGACAACGTGAAGAGCGCAAGAAGCAGCGACCCTCCCGGATCTTTCTCGAACCGGAGATTCTCGTCATTTCCTGGCAGGACGGGGACGAGAGCCGGCTGCCGCTGCGCGAGCTGCGTCGCGAGTGCCCGTGCGCCATGTGCCGCCAGTCTCGGGGAGAGCCTGGTCTCGATGTGGAGCCGCTACGTCCCGGGCAGCTCCACGTTCTCACCGACGAGCAGGCTGTTGCCACTGCCGAGGCGGCGGGCTTCGAACCCGTGGGACGCTACGGACTGCGCATACGCTGGGCTGATGGTCACGACACCGGTATCCACACCTTCGAATCCCTGCGCGCCTGGCGTACGACCGAGTAGACCTCAGGCCAGCGCTGGATCGGCCTCGTTCCACGGGGCTCTGGCGATCCACAACTCTACCAGTAACAGCAGCAGCGCTAATATCAGACACTCGCGCCACAGCTCGCGACCGTAGCGTATCTGTGTGAGGCCCTCGAGCTCGGAATCGGCGAGGTCAAGGAAGTAGCTGCGGACTGAATCCAGGCGCCGCTCGGCTTCGTCGATGGTGAGGGGCTCGAGATCTCCCTCCGCGGAGTTCACATTTACCGCGAAGAGATCGACGACGGTGTCGTCAGGACCCCGCATCCGCCAGATGCCGGACTCCTCGAGGACCGGGGTTTCCCACCGAGACTGTCCGAGTACCGTCTCCGCCTTCACGTAGTGAGGCCGGCCGGATGGCGCTTCGGCCTGCACCCGGGCATCAAGGGGCATGTCAGGCAACCGTCGCCAGGCCCGCTGACCCACGGTATAGGTTCGAATCCCCGCAGGTGGTGAGACTAGCCGGCGACAGAGTCTGTGCAGGAGCGGGGCAAAGAGACCGTGCAGAGGCAAGTCGGTCCACTCGAGAAAGAGAGGGTGAGCGAAGAGCACGATTCCCCCCTCCTGAACGATGGCGGGCGAGCCATCACTGAATCCGGCCAGGATCATCGAAGGGCGCGACGATGACAGCTCGAAGCGTGTGTGGAACTGAGGCAGATCGCTGCCTTCCGTGGAGACTAGGCCCTCCAGTAGGGCGTGGTCGGAACGGGTGATGTCGAGAGCGACGGACGCTTGGCTGGGTCGGCCCACAACCCGGGAAAGGGCGAGAGACTCGGTGGCGGCCAGCAGATCCCGATTGAGGCGGGATAGATCCGCCGTCGGACCCGGGAAGAGGATTACACCCCCACCTGCACCCAGAAATTGCTTCAAAGCTGCTGCCTGCGAGGTGGTGAAGCGCCTCGGGTTGCACAAGAATACCACGTCACTGTCGTCGAGGCTGCCGTCGAGCTCTTCTAACCTCGCCGCTCGTAGGGACAGCAAGGGATCCTCCCGGGCCGCTGCTTCGAGGGCGCGACGCACGTAGTAGCTGTCCGACGGCTGCTCACCGAGTACGAGAACTCGCAGAGCCGGCGGTACGTAGAGAGTGAAATAGCGTCGGTTGTCGATGTCGAGGTGATCGCTCTCGATTTCGACGAATCCCGCAAGATGTCCGCTGCGGCGAGGTGAAACGTCAAAGCGAAGGATGGCCTCCCCACGTCCTGGTATATCGACCTGCGCCCGGCGTGCCCGTTCCCCATCCAGAAACAGATCGACGACGACGGCCAGAGCATCGTTACTACCGTAGTTGGCAAGGCGTGTGTCGATCGAGATCGGCGCGCCCACCTTGGCCATCCAGCTGTCGACCCGTATCGATTGCACCGCCAAGTTTGCAGGGGTTGGTCCGAGCTCAGGCGCGACGACGAAGAGATCCACCTCGGACAATGGATCTGGCAGTTCGTCTACAGCGCGCCAGCTGCGCGCGCTGAGGTCCGTCAACATGAACAGCTCACGCCGTCGCTCTTGCCGGTCTTGCATTACACGTGCCGCCGTGCGCAGAGCGCGTCCGAGATCAGTGGCGCTTTCCCCGGCAACGAGCTCAGATACCGCCTCGGAAAGTCTTGCAGTTGGCAACGGCAAGACCTCGGCGCGATCGGCAAAGGGTACGAGGAAGATCTCGTCTCCGCTGTCGAAATGGAGGGAGACGCTGTGCAACCAGTGGTGCAGACGATCGAAGATTCGTCCTCTACCGTCGTCGTAGCGAGTGCTGAACGAACGATCGAGGAGAATCACGCTGGTTGTGGGACCCGCTGTCCCGAACAGCCCGCCGCCGGCAGTCTGCAAGGCGGGACGGGCGAAGGCCAGCGATAGGGCGATGAGCGCGAGGGTGCGCAGGAGTAGAACCAGCCATTGGCGTAGGCGCAACTGGCGCATCCGGCTCTGATGCAGCTGCCGGAGAAAGGCGAGGTTACTAAAGGGAATAGTGCGACTGCGCCCCCGATGCAGCAAGTGGATGGCGAGCGGTATGGCGGCGGCCGCCAGCCCCACCAGCGCGAGGGGATTGAGGAACTGCAAGAGGTGGACGGGGGAGAGAGGAGGGAGGACCCCAGACCTATCCGGTCTGCGGGAGCTCCTTTTCCTTTTTCTCGATGACCTTGATGATCTCTTCGGCGGAAGCTGCTTCCACGAGCTTCTTCTTGAAGGTGTCGTTCTTCAGCATCCGACTGATCCGGGCCAGAGCTCTGATGTGAGGCCCAGAGACGTTGGCGGGGGAGACGAGGAGGAAGAACACGTGTGCCGGCTCGCCGTCGAGAGCTTCGAAGTCGACGCCGCGCCTGTGCGTACCCAGGGATGCCGTCAATTGAACAACGGCGTCGGACTTGCCGTGGGGGATCGCAATCCCATCGCCGATCCCCGTGCTCATGATCTTCTCGCGCTCCAGCACCGCCGTCAGGACCTTGTCGCGGTCCGTTATCGCCGTGCCGACGTCGAGGGTGTCAACGAGCTCCTCGATGATCTCGTCTTTTGATTCTCCCTTTAGCCCAACAACAGTAGACTGCAGGGAAAGGATGTCTAGGAGGGTCATCTAACGTCAAATTTTCCCGTTCAGAGATAGACACCGTCAATATACAGCGATTCGGAGGGCAGGTCTAACTCTGCTTGAGAGTGCAAGTTCGGACCCGTAGTTTCCCTGTAACCCTCTCCCTTTGGCTGGGTCCCATCCATGTCTACATCAACCCGTCGTGCGTTGCTAGTCGCCTATCACTACCCTCCGATGCGCTCATCCGGGGTTGAGCGCACGGCCAAGTTTGCCCGCTACCTGCCTGAATTCGGCTATGAAACCCGCGTTCTTACGACCTCGGCCTTCGGAAAGGACAGTGCCAGCGACGTGCTGCGCGCCTGGGAGCCGCTGGCCCTATACCGCCGGTTGTTCAACCGCGCCGCCCGAGCCAATCCGGCTGCCGCTACCCGCACCCGCACCCGCGCCGGACCCGTGAGCGCAACCCTGAATCGTCTCCGCCGCTGGGTGTTCGTACCCGATGGGCAGATAACCTGGTTGCCCGCCGCGGCGTTATCAGCTCTGCGCGCGGCTAGGCGCGAGCGTGTGGACCTGGTCTATACCACCTCGCCTCCGGCCTCCTCCCACCTGCTCGGCCGCTATCTGCGCGAGCGTCTCGGTGTGCCCTGGGTCGCCGATTTTCGCGATTCGTGGGTCTACGACCCACTGGATCCGGATTTGCTAAACATGCCGTACCGCCGCGAGCTGGAGCGACGGATGGAGCAGGCGGTGGCGGAGGAAGCTGATCTGGTGATTGTGGCCACCCAGGTCACTGCAAGCTACCTGACAGACACCTACGCGGAGGCAGCTCCCCGTATTCGCCTGATCCGCAATGGCTTCGACCCCGGCGACGACTTGGCGAGCCCCGAAGATCTCGTCGTCGACGGTGGTGTCAGCCAGCGAGCAAGACCCTCTGCGAGCGATCAGGTGCGCCCACCGGCTTCGGGGCGTCGTCGCCTGCGACTCGTGCACACCGGCAGCTTCTCTTACAGCCACCCCGCGCGCACTCCGGAGCCGATCCTCATCGCCCTGGGCCAGCTACTCGACTCAGACAAGATGTGGCGGGAGCGCATCGAGCTTCTCTTGGTGGGCGAGCTCTCCCCGGACGAGGAGGCGATGGCTGAACCATTGGTCGAGGCCAGTATTGTCCGCATGAGCGGCAGCGTGGACCGGGCGACGGCTCTGGGTTTTCAGGAGTGTGCCGACGTGCTTCTGCTCGTCGATCACGCCCGCCCCTGGCCCTCGTCTAATGCTCCAAGCAAGCTGTACGAATACTTGGCGACCCGGAAGCCGATTCTTGCACTCTGCGGTCCCGGTGAGGTGCGGACGATGATCGACGATCTCGGCGCTGGCCTGTGCGCTCAGCCCAATGACGCCGAGGAGATCCGGCAAGTGCTGATCGATGTGTGGTGTCGGTACCAGGGGGGGACCCTGCCGCGCGTGCAGGGGAGTCTGGACGTCTTCCATCGCCGGGTGCTGACCCGGAAATTGGCCTCCTGCTTTGACGAAGTCCTCACTACATCTTGAGGACACCGACTGGCCGTGAGTCGGCGCTGACGGTCCACCTCCGCCACCCCTTGAGCCTGGCGGCAATAGCGGTAGCGATCCGAGCTCTCTACCTGTTTGTTGCGCCGCAGGCGGATCCTCAGGATACCCCCGACTACGACGAGATAGCCCTGAATCTGCTCGCCGGGAAGGGGTTCGTCTCCACCAGCAACTGGTTTGGCTTCGAGATACGATCGTGGCGGCCCCCCGGATACCCAGTCTTTCTCAGTGCTGTGTACGCCGTATTCGGGTACCACCATGTCGCCGTCCAGCTGATCCAGGCTCTGCTCGGCGGAGCCCTTGTGCTGGTCGTCCACTTCCTGGCCCGGCAGGTCGAGCCCGGACTGGCCGTAGCAACAGCGATCGTCGTCGTCGTCTATCCTCCCCTTGTGCACATCAGCTCCGAAATCATGTCGGAGTCACTTTTGACACTGTTGCTGACGACGGCGATGGCGGCGGGTCTGCGCGCCGCCATCGCGGACCGGCCGAGCTGGAGCCTCGCCGTCGGCGTACTGGTCGGGGCAGCATCCCTCACCCGACCCGTGGCCCTGCTCGTATGGCCCGCTCTGCTGCTTGGGACAGCGGTGACCCATCATCGCGCTCATGGTCAGATTACCTCGAGTTGGAGTCGAGGGGCGGGGTGGTTCAGCGGTGCCCTACTGTTGACTCTACTCCCTTGGACCCTGCGCAACTACGCCGTTCACGATGCCTGGGTACCGATCAGTACTCACGGGGGTTTCATCCTCGCTCGCAGCAATGGTCCCGATCCCGGTTGGCGCAAGGCGGACGGATGGGGCATCGAACGCAAGGCCTTAGAAGGGACTCCATCCGAGGTTGAGCGCGATCACCAATGGCGTCGACAGGCTTTGGACCACGTGCGAGCAGACCCGGCCCGCTGGCTCCGCCTGTGCGGCGAGCGCTTCCTACGGTTTTGGTACCCCTTCCGTCCGGATTACAACATTGGCTTCGTTCTCATTCTGCCCCTCGCGGCGGCGGGATTCGCCCGGTTCGGGCTCCGCAGCAATTTTCTGCCGCTCTCCGCACTGTGTGCCCTGTCCGTGGTCGTCTTTTCCTGCGCGCTGTACGGCTCGACACGTTTTCGCCTGCCATTGGAGCCCATCTTTCTCCTGTATGCCTGCGCCTTCGGTTTGGACTGGTGGCGACGCAAGCGTTCGCGCATGCTACCGCTTGCCTATTGGTGGGTGGCGGTCAACGCTCTCATCTGGTGGCAGCAGGAGGCCGTGCGCGGCGCTGTCGTCAAGATCCTGCAGACGGGAGGGCTTAAGTGAGGAGCGCCGATTGGCCCGAGCTTAGCATCTGCGTGGTCAACTGGAATACAAGGGAGCTGTTGCGGGCATGCCTGGAGTCGTTGTTGACCGACATGCGCAGTGATTGCTGGCAGATCATCGTCGTCGACAACAATTCCGCCGACAATAGTGCGGCCATGGTGCGGGAGCGATTCCCCGGGGTGGAGCTGATCGAAAGTGAGCGTAATCTGGGATTTAGCGGCGGCAACAACTTGGGGCTGCAGCAGGCCCAGGGCCGACACTCGCTGTTGCTGAACTCGGACACTCGCGTACCCGCGGGGACGCTGGGACAACTCGTCGACTTTCTCGATGAGCAGGAGGGTGTGGGTGCCGCGGGCCCCCGCTTGGTGAACGGCGACGGCGAGCTGGTGCTGTCCTGTGGTCGGCGCCCCGGGCTGTTCAGCGAAATCCTTCATAAACTCTTATTGCACAAACTCTTCCCCTTTTTTAAGTTTGGCCTTTGGCCCCATGATAGGACTCGTTTTGTCGGCTGGGTCACCGGTGCCTGCCTGATGGTCCGCACCGACGCGGTACTGCAAACGGGGTTTCTCGACGACAACATGTTCATGTGCTTCGAGGACCTAGACTGGTGCATGCGGCTGCAGAACGACGGCTGGAAGATCGCCTATTTCCCTCACTGCGAAGTCGTGCATCTTGAGGGACGCAGTATCACCCAGCACTTCTCCGAGATGCTGGTCGTCAGCCAGCAGAGTCTCTACTACCTATTCCAGAAGCATTTTAGTCGGTTTCACCTGCAGGTCCTGCGCGGCTTCACGGTCATGGAGATGGTACTGCGCGGCGGGCTTTGGAGCCTGCTCTGGCTGGTCCCGACCCACCGCGGCGAAGCGATGCTCCGATTGAGCGCGTATCGGCAGATCCTATTTCGAACCCTCCTCGACCGGTCCTACTGGGCCCCCCGACCGAGGTGAAAGGCAGACTCGTGGAAGATCGGATCCGACTGTTCCGGCCTTCGTTTGGCGACGCAGAGGTGGAAGCTCTTCGCCAGACATTGGAAAGCCAGTGGGTAGGGAGGGGGCCGCGCAGTATCGAGTTCGAAGAGCGCTTCGCCGAATACATCGGCGTGGAGCACGCGGCGGCGCTGAGCTCTTGCACGGCGGCCTTGCACTTGGCCCTGCTGTGCGCCGAGGTCGAGGGCCAGGAGGTGCTCACCACTTCGATGACCTTCGTTTCCTCCTCAGAGGCGATTCTGCTGGCTGGCGGGCGGCCCGTGTTCTGCGATGTCGAGCCGTACACCCTGAACATGAGCGCCGAGGATCTGGCGCGTAAGATCACGCCAACCACGAGAGCCATCGTGGTGACCCACTACGGCGGCCACTCCTGTGACATGGATCCTATCCTGGAGCTGGCTCGCAATCACGGTCTCACCGTGATCGAAGATGCCGCCCACGGCGCCGGAGGCTCCTACAAAGGCCGCAAGCTCGGTTCGCTGGGAGACATCGCCTGCTTCAGCTTCCAAGCCACCAAGAACATGACTACCGGCGACGGCGGCATGCTGGTCACCAACGACGCCGTCATCGCCGACCGGGTGCGCAAGCTGCGATGGTGCGGCATTGGAATTCCGACTTTCGAGCGCTTTCAGCCCCAGGAGCTGCGTCGCTCCTGGATGTACCAGGTCGAAGAGGTGGGCTGGAAGTACGAGATGACGGACATCTCCGCTGCCCTCGGTATAGTGCAGCTGGCTAAGCTCGAAGCTAACAATGACCGCCGCCGCCAGTTGCTGGACCGATACCGTGAAGCCTTTGATCATGCTGAGGGCATCGAGCTGCTGGTTCAGAGGGATTACGCCCTCACCGCCGCCTACAACGCCGTCATCAAGTGCCGACGCCGGGACGAGCTCTACGGTTGCCTCGATAGCCAGGGCATCGACTCCAACGTCCACTACTACCCCAATCATCTGTTCCGCATCTTCCGGCCCTACACCACCCGGCTGCCGGTGACCGAGGTGGTATGGCAACAGATCCTGTCGATTCCGCTCTACGCGGATCTCACCGATACGCAGCAGGACCGGGTGATCGAGTCTATCCTCGCCTTCGACGCCGCTGAAGCGGACCGGGTCTCCGCCCACGGATAGCGTCCCGGTGGGTCTCCGGGGCTCGCGTCCGTTGCGCGTTCTGTTTGTCACTCAGTACGGGACTATTGCTGCTAGCAGCCGCACCCGGGTCTTCCAGTACCTTCCATATCTCCGAACTCACGGCATAGACGTGGAGATTGTCACGGTTCTGCCGGACTCAGCCATCGCCGGCTCGCAGGTGTTAGTGACCCGGAATCCCCTGCGCAAGATCTCCTACTACCTGCAGGCGCTGTGGCGAACCCTGAGCAGCGGCATCCACACTTGGCGCCGCGCACCGCTCTTCGACGTCCTGTTCGTGCAGAAAGTCATCTTTCCCGCACCTGTTCGCTGGCTGTTGCGCCGAGCGTCCACGCCCATGATCTACGATTTCGACGATGCCATCTTTACCACCGAGGTCAGAGATGGAAGTCTGCTGGCGGCGTGGAAACACCGACGCAACGCGCGCGGTTTGCCCGCGATGCTAACCATGGCCCGGCGCGCCGTGGTGGAGAACAAATACACCGGAGACTTCGCGCGGCGATTCTGCCCCATCGTGACCATAACCGGCCCCATCGATGTCAGCCCCTACGGCGCGGAGACCTCCCGTGGGGCAGAGCGCGGACCCTCTGAACTCGTGCTTGGCTGGATTGGCAGCGCGACCACGAGCTCCTATCTCGACCTGATATCAGAGCCGTTGGCGAGGCTTCAGCGACGCCATCCCGACCTGAGTGTGCAGATCGTGGGGGCCCAGTGGCAGGCACCGGCGTTGCGCGTCGACTGCGCGCCCTGGTCTCTGGAGAGTGAAGTGGCGGCGATCCGCGGTTTCGACGTCGGCCTAATGCCCGTGCCCGACGATCCCTGGACTCGCGGCAAGGGGGGCTACAAGCTGCTGCAGTACATGGCGGCGGGGCTGCCCGTGGTGACCAGTCCGGTGGGCATCAACTGCGACATCGTACGCGACGGTGAGACCGGATACTTGGCCGAGTCCGACGACGATTGGGAGCAGCGTCTGGAATCGCTCATTACCGACTCCGAAAAGCGACGTAGCATGGGAGACAAGGGCCGCAGGCGGGTGAAAGAGGTCTACTCTCTAGAAGCCCAGCAGCCGATCTTACTGAGTACTTTACGGGAACTGAGCCGGGAGAAAAAACGTCAATGAGGTCGTGGCCGGATCCGTCCCCAACCAACGCCTTCACCGTGGACTTCGAGGACTGGTACCACGGTATTGAGCTCGATCCTAGCACCTGGCCGAGCTTGGAGAAGCGCCTTGAAGTGGGAACTCTTGCCTTGTTGGAACTGTTGCAAGAACAATCTGTTACGGCCACTTTTTTCATCCTCGGGGATGCTGCCGAGCAGCATCCCGATCTGGTGCGGGAGATTGCCGCCCAAGGTCACGAGATCGGTACCCACGGTACTCGGCACCAATTCGTATATAACCTTGGAAAAGATGAATTTAGAAAAGATGTCGCGTACTCCCTGGAGATCTTGGGAGGGCTCGTTTCCGGTCCGATCTACGGGCACCGGGCTCCCTACTTCTCTATCACCGAGGGATGCGAGTGGGCCTTCGAAGTGCTACAGGAGTGTGGGATCCGCTACGATTCCAGCGTGTTCCCAGTGAAAAACTACAGATACGGCATTCCAGGCTCGCCCCGATGGCGGCACCATCGGGACTCGGGATTGGTGGAACTACCGCCCACGACGTGGCGTTTTGCCGGCTGCAACTTGCCCACCGCCGGGGGTGCTTATTTCCGTTTATTTCCTTATACTTTGAGCCGCTTCGGCCTGACCCAGGCCAACGCTGAGGGTCACCCAGGGGTGTTCTACATCCACCCTTGGGAACTGGACCCCGACCATCCGCGGCTGGCACTGCCGTATCGCGTTCGGGTGCCCCACTATTACAATTTGCGGGCGACCCGGTCTCGCCTGCGGCGTCTTCTGAGCGATGTGCCTTTCACTAGCGCTTCCGAGGTGCTGGTGGAGCTGACGGATGCTGAGACGGCCGTTTCATGAAGCGCATTTATGGCGGCCGCCTCCCGAGAGGTGGAGAAGGATTGAGTACGATTGAGGCCCCTGCGGAGGCGGCGGTTCGGCGCTATTTCGATGGCGAGGCGCAGCGGTTCGATGCCATCTACCATTCCCAGAAAGGATTGGCGGATCGAGTCATCGATCGCCTGTTCCGCGGCGTCGTTCAGCGTCGGTTCAGGCTGGCCTTCGAGGTGTGCGGGGATGTGCAGGGCAAGAAGGTCCTCGACGTGGGGTGCGGATCGGGTCGGTACGCGGTGGAATTTGCTCGTCGGGGTGCGGAAGTGGTGGGTATCGACATGGCCGAGAGCATGGTCGTCATGGCTCGGCAGGCGGCCAACACCGCTGGCGTTGCGGATCGCTGTCGCTTCGAGGCAAAAGAATTCCTCGATTGGTGTGAACCTTATCACTTCGACATCAGCCTCGGGATCGGTTTTTTTGACTACACGCCCCGGCCTGAGTTGAGCCTATCACGGATCAGAGAGATCACCCGGGAACGTGCGATTTTCAGCTTTCCCATTCGCTGGCGGCTGCGAACGCCAACGCGGTGGATGCGGTTGAAGGCTCACGGCTGCCCCGTATTCTTCTACGATCGACGCGACGTTGAGCGACTGCTGTCGGAGAGCGGCTGGAACCGGTTCGACGTTCAAGGTCTGGGAAGAGACTACTTTGTACACGCCCAATGAGGATGGATGCACACAGGAGTCCAGGTGCACGATGATGGGGACAGGAATCAGATGAAGGTATTGATAACAGGTGGTGCGGGGTTCATAGGCTCACACCTGGCTGAGCGACACTTGTCCATGGGTGATCAGGTGGCGATCATCGACAATCTGTCCACAAGCGTTATTACCAACGTGCAGCACTTCGAAGGCAATCACAATTTCACCTGCCGAATCGATGACATTCTCAATGTCGAGGTCATGCACGAGCTCATCGAGGACTGCGACCTCATTTATCACCTGGCTGCCGCCGTCGGTGTCGAGTACGTCCTCGAAAACCCTCTTCAAACACTGACCACCAACATCCGCGGTACCGAAATTGTGCTTGAGCTGGCCAACCAGAAGAAGAAGCGAGTCGTCCTTGCCTCAACTTCCGAGATTTACGGCAAGAAGAACGGCCACGTCCCGTTCCGCGAGGACAGCGACCGCATCCTCGGTCCCACCACGGTGGTGCGATGGAGCTATTCCACCACCAAGGCGGTGGATGAGTTGCTCGCTCTCGCCTATTGGCGGGAGAAGCGGCTGCCCACGGTAATCGTGCGTCCCTTCAACGTCGTCGGTCCCCGCCAGACCGGTTATTACGGCATGGTGGTTCCCCGTTTCATCAAGCAGGCGATGCTGGGCGAGCCCATCACGGTCTACGATAGTGGTGAACAGCGCCGCTGCTGGACCTATATCGAGGACGCCATCGACGGCTTCGTGGCGCTGGCCGCCAGTGACGAAGCGGCGGGCGAGATTCTCAACCTAGGCTCCAACTTCGAAAGCAGTATCAAGGACCTCGCGTACAAAATCAAGGACCTTACGGCCAGTGACTCCGAGATCGCCTTCATCCCCTACAGCCAGACTCGTCGCAATGCGCTGTATGAGGATCTCGTCTATCGTGCACCCGATCTCGAGAAGATCCGCAATCTCGTCGGCTACGATCCCAAGGTGGATCTCGACGAAGCGTTGAAGCGGATCATCGAGGACTATAGGCGCTGAGCCGATTCGAAACCATCGACACTCGACGGCGCGTCCATCAAGACGAGCTTGGGTCCCAACGCGGAGAGTCACTCCGCACTGTTAGGTTTTGCAGCCCAGCGGCTCAGCTGAGCATCCGCGGTACGATCAGCCACCTCAGGCGGTCGCCACTGGCGACTAGCGACGCCCAGTCGTCGGTGTCTGCTTGCACGCAGGCGACGGCAGCCGCAGGCATGACGACCGGTGTGCCAGTGAGTTGATGAACCCAGTCCTCCAGCCCCGGGTTATGTGCGATGACGATGGCTTGGCGGAGGCGGTTGTCAGCGGCGCTGACAGCGGAGCTTAGGGTGCGGGGATTGGCGAGATAGAGATCGCCGTCGAGGACGAACTCAGCATTCGGCCACTGCGCGGCCAGGCCCTCGGCGGTTTGCCGGGCACGCACGGCGGAGCTGGAGAGGATGAGATCCAGCTGGAAGTTCTGGGCAAGAAACCGGGCCACCCGCGGCACGTCGCGGCTCCCGCGGGCGTTGAGGGGGCGGTCGAAGTCGCTGGCTTGGGGATCGCCCCAGTCGGACTTGGCGTGCCGCATTATCAACAGGGTTCGCAAGCGGATTCTCTTCTCCTCGCTGTAGTTGCCGCCCGCTTTCGGCAGAGCCTATCTTTGCACAGCTCGGTAACAGAAAAGACCATCTCCCAACCTAATCGGCTCCCCCGCGCAGTCCAATTGGCACTGCTGACCTCTCCCCCAGACTGGTAGCGCCCATCATGGCATCGCCGCTGGAAGTCAATCTGGACATCACTCCGATCTCGCGTTTTCAGATTATCGATCTGGCACCGCGAATTCGCGAGGAGGTGGGAGACTCGCTGCTAGGATTTCGCAAAGCGCTGTACTGCTCACACCACACCACGGCGGGCTATCTCGAGCAGGGCGTCTGTGTTCGCCTGGGTCAGAGTCGCAAGGAGCTGGACCCCTTCTTCCGATTTTTCCAGCGCCTGTTTCCACACGACGCTGGTTATCAGCACGACCGCATACAGCTGCGTGACGAGCTCACCAAAGCCGAGAAGGAGGTGGAACCGATCAACGCCGACTCCCACCTCACCTTCATGGGCGCCGGGCTCAAGAATTGTGTGACCTATCGCAACCGCCCCGACGATCCGGTGTACTTCATCGAACTTGACGGCGTGTTCCGCGACACTCATCGACGGCGTCGTACGACCGTCCTTGGCTACAACCGTGAAGCGATCGTGCACCGCGAACGTATCGAGGTGCCGGTGGTATCCGGTCATCGAATTGAGTCGCACAATCTCAAGAGCCCGCGTTACGGCTTGTTCGAACGGTTCGAGGGTTGGCTCGATCAGTACGGCATCGAAAAGGGACGGATCGATGTCCGACTGGCTCCGGAGGAGAAGGATGTGGGCCTCACCGTCAATGAGTACGAGACTTTGCTGATTCGCGACGACCTGCCTGAGGTCATGAGGGATCCGTTGCGGTACATGGTGGAGCGCGGACGAAATCTGCTGCGCCATCCAGGAGCGATTCCCGAAAAGACGCGTGACTACGCCACTTACGATCTGATTCATCTCTACAACGAGTTCATGGAGCACCTGCCCTTCGGCCGCTCCGTGGTTGATCGCGTCATGGCGGTGTTGTCGACGCCGGCCTACCGCATTCTGGGTCTCAAGCGTCATGTCAGCTTGCTGGTCTCCTCCAGCGAGGAGAGTGGACCCGGGCGGATCGTGCATGGTACCTACCAGACTCCGATTCTGGTGCAGCATCACACCCCCGAGGGTGGGAAACGGCGCCTCGACGTGACTCTACGAAACTTCGCATAGGCTCGCCCTGCGATTGCGAAATCAGCGGCCGGGCGTTCAGCGCTATCGGCCGCTTCTGTGTTTACCCGAGGACAGGCCATGAACGTCGATCCCGGAATCTTCAAGGCGTACGACATCCGTGGCATCTACCCCGAACAGCTCAACGAGGATGCCAGCCGTGCCGTGGGGAGAGCCTTCGCTACCCATCTGCAGCCGCGGCAGGTTGTCGTGGGCAGAGACATGCGTCTCTCCGGCCCGGCGATCTTCGCCGCCCTCGTCGAAGGCCTGCGCGCTCAGAGCGCCGATGTCATCGACATCGGCATTGTCAGCACAGACCAGTATTATTTTGCCTGCGCCACGCTGAACCTGCCGGGAATCATGGTGACTGCATCGCACAACCCTCCCGAATACAGTGGCTTCAAGATGGTTCGCGAGATGCCATACTTGCTCAGCGGCGACGAAGGCATCCAGGATCTGCGCTGGATCATTGAGAGCGGTTCCTACGGACAGGCAAAGGGGAGCGGCCGGCTGGAGGAGTGTGATCTGAGTGCAGACTTCATCGCTGAGGTGCTCAAGCACGTCGACACCCGGAAGCTCAAGCGTATCAAGGTGATCGCCGACACCGGCAACGGCATGGTGGGCCCCATTCTGACGCGTGCCTACGAGCAACTGCCCGTCGATCTAATCGGGATGTACCTCGATCCCGATGGCTCTCTGCCCAACCACGGCCTCGACCCCATGAAGGAGGAGAACCGAGCCGATCTTCAGCGCCGCGTTGTCGAGGAACAAGCCGATGTGGGCTTCGCCTTCGACGGTGACGGCGATCGTTTTTTCGCCATCGACGACCGCGGGCAGTTCGTTCCTGGAGACTTCCTCACCGCGCTGATGTCCCAGTACCTGCTTGAATATGAGCCGGGGGCGCGCATCGTCCACGACGTTCGCTGTAGTTGGGCAGTGCGTGATCTGATCACTGCCGCGGGAGGGATTCCGCTGATCGAGCGCGTCGGCCACTCCTTCATCAAGCCGCGCATGTTCGAGGAGAACGCGGTCTTTGGTGGCGAGCTGTCCGGGCACTACTACTTCCGTGACTTCTTTGGGGCCGACTCTGGAATCGTCCCCTCGCTGCTGCTGCTGCAGATGATCTCCTACGGAGGTCGCCTCTCCCATCAGCTTTCCGACCTGGAATCGCGTTATTTCCTTTCTGGGGAGATCAATTCCACCGTGGACGATCCTCAGGGCAAGATCGAGGAGATTGCCGATCGCCACCACGATGGCACCATCGAGCGCATCGACGGCATCTCGGTGAGCTTCGCCGACTGGCATTTCAACGTGCGTGCCTCGAACACCGAGCCGCTTCTGAGACTTAACCTCGAAGGTCTGTCCCGGGAGCGCATGGAAGAGAAGCGCGACGAGTTGCTGGCGGTCATCCGCTCCTGAAGGCAGCATCCCTGTCGACTGCAAGCGAACGGTTGTGAGCTTCTTCAGAGGGTTCTCCACCAACGTTGCGTGCACCGGTCTCGCTTTCGCGATCGGCTTGGCCAACCAGTCCCTGCTCGCCCACGGACTGGGGCCGGAAGGTCGAGGCGTGTACGGCATCGTTGCTACCACGGTCATGCTGGGGGGGTTGCTGTTCGGCGAGTGGCTCAGTCGTGGCAACGCCTATATCGCCGGTAAGGAGCCGCAGGCCACGGGCTCGGTGATGAGTAATGGTCTGCTGTTCACCGTTGCCCTCCTCACCGTCATGCTGCTCGGGTCCCGTCTGCTTGTTTGCCTGAACCTGCACCCCCCCGGCCTGCAGACCACTGCGCTATCTGTGATGTCGTTGATCATTGTCATGACCGTATTGCAGCGAGCCGCTCAGGGCGTCTTGCTAGGGCGCGATCGCATCGGCGCCTACGCGATCGTGCCCGTGCTCTTCATCAGCGTCTACCTCGGCGGCAACGTCTGGGTTCTGCAGCACACCGCGTATGGCATCGATGGAGTTCTCATCGCCTGGACTGGAGCGAGCGTCGTGGCCGCAGTTGTCGCCGCCGTCGCGGTGGGGCAGTTCGGCTCCCCGAGTCTATCTCAGCTGCGGTGCACCGCAGCCGTCGGCGGACGTGGAGCGGTGTCGACAACGCTGATTTTCCTGCTCTTCCGCAGCGACGTCTACCTTGTGGGTCTGTTCCTAGGCGCGGCTCCGTTGGGGATTTACTCCGTCGCCTTGGTCGTTGCCGAAATGGTACAGCGTTTGCCTAACGTGGCAGGCGCCACCCTGTTGCCCAAGGTAATCGGGGGCAGCGACGACGATCACTTGCTGAGCCTGCGGGTCACTCGTTTGGTCTTGCTGTTTTCTCTGGCCACCGGTGTCGGTATTCTACTGGTGGGCGAACCGCTCCTGACATGGGTATTCTCAGAAGCCTTTTCCGGATCGATCGTGCCTTTGCGCTGGATGCTTCCCGGATTGATCGCTAGTGGCTACTCCTCGGTGCTGAACACCAAATTGGCGGGGCATGGGTACCCGAAGATTACGATAATGGCGCCGGCCGTCGCACTGGCGGCCAATGTTACCTTGAACCTCGTTCTAATTCCTGCGCTGGAGCTCCGTGGCGCGGCGCTGGCGACGTCAATTTCGTACGCGCTGTGGGCATTCATCATCACCGCGGCATACCAACGCCGAACCGGCGTTCGCTGGCGAGATTTCTTGCCCCTCTGAGAGCTTGCCGGTAGCTTAGAACTCAGCTGGATTCTCATAGAATGACCGCGATTCCCTCTCTCAACCGCAGCGCTTTGCCCGCACTCGATCGCCGGACCTTTGCCCTGTTCGTGCTCGTCCAGATCCTGCTGGTCGGTGCCGCTCTGTGGCTGCCCAGCAAGTGGATGTGGATCACCGCCGCCGGCGTTGCTGGTGGTATCTACTTTGTGGGGGTGTTGCTCCACCCGTGGATCATCGTCCCTTCGGTGGTGGTTACCACTGCCCTCGACATTACCGGACGGCTTATCAAGGAGACGGGGATCGGCATTCCCGTCACCGGCTTCCACATCGCTTTTGCGCTGATGGTGGTGGGGATTCTCACGAGCACCTTCCTCAGGCGCCGGATAGAGTTTCCCGCCTTCGAGCTTGGGACTCCGCTGTTCGCGCTCTGGGGAGTGATGGCGGTTTCCCTCCTTTACACCCCCAATCTCGAAGAGGGTACCATCGGGGTGGTGCGAACTCTCTTTCTCATCGCCTTCCTCTATGGGACGCAGCTGATGGTTGATTCCACCAAGGCCGTGTCGCTGGTAGTGATCTCCATGGGTGCGGCGATGATCGGTGGGGCGATCCTCGCCGTGGCGCAGATTCTGTCAGAGGAATTTTACTTGCCCGCCAGCTTCGTCATTGCCGTGGGCGCCAACGCGCCGCGGGCGACGGGTACGTTCCACAATCCGAACACGTTCGGGACCTTCCTGATGTGTGGCTTCGTGTTCCTCTTCGCGCTGGTGATTAACTACCGGCTACGAGCCGTGCACACGGCCCTTGCCTTCATCTGCATGGGCGCCGCGGCGGCCGGACTGGTGACCACTTTCAGCCGTGCCAACTGGGTGGCTTCCGGAGTGGGGATCATCATTGCTTTGCTAATGGCGAGGAAGCTTCGGTACCTGTTCGTCGCCGCCGTCGGATTCGTCGTCGTGATCCTGGCGGTGAAGGAGTTCGTACCCTTTGCCGAGCACATCTTCGAGCGCTTCCTCTCCATCTTCACGTTGCTAACCGACTTCGGTAACGTGGGGCGCGAGTCGAGTGCGGCGCGCATCTACTTCCTCATCGCCGGCATTGAGATGTGGCTCGACCACCCGTTGCTGGGCGCGGGCTGGCGCGCCTTCCCCGTTCTCTTCGACTCCTACAAGCCCGTGGACTTTCCACACTGGGTGCCCACAAAGGAATCACACACGCTGTTCGCCAACATGCTGGCCGAAC
The DNA here is from genome assembly GCA_036336855.1 of Candidatus Latescibacterota bacterium. GTDB lineage: Bacteria > Latescibacterota > UBA2968 > UBA8231 > UBA8231 > JAYZFI01. Next base: position 62,487 of record JAYZFI010000019.1, read on the forward strand.
TCGGGCTGGCGGGCTTTCTTGCCTCGGCGTGGATTGTCTGGCGGACCCTGACACGTGGCTTTCGCGCCGTGCCGGTGATGGCCAATCACTACCTGCGCGCGGTGCTACTGGCCCTACTCTGCGTGTTCATAGCCTTCCAGGTCAGTCTTTCCTTCACCGCCGACTTCAGCAACAACTTTCTGTGGCTGTTCACCGGTATGATTTTCGCCGTGGTCCAGCTCGATGAGCGACAGCGCCACGCCGTCTAAAGCAGCTCCTCGTCTCCAGGTGTTGGTGGCCTCCCACCTGTACCCCAGCGAACTGTCGCGCACCTCGGGCAGTTTCGTTCACAATCAAATCCGCTTCCTCGCCGAGCACTGCGATCCCGTCGTGGTGTCGCCGACGCCGTACTTCCCCTTCCCGGGCTTTGGTCGCTGGAGTCGATACCGTGAGTTGGCACGCCGGGAGTCGGCGGATGGACTTGATGTCCATCGTCCGCGTTACCTCACCTTACCGCGACGTATCGCTCTGGGCCGCGCGTGGAAATCGTATGACCGGGCACTGGAATCGGTGAATCTTGAGGCCGACCTGATCCACGTGCACTGCGCCTACCCTGATGGATTGGCCGGCGTAACGTACGGTAAACGGCACGGAATTCCGGTGGTCATCACCGTGCACGGTCACGACCTCAAGGACCTCGCGATAGGAAAGCCGCGCTGGCGCTCATTGGTCGAACGTGCTCTCATTGGAGCAAACGCTGTCATCGCCGTGAGTGAAGAGCTGCAAGAGCGGGCGCGAGACCTTGGAGTCGAGGATCGTTGCCTGCACCGAATACCGAATGGCATCGAGGGCGAGCTGTTCCGATTCGATCCCAGTGAGCGAGTCCCCGGCGAAGGCGGCTGGCGGATTGTCTACGTCGGCCGCTATGACGAGGCTAAGGGGTTGGTGATTCTGCTCGATGCTGTCGCCGCTCTCGTTGCCGAAGGTCGGGATCTTCGTCTCGATCTTGTGGGTGGCGGCAAGGCGACAGGAACAGGGGACGTATTCCGTGCACAGGCGGCTCGCCTTGGGATCGCTGACCGGGTGGATTTCGTCGACGAAGTGCCGTGGCGGGAGGTGCCGAAACACCTGAACAAGGCGGATTTGTTCGTCCTTCCCAGCTTCTCCGAGGGGTTGCCGCTGTCTTTGCTGGAGGCGTTGGCCTGCGGTTTGCCTATAGTGGCGACCCGTTGCGGCGGCCCGGAAGAGGTCGTTGACGACGAAGTAGGTCGGCTCGTCGAACCCCGTGATGTCCCAGGTCTGGCGGGGGCAATCGCCGATGTTCTGGACAGCCACTCCTGCTACGACCGTGAAGCGATCGCGGCGCGGGCGTGTCGAGAGTACGACTACCGGAGCGTGGCACGTCGAATCGTCGACGTCTACAAGTCGGTCATGGCAGAGCCAGTAGCGGCGAGCACTTCTCGATAGATTTCAACAAGCTTCGCGCCCTCTCCCTGCCAGTTGTAGCGCTCCATCACCGCTTGGCGCCCGGCTTCGCCCATGTATCGCCGCGCCTCCGCGTCGCTGAGTAGCTCCTTAAGGGCAGTCTCGACCGCATCTGCATCCAAGGGGTCCACCGCGTAGCCGCCGCCGGCGTCCTCCACGATTTCCTTCCAAAGAGGGAAGTCAGAGACCACTACCGGCCTTCCCATCATCATGTACTCGAACATCTTCGTCGGTAGTGAGCGCAGGTAGTTAGGGTCAGGGTGGAGTAGGGCCAGGCCGACGTCGGCTTCCCGGATGTGCTCGTGTACCTCCTGGTGGGACACGAGACCGGTGAATTCCACCGCGGACGACAGATCGCGGTCGCGGATGAACTGCTGAGCTTCAGCCTCTTCCTGCGCGTTGCCAACGGGACCCACGATGCGCAGGCGCACGCCGGGAATCTGTCGCCGTAGTCGGTCGACGGCCTCGAGCATCTCGAACAAGCCGCGGAGCCGGGTGACCGATCCGGTGTAGACCAGCAGTGGACGATCCGAATTGCCTGTGGATAGGGGGCGGTAAAGATCCCCATAGGTGAGAAGTGGGTAATTGAGGATCACGGCATGAGGTCGCGACCGGTAGTAGCGGGCATAAGCGTGATCGGCGAGGCTGAGTCCGTCGATGACGGGCAGACAGATTCTCTCCAAGAGCCGATAGGCGGCGGCGACGAGGGGTCGCAGGAGAGGGATGATATAGTCGCGATTGCGGATGGAAGCGGGCACGTCCTCGTGGACATCGAAAATGACCGGCTTGCGACGGAGGATGCGTAGCAGGGCGGCGGCTGGCAGCAGCTCGGGATCGTGGAACGCGTAGATGTCGGCTGGCTCAGCGAGAGCGCGGCGCAGAATTTGAAAGGTCCTGACAAAGCGGACGAGGCGATTGCGGGAGTGGGGTAGGCCGACAGTGCGGATTGCTTCGGCATCTGCGGGAGGGGGTGAGGGGTCCTCTATAGCGAGGACGGTGACGGCGAAGCCGGCGGCAGCCAGGGTCCGGGCTTCTGCCTGGAACATGCGGACGTCGTACAGCAGGTGGACGGAGCTGAGAACGCAGACCCGGGGAGCTGTCAACGGCGACCTCTGGGAGTCGGTTTCAACGGGATCTATGCCAGGGCTTCCGCTTGACGATTTCGAGGGGCTCCGTTATTGTCAAGAATTGGCGTAATCCTGTCAAATACAAGCACTTCAGGCAATCTTGACCTCCCCTAATCAAAGTCTTTCCAGCGTCTATCTAGGCATTTTCGATGGCCACAACGCCGCCGCCGGGCTGTTCCGGGAGGGCTGCATGCAGGCCTTCGTCCAAGAGGAGCGGCTGACGAGGATCAAGAACCATTTCGGCCCACCTGAGCTCGCTGTCGAAGAGGTACTGCGCCTGACCGGTGTGGAGCGCGAGGAGGTGACGCGAGTATGCTTCGCATCCCGCTACCTGTCACCACCGCGCGATCCCGGTTACATGAAGTGGAACTTCGATGAACGCCACCGCGACGGCGTGGTGCTTGGTGCCAAGCGGTGGATCTCCTCTTTCGCCTCGTACCGCGAGTACCGCGCCCGCGAGCGCATGCAGCAGCGCACTAAACTGGCTAGTAGTTGGGGATTCCGCGAAGACAGCGTCAGCTTTTGTGATCACCACGAAGGGCACGCAGCGACGGCCTATTACGGCTTGCGCCGCGACGACGATCCCTACCTAGTGCTAACTCTAGACGGCGGTGGCGATGGCCTGTCTGGCTCTGTTTGGCTCGGCAGGGGAGGGCAGTTGCGGCGGATTGAGAGCATCGCTCAGGAGGACAGTCTCGGTGAACTCTACGCGGTGACCACTCATCTGCTGGGCTTCACCCCACTCGAGCACGAGTTCAAACTCATGGGCATGGCACCCTACGCCGCGCCTGAGTACGGCAGCGAAGTAGCGAAAGTATACGCAGGCTACCTGCAGCTGGAGGGCGAGAGCCTGCGGTTCCATCGCAGCGTAACCGAGCCGACGTCATTGGTCGGACCACGTCTGCAGAGCGATCTGGCGCGAGTTCGCTTCGACAATGTCTGCGCCGGCCTGCAGCAATTTTCGGAGGACATGCTCCAAGCTTGGGTACGTCGCTGCGTGCTTAAGACTGGCGTCCCCCGTGTGCTGGCCGCGGGCGGCGTGTTCATGAATGTGAAGGCGAACAAGGTCGTCTCCGAGCTCCAGGAAGTGGAGCTTTTCGAAGTCTTTCCCTCCTGCGGCGACGAATCGTTGCCCTTCGGAGCCTGTTATCTGGCTGCGACCGAGGCGGGAGAACCCGTCGAGCGTCTTGAGCACGCCTACCTCGGCGGCGATCTCCACAGAGATGACTGCCATCGCGCCCTATCCGAGCGCAGTGACCTGAGGGTGGAGGAGCCGGAGAACATGGCCGACCGCGTGGCCCAGTTGCTGGCCGATGGAAAGGTGGTGGCGCGAGCAGCGGGGAATATGGAGTTCGGCGCCCGTGCTCTGGGCAATCGCTCAATTCTCGCCGACCCGCTGAACCAAGACGTGGTTCGAGTAATAAATCGCATGATCAAGAAGCGTGACTTCTGGATGCCCTTCGCCCCCGTGGTCATGCGCAAGAATTCGTCGGAATACTTCCTGAACCCGAAGAATATGCCGTCGCCTTACATGATGAACACCTTCGACTCCACGGATCGCCGAGGGGAGTTCATGGCGGCAGTGCACAATGCCGACCTGACGGCGAGACCGCAGCTTTTGGAGAAGGGGCAGAATTTGGGGTACGAGGCGATCCTTGAACGCTTCGGAGAGCGTACGGGTCGACACGTATTACTCAATACCTCCTTCAATCTGCACGGGTATCCCATCGTCTGCCGGGCGGAGGATGCGCTGCACGTGCTCGTCGAATCTGGCCTGCGCTACATGATCTTTGGACCTCTGTTGGTTTCAAAGGAGTAGGGACATGGCGCTGCAGTGGGTGTTCTGGGGTGCGATAGGTCTGATTCTCTACACCTACTTGCTCTATCCCGCACTGCTATGGTTAATCACCGTTGCCCGCAGAACGTCGAGCTATCCCGAGCCGACGGACCATCCGGATCTCAGCCTGATAATAGCCGCCTACAACGAGGCTGACGTCATCGCTGCCAAGATCAACAATGCCCTGGAGCTCCAATATCCGGCGAAGGTGACGATCATCGTCGTATCCGATGGCTCCATCGACGATACTAACGAAATCGTGCAGGCCTACGCCGATCGGTGCGAGGTAGTGTTCCTGCGCCAGGAGAATGCCGGCAAGACCGTGGCTCAGAACACGGCGGTTCAGAAAGCCTCTGGCGATCTGCTCGTGTTCTCTGACGCCAACAGCATGTACAGGCCAGATGCGCTGAAGAAGCTCGTTGCCCCATTCTCCGATCCGGAAGTGGGTTGCGTCTGTGGGGAACTGCGCTACGTGGACAGTCTCGCCCACGGGGGAGTTGGCAAGGGCGAGGGGTTTTACTGGCGTTACGAGCAGTTCCTCAAGCGGCGGGAAAGTCGACTCGGGTCGCTGGTCGGAGCGAACGGCTCGATCTACGCGATCCGGCTCGATCTCTTTGAAGAGCTCGAGCCGGAGATCATCAGCGACTTCATCATGCCAATTCGCGTCTGCCGAAGAGGATATCGGGTGATATACGAGCCCTTGGCGGTCGCCGAAGAGGAGAGCGCTCCAGACTTTGGCGGCGAGTACCGGCGCCGGCGGCGGATCATCGCGCGATCCATCTACGGGCTATGGCGAGAACGCGGTGCACTTAATCCCTTTCGCTACCCCCTTTTTTCGTTTCTCGCCACTTCCCACAAAGTGATAAGGTGGCTGGTACCCGTATGCCTGCTGGCCATGCTATTCGCCAGCTCTGGCCCCGCCGGGCGCGGCGAAGGTCCCTACACCGTGTTATTCGGCCTGCAGCTCATAATCTACGGCCTCGCCTTGATCGGCCTCGCCTTTCCGCGCACCCTGGGTCAGTCCGGCCTCTTCTACCTGCCTGCTTACTTCTGCGCCATCAACCTCGGCGCCCTTCAGGCAATCATCGACGCGATGATTGGCAGGCGTTTCGCGGTGTGGAAGCCTACCGCACGGTCATAGAGCACGAGAGATGTCGCAAACTTGGGTTACCCTACTAATCGTGGTCAGCGATTTCGTCGGCATCAACGCGGCGACGTTGGCTCTGCTGTGGATCAAGCACGTGGGTGGTACCCTGGAGAGTGTGCGTCGCAGCTGGGAGGTGCTCTCCGGCGACGGCGTCCCCACCTTCCTCTATACGCTGTCATTCTATGTCACCGACGCTCTGCCGATGATCTACGCCTGCTGGCTGGTGTTGTTCATCTTCAACGGTCTCTACCGTCCGTTCTATTCGGGGTCGCGCTTCGACGAAGTGATCGCAGTCTTCAGGGTGGTCACAATCGGAGTGTTGCTGCTGTTCATTGCCACCTTCGACGTTGAGGAGGGCATGACCTTCACTCGGGCTTTGGTGGGAACCTACTGGATCACACTGCTCGCCTTCGTGTCTGGGGGCCGCGTCGTTGTTCGCAGCGTTCAGGTCAAGCTGTTGTCTGCGGGCATCGGACGCCGCAAGGCATTGATCGTCGGCACCGACGATCGCGGCGTGCGCCTACTTGACGATTTGCGCTCTTCGCCGGCTCGGGGGTACGAAGTGGTGGGTTTCGTTCAGGCGCGGGGTGAGCCGATTTCCACTATCGATTTCGCGGGCGTCCCCGTGTTGGGGACTGTTGAGCAGTTGGCCAAAATGATCGCCGACCGCGATGTGGAGTCCGTGCTCATCGCCCTGCGCTCCAACAGCCACGAAGAGATCCTCGAGATTGTCAATGCCGCCGGTAGCCGGTCGGTCTCTTTTGGCATCACCCCTGATCTCTACGACATTGTCGCAGGCCACGTGCGCACCAATCAGATCTACGGTGTGCCGCTGATGGAGCTGCGACCGCAGCTCAGGGCGCCCTGGGAGTCGGCCGTCAAGCGGCTCATCGACGTCGCGGTCGGCCTTGTGGTCATGGTAGGTCTATCGCCCCTCTGGGTGCTGGTCGCCGTTGCTATCAAGCTGGATTCGAGGGGTTCTGTGTTGTTCCGGCAGGAGCGGGTCGGCAGGCAAGGCCGTTCGTTCACGATCTACAAATTCCGCTCCATGGTTGTCGAGGCGGAGCAGAGCACGGGTCCGGTGTTTGCGCAGCAGGTGGACCCCCGAGTGACCCGAATGGGGCGTCTACTGCGGGCGATGCACTTGGATGAAATTCCACAGTGCATCAACTTTTTGCGGGGGGATATGAGCCTGGTGGGCCCGCGGCCCGAACGACCGTACTTCGTGGAGCGTTTTTGCCGGGAGATTCCCTTCTACATGCGGCGTTTCAACGTGAAGCCGGGGTTACTCGGGTGGGCGCAGTCCAAGCACGAGTTCGACATGGACTCCAGCGATCTGTCGAAGATCGCCGCTGAACGCTTGGAGTATGACCTCTACTACATCGAGAACGCCTCGCTCATTCTCGACTTCAAGATCATGCTGCGCACGATCTGGTTCGTGCTCTCCGGCAAAAGCACGCGCTGAGCAATATCGCGACCAGAATGAGGGTTGTGTTATCGGATCATCGATGATGTGCGGTAAAGCTCCATCCTCGACATGTGCGGCCGCCCGAAGTCTTCCAGTGACTGATAACGCACCTCTACTTCAGGGAAACAGTGACGGGCTGCAGCCTCGAATAGCCGTCCGTTGAACCAGTCGACGGCGGAGCCGTCGTACTTCGCCGGACCTTTGAACCCCATGCGATAGAGAGGGCGTCCCTTGCGACTGAGTCGCTGAGGGACCTGGTGATAGTCGGAGATCCGGCGCACGATGACATCGATGATCTCCAGGGCACCGTGGGGATGCAGCAGACTGATCAGCTGCAGGCAGCCCTCGATGGCGCGATTGGACAGGTGCATCCAGACGTTGCGTGGATATTCGTCGAGCACTTCGCGCAGCACCTGAGCGGGGTCGACGGTCAATCCGCCCGTACGTGCTACGTCGAGGAAAGCGAAGCTGCCAAGCTCCTCGATGCGTACATAGCGCTCTTCCATCTTGAGCCCGGTGGAACTGTCTTCGGGATTACCGTAGAGATCCTGCCAAAAGTGGTAGAGCTGGAAGTCGGCGCGATCGTAGCTAGAGAACTGTGTCCGCAGGTCATCGACGAATGCGAGGGCACCGCCTTCGGGGATGGCACGCAGGGCACGTTCGAGCCAACCGGGGTCGAGTTCGTAACGCTGACAGAGGTCGTCAAAGTTGGACCTCGGCAGGTAAAGTCGGGTTTCGATGAGAAAACAGTCGCCGTCGATCTGGGCGAGCTTGTCGTTCGGGAGATTGTCGACGACAGAGGTCATGTGGGTACGCAGGATCCGGCCGGAGAGCGCGGTGAGGGCAGTGAGGGGATTTTCAACGTTGGCGAGCAGATACTCAAGGCGCACGCCGTGACGCTTGTTGCCAAGCTCGGCGCGGGCGCTGTCAAGGACGCCCGGTGCCGCGTCGGCGAGAGCGTAGGTGAGGGCTCCGAGATCGAGCTGCCGACTCCGGGCTAGTACCGTCAGTGTGTCGATGAAGGAGCGTGCGTAGTCCACGCTAGCAACGCCGATCTCGAGATAGACGAAATCGGTCTCGGGATCCTGGCGGCGGACGTTGGCGAGTTGATCGAGGAAGAGGGTAGCGTGCGCGCGTACGAGCTCGACGTCAGAATCCGGTGATCCGCCTATGGAGTCGCGGTAGTCCCTGCCGTGGGCGGCGATGAAGTCGGAGACGTGGCGCCAAAAGGCGTCGTTGAACTGCCAGACCGGGCTGGCGCTATAGGGAACCCAGTCACCGATGGCTACACCGTCCTCGCTTCCGCTGACTCCCCGATCGCGGCGTTCCAGCGTCTCGGTCAGGGTGTCACGGAGTGCGAGACCCGTCCCGTGCTGGCGCAGGTCGACGGCGATCTCCCAGGCGCGCTCTCGGCCATCGGACTCGAGGAATGAGCGTAAGGCAACGGGCATGCGAAAGTGCTGGGCATAGGTGATGCGATTCCAGTAGGTCTGGAACCCTCCCGCTTGCGGCCGCGACTCGAGGACCTGCTCCAGAGTGCGCAGGGCCTGGCGGAAGGTGTGCGCGTAGCCGTCGTCGCGCAGACCCGGCTCGTGCACGACACCGACGGAGCGCTTGCGTAAGGCGTCGATGAGGATGTCTACGTCCCAACGCGCCCTGTCCGCGGCTCCGATGCCAGCTCGGCCTAGAATGTCCTGGATGTCGCCGGTGCCGCTGATAGGCATGAGGTGAATACCGCCGATTCCTGGTAGCTGACGAAGCTTGCCGATCAATTCTGCAGACCAGGCTCGCTTAAACTCGACGAAGCCCTCGTCATCGAGAGTGCGCTCAGCTTCTGCGAAGCCTTGCAGGTCAGGGCGGGCCTGGGGGTGGGAGCCCTTGAGACCAACGAGAACGAGCCAGAACCTCAGCATGGCGACGGAGGTGATGACGGGCACTCCCACCACGAGGGGAGCGTCCCGATTCAGCCCCCGTCGGTCGACCTCGGACCACCACTCGGTGAAACGATCCCAAAGTAGCGGCGGCTGCAGTAGGATCGCTTCGGCACCACCGTCGATCTTCTTGGCGAGGCGATCCACGCGAGCAGAGACGCGTCCGATAAGGGGATTCTCCACTGCCCACACCGGGAGATCGGGCGGAAGTCTGCCCTGCTCGCGTAGCTGCCTCACCAGAGCCAGGGTAGAGAAGGCGTTCATGGGCAGGAGTCGTTGTCCGCCGGGGACGGTTCCCAGGGCGCGGCGAATAAGATCCCCCCCGGACAGCGCCAGCAGGGCCGCCACGCCTTGTTCGGCGGCGCGCAGGATGCGCCGCTCCACCTCAGCCCGAGTGCGCGTGCTGCTACTGATGGTGAAGACTGGCTCAGCGGTTTCGGGAAGCTGGGCGAAGATGTCGGCGGCGGCCTCGCGTCGAGAGAGGATCCTGACGATTTCGCCGACGCGACCCACCAGCGGAATGTCTGGCAGCGTTACGGCGTCGACAACGCCGCGGCGAACCAACCGGCGGTAGCCAGGGGCCTGGGCGGAATGGGCTTGCTCGGCGGTGACAACGAAGAGCCCGCGCCGTAGGCGATCGGCGACGGTGGGCGGG
>JAYZFI010000020.1:0-74423 GCA_036336855.1 Candidatus Latescibacterota bacterium
CGGATGGTCATCGACGTCGACCTGGCGTTCTGCAGCCAGTTAGTCTATAGCGAGTTCATCGTCTCCCTGGCCAATCCTTCTAGCTCCTACTCCTTCTCCATGAAACCCTTTGCTGGTCAGGCACTCATGAGTCTGGGCAACGAGCTTGTCATGGCCATCATCGACCGCAACATGGGAGGTCAGGGGCAAGTCTTCAGCGCCGATGCCCGGGCGCCGACCCAAATCGAGATGAACGTGATCAACAAGCTGGCGACGAGGATTCTCACGGATCTCGAGGCGACCTGGGAGCCGGTGGCGCGGATCGAAATCACCGAAGTCGCCCTCGAGACTAGTCCGGAGTTCAGCCAGATCACCGCCCCCAGTGACGGCGTCTTCGTCGTCGCTTTCGAGGCGAATGCCCGTACCGCTTCCGGACTCGTTCATCTCTGCTACCCCCTTTCTTCCCTCGACCCCTTGCTCCCACGGCTCACCCCTTCCTACCGAGACCCTGATCGAGAGCGTCGGCGACCCACGGATGTGCAGACTCTGGCGTTGAGCAACACCAAAATCCCTGTGCACATCGAGATCGCCCGCGGAAATCTAGCACTCAATGACGTAGCAGATCTGCAGGTTGGAGACATCGTCAAGCTGGACACTCCCACGCACGCTCCCGCTGTCGTCTTCATCGGGAATCGGCCGAAATTTTTCGGGCGTCCCGGACTGCGGGGCAAGAAGCGAGCTGTGCAGTTGACGCAGGAAATCGCCCCCGGATCTGAGGAACTCTACGAGTGAATCTGCCTGAGAGGAAGGTCTCTTCCTATTTAGAGATAGTGTTTCGAGCCGATATAATTAGGGTTCCGTGAAACCTGAATCTCTCTAATCTCCCGTGAATCGACTCGGCTGCCAGTGGATCCGTTAGCCAGCTTTCTCCATCGTCTATCGATGGCCGGCATCTATTTGGCAGGGCTGTTCGGTCTCGGATTCGCCGTCGCTCTTTGGGATCCCGACCCCAAAGTCATCCTCACGCTGGCGGTGGGCATCAGTTCGGGCATGCTGCTCCTAGGCCCGTATTCTGCGGCCGCTATCTACGCGACACGCCTGCAGCGATTTCGCAGGGGGCGTCTACGCTGGCCGGTATGTCTGCTCGTGGCCGTTTCCGCGGTGTTCATCCTCGACTACTTCCTCACCTGGACCACACCTCAACTGGTGATGGCTGGCGTCACTGCCTCGATGGGCACCGTATTCGGTCACGACGCCACGGTGTCGGTACTCGAGCTACGAGCCAGCCCGGTGGCCCGAATCGACCCATATATGGTGTTTTGTTTTCCCCTCTTCGTGGGACTCGCTGTGTTGGCCGGCTACTGCAGCCTCGGCTTCGGCTTCGGGCTGTTTAAAATGGCTCGCGTCTTTCTCGGCTGATCGCCAACCACTGCCGTGCCCTTCTCGCTGTCAGATATCCTCGACCGGACCTTCCAAGATGTCGTGATCGGTGGTCCGCTCTTCGACCCCACAACCAATGTGCCTAACATGGTGGTTTATCCGATCTTCCCCACGGACCTCAGCGATCGTCCCACTGACGTCATCACCCTAAAACAGGGACTTCGCAAGGGAGTTCGACTGTCCGACACCGGCGTGGTCAGTCAGGTTCACATCCACAATCCCTTGCCCGCGGCTATTCTCGTCGGGGAATCCGACATCCTCATCGGCCCGACCCAGCTACGATCCGTACAGTTCAGCTGCTTGATTCCCCCTGGACGGCGCGCTTCGCTCCCGGTCAACTGCGTGGAAGCAGGCCAGCCAACCGTGTTCCAGGCCGAGTTCAACGATGCGGAGGCCTGCCCGTGGTTCTTGCGCTCCTTCAAGATGGAACAACTGGCACGCCATGGTGAAAGCCATCAGCACCGTATCTGGGAACACATCAAGGACTATCTGCGCTCTACGGGGACGGAGAGTTCTACCCAGGATATAAGTGCCGTCTTCGACGAATTCGGCGGCGATGTGGAGCGCTTCAGCGAACTCTTCCCTCTGCAACCCGGCCAGGTGGGCTGCGTCTGCGCGGTCGGACAGGATCTGTTCTGTGAGTATTTCAGCGCTCCCGAGGTCCTAGAAGACCGCTACGAGCTGGTGCTGCGCAGTGCCACCGTCGAGGCCGTCGCCCACCCCACCCACGAAGTGATCCCCAGTCAGCACGTAGACAGTTTGCTCCAGGAGCTCGCCGAGGCGAGTCAGGGCAGCAAGGTCGTACACAGCCGCAGCCTGCAGGATGGCGGGCGCACCCAGGTCTTTCACGGTCGGGGTATCTCCGGCAGTGGCCTGGTATCAGGAGGAGAACTCGTGCATCTGACGGCACACAAACGCTGCTGGGGACAGGGGCAGATGTTCTCCGAGCAGCTCCCCGATCTCGAGCAGGACCGGAAGCTTCGCATCGCCGAGCAACGCGATCTGCTGCGGCGACTCGCGGACGAGTATTCCTCGCGACGGCGTCAGTACCGATCCTATCTCAAAGGTGTCAAGCCCGCGAGCGTCAGTGCCTCGAGACGTGCGCTACATGTTTCCGTCGACGACGACCAGTTCTCCGACGACAACCCCACACCTCCGCCACTGCCTCTGAACCCCGGTCTTCACGAATTCTTCCTGCGGCTGTTCCGTAAATGACGGATTCTTGACATCGATCCGGGCCCCGTTTACACTCGCATTACCCGGTTGAGCTTCCTAATTCGGTGACCGATTCGCCGTGCCGGGCACTATATTAAAGCGCCCACATCTCTTCCCTACACCTCTCTCCCACACGCTCTTGCCCTCGGATTCGTCTCTAACGAGTCGTGCCTTGGCGTACGGATCCCCTCGTCTGCGCCTCGCCGTCCTCAGCGCGATCGGTCTCTTCGGCGCCGTCATGGCCACGGGTTGGTGGCTGAACCAGCCCACGGGCTGGGGACTGGTCGACGTGGAGATCGAGGCTGGCCTGAGCGCGCGCGCCATCGGGGCGAAGCTAGAACAGGCCGGCGTCGTACGCAGCGGTCGGTATTTCGCCTACCTCGCGCGTTACCGTGGCTTAGCGGAAGAGCTTGAGGCCGGCAATTACCGATTGGATAGAGGTTACTCCACGGATCAAGTCCTCACCAACCTGCTGCAAGCTCCGCTGGAACTCATCCGCGTCACCGTCCCTGAGGGGCTAACCCGTCTGGAGATTGCAGCAGTGTTTCAAGGCACCGGCATGGCGGACTCGGCTCGCTTTGTCGAGCTATCCGGCGATGACGCTCTGGTCGCCGAGCTCGGGATAGCGGCCTCTTCACTGGAGGGATACCTCTTTCCCGAGACCTACTTCCTGCCACCGGACATCGAGGAGGAGGAAATCATACGACACATGGTGTCTCAGTTCTTCGAGGTCTTCGAGGACTCGATGTTCGTGCGCCTCGACTCCATTAACCTGAGCCTGCACGAGGCGGTTACGTTGGCGTCGATTGTGGAGCGGGAGGCCATGGCTCAGGAAGAGCGGCCCGTGATCGCTTCGATCTTCCACCGTCGTCTCGCCCTCAACCGACGGCTCGAATCCTGTGCCACCGTGGAGTTCTCTCTGGGCGTACATAAGAAGCGGTTGACCAACGAAGACCTGCGAGTGCAATCATCATACAACACCTACCTACATCGCGGTCTGCCCCCAGGGCCGATCGGCTCGCCGGGCAAAGCCTCTCTGGACGCCGCCCTGAATCCGCTGCAGACGGACTACCTGTACTTCGTCGCCCGTGGCGACGGCACGCATCAGTTCAGCCGCACCAACCGTGACCACGAACTCGCCAAGCACGCGATCCGCCGGCAGGAGCGTCGGCGACAGGCGGGAGTCAAATAGGGATGTCGCTGGGGGACGAACTCAATCCGGCACAACGCGAAGCCGTCGAGAACACCTCTGGGCCGCTGCTGGTCTTGGCCGGCGCCGGTTCGGGAAAGACCCGGGTTCTCACCCAACGCATCGCCCAACTCATCGGCGTCGCCGGAGTGGCACCATGGAACATCCTCGCCGTGACCTTCACCAACAAAGCGGCCGAAGAAATGCGCCATCGCATCGAAGCGCTGGTCGGCGAGGACGTCAGCCGGATCTGGATCGGCACGTTCCACAGCATCTGTGCCCGCATTCTGCGCTACGAGTCCGAGTCCTTCGGCCTCCACTCCAACTTCACGATTTACGACGAGGACGATCGCCGGGCGCTGATGCGCCGCGTTCTCGTTGCCATGAATCTCTCCGAGCAGGAGTTCCCTGCGCGCACGGTGATCCGGCAGATCAGTCGTGCCAAGAACGCGATGATCGATCCAGAGCAGTTCACTGCACAGTCTGTGGAGTCGCCCCACCACGAGCAGTTGGCCAAAGTCTATACGACGTACGAGCAGGGCCTGCGCCAGAACAGTGCATTCGACTTCGACGATCTCATCGTTGAGCCGGTCCGCCAGTTTCACCGCTGTCCTGAAGTGCTGACCCGTTATCGAGAGCGCTTCCGCCACATTCTCATCGACGAGTACCAGGACACCAACCGCCCCCAGTACCTGCTGGCCAAGCTGATAGCCGAGAACCACCGCAATATCTGCTGCGTCGGCGACGACGATCAGTCCATCTATCAGTTCCGCGGCGCCGACATCCGAAACATCCTCGACTTCGAGAAGGACTATCCAGAAGCGGTAATCGTCCGTCTCGAGCAAAATTACCGGTCCACGGCGACGATTCTGAACGCCGCTAATGCCGTCATCGGCCACAATCTCGATCGCAAGGGCAAGAACTTGTGGACGGCCGGCGCCACAGGGGAGTTGATCGAGCTCACCTTCTGCAAAGACGACCGCTCCGAGGCACGCCACACCGTGGGGTGTATTCGCAAGATCTGCAGAGAGCGCAACCTGCCGCATTCGGCAGCAGCAATTCTCTACCGCACCAACGCGCAGTCCCGGGTGTTGGAGGAGGAGCTGCAGCACTCCTCCATGCCGTACACCATCATCGGCGGCATCCGCTTCTACGAGCGCAAGGAAATCAAGGATCTCATCTCCTACCTGCGCATCCTAGTGAATCCCGCCGACGACGTCAGCGCGCTGCGCGTCATCAACGCCCCAAAACGTGGAATCGGCGAATCGACGGTGCAGCGAATCACCGCCCACGCCCGGCAGCACCATATCGGTCTGCTGCAGGCCGCCATGGATGTGGAAGGCGTTCCCGGCCTGGCGCCGCGGGCGCAAAAGATAGTCTCCTCCTTCGCCCTGCTCATCCGCGACCTGCAGGCCGAACTCATGTCCGGGCAACGCAGTCTGCCCCAGATTGCGGAGCAGATTCTGGAGCGCACCGGCTATCTCGACATCCTGCGCGCCGAAGGCTCTCCTGAAGCCGAAGCGCGTGCTGAGAACCTCGGCCAACTGGTTTCGCGCATGGCCGAGTTTGTCGACAAACGCGAGGAACCGGAAGCCACCTTGACCGACTTCCTCGAAGAAGTCGCCCTCATGTCCGCCGAGGACGAAGCCACCATCGCAGGGGGGGCTCTCACACTGATGACACTACACAGCGCCAAGGGTCTCGAGTTTCCCATCGTCGCCATCGCCGGCCTCGAGGAAGATCTCTTCCCGACGGCGCGAGCAGTGGAGGAGAGCTATAAGAGCCCGCAACCCATTGAGGAGGAGCGCCGGCTGTTCTACGTCGGCATCACCCGGGCTATGCAGAAACTCCTGCTCAGTTGCGCAGGATGGCGCTATGTGTTCGGCCAGGTGCGCGAGATGCAGCCCTCCCGATTCACCGCCGAAATCCCGGACGAGTTGGTGAAGCGCAGCGAAGTGGATGCCGGGCTCAACTTGGACTCACCCCCTGGTATTGCGCGCCGGTCGCGACAGCGTGAGCGCACCCTTCCGGAGCCACCCATCCACGGGGTGCAGCAACGGCCGACTCCAACCAAGCCAACTCCACAGGGTGTGCATTACGAAATGGACGACAACGTCTTCAAGGGAGAGATGGCCGAAGACGGCAACTTCCTCGCTGTGGGCAGATGGGTCATGCACCCTGCGTGGGGCCGGGGTCGCATCCTGTCCCGCGAGGGCAACGGCGAAAATGTGAAGCTCACCGTAAAGTTCGGGAAGGTGACGAAGAAGGTGATGGCCGCCTACGCACAACTCCAACCCGCGTGAGACATAGATCAAGTGTGAGTCAAGTGATAATTGGTAGTTGTCGACTTTCATCGACCCTCGTACCTTCTCCGTGTTCACCCGCATCTGCTTCTCCGCCACATCCTTACACGCTGCTTCTATGATGGCCGCCTCGCCACCCCAGACTCTTCCAGACACCACGCTCGCCCCTGCCGGCGAGACCCGAGTCGCTATTCAGAACGTAGGGTGCAAGCTCAATAACTACGAGGTGGAATCCCTCAAGTCCGCCTTCGGAGCACGTGGCTATCGGGTCGTCGGTTTCGACTCACCTGCCGACGTCTACGTCGTCAACACCTGCACGGTCACAGGGTCCGGAGACGCCGACTCGCGCAAAGCGTTACGGCGGGCGAAGCGAGGCAACAACGAGGCTTTGGTAGTTGCCACGGGATGCTATGCACAACGACGGCCCGAGGAGCTGGTTACAGCAGGAGCCGGACTCGTCTTGGGAAACGCACAGAAAGCGGGGTTGGTAGCCACCGTGGAGAGCGTTCTCGCCGGAGGCGAGCCGCCTAATTTCGACCCTCACTTGCGGCCATTTACGGAGGAATTTCTCGCCATCGAAGGCGTGGTACCCGAGGGGCGAACCCGCGGCACCCTGCAGATTCAGGACGGCTGCGACGAGCATTGCACGTATTGCATCATCCCAAGGGTCAGGGGCTCCGGTTCCAGTCGGGACGCGGAAGAGATCATAGCGCAGGCTCGGCAGATGGTGGACATGGGCTATCGCGAGATAGCCCTCACCGGCGTACACAGTGGCAGCTACGGCTACGATCGCGACCGCCCAGAAGACCTAGTCGAACTTCTCCAGGGGTTCGAAGCCATCCCCGGCCTTCGACGCATTCGGCTCAATTCGATCGAACCCGGTTACATCAGCGACGAGCTCGTCGAGTTCGCAGCAAACTCAAAGTGCTTCTGCCGCCACTTTCACATTCCTCTGCAAAGCGGTGACGACCACATTCTGCGCCGCATGGGACGACGCTACACTTCGGCGTACTACGCAGACCGGATTTTCCACATCGCCGAGAGCCTTCCGGACTGCGCTATAGGAGCCGACGTCATGGTTGGCTTTCCCGGTGAGGAAGATCGACACTTCCAAGAGACTTGCGAACTCCTTGAGTCGCTCCCTATGACGTACCTGCACGTATTCACCTATTCACTTCGGGAGGACACCCCGGCACAGCGCCTACCGAACCATCAGGTTAAGGCAGTGAAGAGCGACCGGGCGCGTCACCTCATCGAGCTCGGCCAGCGTATGCGGCTAGAGTTTCACAAGGGGGCCGTAGGCACAGAAGTCGAAGTCCTTGTTGAGTCGAAGGCCGAATCACCGTCGAGTCTCGCTCGGGGCATGACGGACAACTACATCCGGGTCTCCTTCGCGGCAGGCCCCAGTGCCAAAGTGAACGACTTCGTATCGATCCACGTCGAGCGGGCACGAGAAGACCTCGTGTTCGGCAGCCAACGATGACGTCGCGCACTCTCCCCATGCTGCAAACCGATGCCGCGGCCCCCGATCTGGGGACGACGGTGCCCGTGGCACCCACCCACCACCGCAGCGTGTACATCGAGACGTACGGCTGCCAGATGAACGTCGCCGACACCGAGGTGGTGGCAACGGTGCTCGACAAGTCCGGCTATCACATGGTCGACAGCCCGGAACAGGCCAACGTCATTCTCGTCAACACTTGCGCGGTACGGGAGAACGCCGAGGAGCGGGTGTTCGGCCGGATCAGCCAGCTGGCGGGCCTGCGACAACGCAACCCTGAGTTGACCATCGGGATCCTCGGATGCATGGCCCAGCATCTGGCCAAGTCTCTCCCCCAGAGAGCGCCCTACGTCGACCTCGTCGCCGGCCCCGACTCCTACAGCCGACTGCCGGAACTCCTATCCGAAACTTCGGACGAGACGCTCCTCGATACTCGTCTCAGCCGCACGGAGAACTACGTTGGCATCGACCCCACCCATCGTCGCGACACCACCAATGCCTGGGTCACCATCATCCGCGGTTGCGACAAGTTCTGCTCCTTCTGCATCGTCCCCTTCGTTCGCGGCCGCGAACGGAGTGTCGACTCCACCGAGGTCTTACGCCAAGTGCACCATCTCGCCGAAGAGGGATTTCGCGAGGTGACTCTACTTGGACAGACGGTGAACTCCTACGGCGACGCTTCGGGAATTCGCTTTCCCGAGCTCCTGCGCTCAGTGAGCGCGGTCGACGGCATTGAGCGGGTGCGCTTCACGTCGCCCTACCCAGTGGATTTGGATGACGACGTTATCTCCGCCATGGCGGAGACCCCGGAAGTCTGTCCCTCCCTGCATCTACCCGTGCAGTCTGCATCTCCACGCCAGCTAGAATCCATGCGGCGCGGCTACACGATCAAAGAATACCGGCAACTCGTCGACCGCCTGCGCCGAGCCATTCCCTCCCTCGCCCTCACCACCGACATCATCGTCGGTTTCTGCGGCGAGACCCAAGAGGATTTCGAGCTCACCCGGGCGTTGATGGAGGAGATCCGCTACGACTCCGCCTTCATGTTCCGCTACTCGGAACGCTCGGGCACATTCGCGTACCGCAAGATGGAGGACAACGTGCCGGAGGCGGTGAAGGGCGAACGGCTGCGCACAATCATCGAGCTACAGGAGGGGATCTCCCGAGAGATCAACGAGAACAGTATTGGGCACACCACCGAAGTCCTCGTTGAGGGGCGCAGTCGGCGCACCAACGCCAAGGGTAGCCCCACCTGGTACGGCCGCAACCCGCAGGGCAAGGTCGTCGTCTTCCCCCAAGAGGCGCCGACGAACGAGTTCGTCGAGGTCGTCGTCAACGAGGTCACCTCTCACACGCTCCGGGGCTCCTTGATCCCGCCGACATAATGCCGTGTTTCAGAGGGAGGCTTGAGCAATCGAGAGCCCAGGCGGATGGATCGGTCTTCGAACACAAGACTACTCCTGAGATACGGCACTAACTCGCTCTCTGAGTCACCCGCAGGCGGCGGCCCACCCGGACGATTTCGGCATCCCTGTATTTCGCCATCCGCCCTGCGGATGTGAACGGTTGCCCTCTGGCTTTCCGATTCCGAGGAACAGCCGCACTCCGGAACAGGTACCCCTTTCCCGCTTTCACCTCTCGAAACTAGCGGCGACCTCCACACGATCAACCGGAGCGCTCCAGTTGCACACCTTCCCCAAGAGCAAGCACCGAGATCAGGCCATTGCCGGGCAACTGACCCGGTGTCGGCAGGTCGTTCCCACTCCGGCTTCATCAACACGAGGATGGACGTATCAGGTGATAGGAAAAGATGGAGTCCGCGTCTCTGTCGACGTTTGCGAGCCCTACCCCAATCATGGTGTCGACCAACTGCTGTAACCGCAATTTCCAGTCGGGAATCGGCCGGGGCCCACAACTCTCCCAGGCCAAGCAGAGCCCATCGCAAGGGAGCACTCTCACGGCATGCCGTCAGCCTCGGGGATCTCGCAAACCGCAGTGTCGACATCGTCGTCACCGATCTCGTCGTGAGCCTCCGAGTAGGGCACGGGATCTCGGGGGCGATCGCAGTACGAGCGATAGATGCAATGGCGGCATTCACGCTGGTCGTCGGTCCGTGGATAGGCCTCGGCCTCACGCGGCAGGCTGTGCAGCTTCTCCAGTGCCGCCGTGAGCCGGTCGCACCCCGCCTCATGCTGAGCTGTCGAGTAATCGAACACGTCGGGATCCGAAGGGTCGACGGCATGCCAGTAGATAAGGCGCACCTGCTCAGGTGGCACGGCTACGCCGCCCACAAGACCGGATGAGGCTTCCGTGGCTACGTAGCAGTACACGACGGTCTGCCACGTATTCCGCAGCTGCTCGATGGGGACGCGGTGATTGCCGGTCTTCCAGTCCACGATGACCAGGCTGCCGTCATCACCGAGCACCAGTCGGTCAAACTTGGCGACCAGCTGGTGGGGTCCGAGAGCGGCGGAGATCTCCAGCTCGCTATGGACAGTGCCGGCCGGCATGCCCTGCGGCCCAAATTGCAGATAGCGCTGCCACCAGCTCACGAGCACTGGGTCCGCCGAGCGGGAGACCAGGCGCTCCACGTCGAGGCCGAGTTGGTGTTGGTGCACGAGGCGGTGGAAGTCCTGGCCTCGACGCAAGGATCGCTCGAATTTCAGCTCAGAGTCCGTCAGAGGAGCCGGCCACTGCAACTGCTGCATGTAGCTTAGGTGGTAGCGACGGCAGCAACGGTGATAAGCGTCCAGACCACTCTGACTCAGTACCAGGGCGTCTCTGGTGGAAGTTTCCGTCATCGCGGTGGCTCCTTTCTCGCCTCCTCCTGATGGCGACCCACGGTGAAGTTTCTCAGCACCTTGAAAAGAACAGACTCGTCCACCTGGCGCGTTCGCTGTGCCTGGGGTATGCTCCGGCTGTAACTCACGGAGAGGTAGCGGCGTGCCCTGGTCAACGTCACGTACAGCAGACGCAAGCGCTCGCAGATGAAAGCGACCTGACTGGCCGTCGGATCCACACCGACGCTGTCCCTGCCGTTGCCTTCGCTGAACAACGCATACAACTCCTGTTTCGCGATCTCAGCGGGGTTGCCACCAAGGTGTTGTCTAAAGCCACGGAAGTATCCCTCCGTCGAATCCGGAAACTCCAGGCCGTCCACCCCCAGCGCGTACACCAGATCCCACTCCAGGCCTTTGGCCCGATGCATGGTCGTGAGACTGATGCGACCGGGACAAGGTTCGAAGAGGTCATCGTCACCCGGCGTGAGCGCTCCGCTGGCGGCGGCGCGCTTGAGCTCCATAGCTAACTCCGGCAATCGCCACGACGGATTATTGTCGGCGCGACCACGCAGAAACAGCGCAGCCTCGTGGGCCCGTGTGAGATCGCCAGCGGTGAGTAGATCCTGAGCCACAGCCATCGTCAACTGGTCCACCGGGTAGGCGCTGGCTTCCACCCAGTCGCGCAGCCGTGGTACCATCAAGCCTATGGCCGCCAGTTCTTCGCTCTCCATTTCTACGGGAGGAAAGGCGTCGGCTACGGTCGCACCGTGATCGGGATAGAGCAGAGCCTCGGGCCGGTAACAGCTGCGCAGCAGGCGACCGATGCGATCGGAATCGCCGCCATCGGGAGCACTTTGCACAGAGGTTAGAGCGTCGTGTACCGAACCTATGTGGCGCGAACTGAGGGGATCGCCGAGGAAGGTGAGCACGCCGGCTAGGGTATCCACTACGCTTCGCGTAGTGGCGCTGGAACGAAGGCGTTCATCGAACTCCACATCCCAATCGCGCAGCAACTCTGCCACCTCAAACCCCACGGCATTGGTGGGCACGAGCACCGCCAGGGTCTGCTCCGCGTTCTCCTGGGAAAAACGAAGGGCCCGGTAAGCGGTGTCGGCAATCTCCCGACTGCGTTCTTCGTAGACACGAAAAGCGATGGCACTCTCTCGGTCGTCTGGATTGGTCTGGGCATCCCCCTCTTCCGTGGGCTGGATCTGCTGCTCGCGAAAGGCGCGCTCACGTACGGCGGTAACGGGAAATGAGGATCGCGTCCAACGCACGAAGAAGTTGGCCAAATCCATGATTCGGTGAGCAGACCGCCCTGAGATTGCCATCTCGATGGCGACGACATCATCTCGTTCGAGGAAACGCCGGAGAAAAGCGGGGTCCGCCGCGGTGAAGGTGCTAGTGATCGCCTGGTTGGGATCGCCTACACGGATCCAGTTGCCGCGCCGGGAGGTCACCAACTGAAGCAGCTCTTCCTGTAGGGGAACGCTGTCCTGAGCCTCGTCCTCCAGCACTACCGACCAACGCTCTCCCAGCCGCTGACACAGGTCGCCGTGTCCTTCCAGCAAGTCTACGGCGAGGCGAACCATGTCGTTGAAGTCGATAGCGCCGCTGGTCTCCACTAGCTTCTGGTATTCGTTGTACATAAAGGGGCCAATGCCGAGGAAGGTCGGATCACCAGCTCCCGACCCCGCTGCCACTTCCAGCCGCGCTTGTAATTGGCTCGGTGTCAAGCGCAAGTTCTTCGCCGTGGCGATCACGCTGCGTGCGATGTCTCCGGCGATTCGCGACCAAGTCGACTCCCAGCGCTGGTGGTAGTAGCCGCTGTCCCCAGGAGCCAGCCGGCCCCAGATGGCGGTGTTATCCGCATTCCATTCAAGCACGGCACGATCTACGAGTTCGCGTTGCCTGCGGTCATCGAGAACCCGGAAATCGGCGGTGGTGCCGGCGTGTCCCGGGTATGTCTGGACGATCCCGTAGGACAGGCTGTGCAGGGTGCGGATGTCGTATCCGGTTCGAGGCAGCCCCCTGTTCATCAGCTCTTGCGCGATGCGCGATCGCAGTGTGTCGACAGCAGCGTTCTGATAGGTAACGATGAGCACCTCACCGTTCGGTGCCAGCGGCCCCTCACCACGAGCCCGCAACTGCAGAAGTTCCGCAGCGAGAACGGTGATAGTCGTCGTCTTGCCACTCCCCGGCACCGCAGCGACGCCCATGCGGCCGCCCCGGTATTGCATAATTTCCCGTTGACCGCGTCGCGGCTGAAAACCCCTCATGCCTCCTGTTGCCCCACCAAGTCGGAGACCGCGGACAGCAGTGGACTATCCTGGATCTGCCCTGCCGCCTCATGCGCGCACCAGCACAGATAAATACGGCCCATGGCCCGCATACATAGACCCCGGACGATGCGCTCGAGATCCCGATTACGGGCGGCATAGTCCATAGCATCCGTCCACCGCTGCCCGACGGGCCAACGGCGTGCCAATACGTGCGGGTTGGTGAGCGGCTGGTGAGGGGGCTCCCACCACTGGATCGAGCCTAAGTCCAGCCAGAACTGTACGAGCGAGCGGCGCTCTTCCATCAGGTAGGTGTGCACCGGCGAGACCAGAAGAACAGAGTCGAGAGACGATTCGTTGAAAGGGTTCTCGTAGGCGGCAGCGACGATACCCTCGCTCACCATCTCCATATAGCGTTCGCTCACGCTCATACTTGGAGCACCGTGGTCGATGCTCAGAGACGCCTGGCGAAACCATTTGGCGGAATCGATGAGACGAGCATAGAGCCGGGCGGACCCGTTGTTCACATCCACCCCCGACATGACTTCGCCAAAAAGTCGGCGGAAAAAGTGATCCAGATGAATCTCCTCCCCCGAAGCGGCAGCCTTCAGCCACTGCCGTAACATCTCGTAACGCTCCATCGTCGCACTTCCGAGGCGTTCGGCATGCTTATCGAAATGATCGACAGGGAGAGGGCGCAGATATCCTCCGCTTTCGTCGTACGTCCAGCGGGTCAGTAGCAGGGCCCGCAGTCTATCGACGCGCAGGGCAAGGACGAAGGCCTCGGCGACGTCCGCCGGGTGCGGCCGATGACTCCAGCCGGTATGGGCTAAAGCGGCCAGTGCTAGGCTGGCCCGCACCTCAGGCTCCTCCCGAAGACTCTCGAAGCGACGGACGACGACGAAATCAACCTCCGCGGCTCGAAGGGCCTGGCTGAGCAGGAAGCGGAGCACACCATCGGCGTGAGGAGCTACGATGGCGATGTCGCCAGCGCCAACCTCCTCTTCCCGGATCAGCCGACGCACCTCAGCAGCGACGAGATCGATCATCTCGGCGCGATAGGAGCCGACGATCGATTGCAACCCAGAAACGGGACCGACGATGCTGGCAACCGATAGCTTGAGGCGCTCACTCACGGTAGTGGCGAGACCAGCGCCAGTGGGAGAGGGCCATTCGTGGGCTGTGTCCAATACCGTGTCGCAGTCGTGGCGCAGCTCGCGAGCCGAAGCGGGATCCACTCCCATGAAGGTGCGGTAGCCCCCATCCTCACGTTCCACCAACAAACAGGACGAGAGCTCCCCGAGCATCCTGCGGATCCAGTCGTGAGCGACCGGCACCGTCTCCTCCATGCCCTCAACGACAAGGTGACGGAACCGACTGTTCAGATAGGCTTGAAAACGGTCGCTCGCTGCCAGCCCGTCAAAACCGGACACGACGAGGGACACGTCTACCAGGTTGTGGCGCAGGCAGTACTCGCGGAATTCCTCGATGCAGACCTGTGCCTGGTCGAAGTAGTGGAGCCGATCCGTCTCACCTGCCCAGGCGTCACGGAGCCGGCCGCCGACAAGGGTAGCATCGTATCCATTGACAGCAGCCTTGTTGAGATTGTCTAGAAGCTGAGACAGAATGCGTTGAGGACGCAGGGACAAGCCGTCGAAGAATCCCTCCCGAATCCGGGGGGCGATGACCTGACGCATGAGATACTGCGCAGTCTCGTAGGTGAGCATGACGGGATCCGCGTCGGGCTGTCGGAACCCGAGCAGGGTAGCCACATCCGGCCAGAACAACCTGACCATCCGGGTGGCAAAGCCGTAGTAGGTAGTGAGCTCAACGCTGGGCTCGAAGGCGCGCAGCGACTCCGGTGGCGTGGCGGTGCTGACTTCGCTGGCCTGTTGAAGAAGCCGGCGCCGGTAGGTATTGCGGCGATCGCGCTGGGGAAGCAACAGGAGAACCTGGTGACCGGGAACTCCCCGCAACCCGAGGCTGCGCAGGTGCGAGACGATGAGATCCGTGGCTCCTGGCCCTTGAGACAAGGACACCCAGGTGGAGCCGCGCGGTGCGATCCTTGGGAGAACCGTGTCGACCGGCGAGGCGCCAGCCGCAGTGGGCATCATGCCCGATCCGGATCGCATTGAGGGTCTATTTGATTGACTGGCAGCAGGTTAAGAGATTGAACTGCCACCGGGTATAAAGATGGAGACAACCTCTTCGGAGTCTCTGGCCTGCATGAGCCTGTCTCGGGTTTGCTGTTGCTGCAGCAGTCGGGAGAGCGAGGCAAGCAGTTCCATGTGCTGCTTCTGGTGTTTCCGCGGAGTCCCGAACACGGCGACGATATTCACCGCCTCACCGTCGTTGGCGTCGAACTGGATTCCCTGCCGCGAGATGCCCACCGCCAGAACCTGACCGCGGAGGTTGTCAGCGTGGGCGTGGGAACGGCGACACCTCTACCGATTCCTGTGGACCCTTCTCTCCCTCCGAATCAGATCGGAGAGAAACTGATCGGGATCCCCCACCTGGTCGTCTTTGCCGAGGAGGGCGGCGAGTTCGCGAAGGACATCGGCCTTACGATTCGACTTCAACTCGACGACGACATTGTCCACCCGTAGGATATAGTTCCAATCCACCATGCGTCGGAAACCGCGGACCCGTCGTGGCAGGACGCGGCGAAGGTAACCGGGAGCTCGCTACCCCGTCAAGGAACAACTCCCCATCGCCGAGCTTGTCGTTCCAGGTCTCGGACCGCCGCGGCTCGGCCCTGGCGCTGCAGGATCCGCTCCACCAGCTGGTAGCCTTGTGGCCGCATCGGGCGCAACTGAAGGGCCCTCTCGGCATACGGAAACGCACGATCCAACTGATTGATCTGTAACAGCTTCAGACCAGCGTTGAAGTTTGCTGTGTGGGACTGTGGCGCACGCGCGGCGGAGCTGTCCAGAGCCGCCACTACGGCGGCGGTCTCACCTCGCTCCATGGCGTGTTCGGCCACCATGAACCAGTAGTTACTCTCGAGCTTGCGCACCCACGGATCTCGGCTTCGCGTCACGGGAATCTGCGGCCGGGGCGAACCAGGTGGAGATGAGGAGGGCCAGCCGGACTGACTCACCAGTTGGTAGGTAAGTCCCCAGGGCGCGAACCGGTAGTCCTGGAGAGGCACGGCCCGGGCATGCAGATAGTGAACAGGGCGGCCGGAGCTTATCAACTGCATCTCAGTCTGCAACTGCCGAGCCGCTCGCGTCATCTCGTACGGTGACGGGAGATTCGCCACCAGGCCGGTT
The DNA here is from genome assembly GCA_036336855.1 of Candidatus Latescibacterota bacterium. GTDB lineage: Bacteria > Latescibacterota > UBA2968 > UBA8231 > UBA8231 > JAYZFI01. Next base: position 15,959 of record JAYZFI010000020.1, read on the forward strand.
CCCCTTCCCTGTCGCTGTAAGAGATCGACATCCGGGCGCAGGCCCTCGACCCGGGAGAGATAGTCGACAATGTAGGAGGCGTCATCTCCCTCAGTGATCAGCACCGCCTCTGCAGGTAGCTCGCGTAGGATGGCCCGGCCGTACTGGTCCGGCGTCAAAGAGTGGCTTCGATCCGCAGTCTCGCGATTCGCCACAAACAGTAGGGCTGCCACCGCCGGCATCACCAGCAGAGCCGGACGATATCGGAGACGCCGACAGAGATCGTCGATGCCGAATCCGAACCACAGGGCCAAGCAAAGGACGGCGAGAAGGAAAAACACGCCGATGCCATTGGGATCGCGATCATAGTTGAGAGCGACTGCGAAGTTGGCCACCACGGAAGTCGAAGTCACCACGGCGAGATCTCGATCCACGCGCCAGACCCGCACCCCGCCCCACAGCGCCACCGGCAGCAACAACGCGGTGAAGTCGACGGTAATCTGATTCGCCAGACGCTGCACGTTTAGCCACAGTGCCGACCAGGGGAGCGAGAAGAGGAACGATCCCCGGTAGAGTTCACCGGTGATATGCGCCCACATCGCAGAGCCGGAATCGAGGGGGCCCCAGTGGAAGCCAGCTCCTAGGCCATTGCGAACCGGCAGGTAGAGGGTGGCGCTGAACCCGAGAACGGTCCCCGCGGCGACTAGAGCCACTGCTCTCAGCAGAGTAGAACGAAGACGGTGTGCACGGAGGGTGATCAGCAGAATCCCAGGCAGAAGAAGTACCGCCTGCAAGTGGGATGTCACCGCTATACCAGACACGTAACCCGTCAACAGCAGCCACCGGTGTTGCCGCTCCGCGCTACTTACCCGCGCCGCCTGCAAGGCTGCGGCGATCGTCGCTATGCCGAACAGCGTGAACATGGTGTAGACCTCCGCGACCACGGCCTGACTCCAATAGGTGGCACTGAGCCCAAGAGCCATTCCTCCGGCGCTGGCCGAGCCAAGCATCAATCCGCGTGCTCGCAGAAGAGCGGATAGAGATGCCGTCGACAGGGCGCCGCACAGAGCGGAGAACAGATTCACTTCCACCGCCGGACTGGAGAAGGGCAGAACGGCACAGACCACCCGACCCACGAGGGTGAACAGTGGATAGCCGGTTGGGTGTGCAGTACCCAGAAGCTGAGTCGCCCCGATGAGCTCGCCCGAACCCTCCACATACACGCTCGGGCAGAGGGTGATGGCGTAGATGCAGAAGGTGAGAAGAAAGACGGCGAAGATCATCCACCGAGCACCTGGACGACGTCCGCACGGTTGGCCAGCTCAAGCCAGAGTTCCGGATGCCGGGCGAAACCGTAGAGGATAACGATGAGCGCCCCCTGAATCGCCCAGGAAGCGAAGTTAGGATCCCTGCTCTTTCCGCTCGCCATCGGTCGAAAGCGCCCCCCGTGATACATGACCACCAGCCAAATCGCCAGTGTTAGGAGACTTACCGCGGTACCCAGCATCAGCAAATTGGACGTGTAATCGAATGCTACCTGACGATTGCCCTCATCGACTGCGACAGCTCGAAACACGTGGTTGGCGGCCAGGATCTCGGTCGGCATCCCGTCTACAGTGGCCGTCCAGCCAGGATAGTACGTGTCCAGCAGTACGAGGAATCCCTCTCCCGCTTGTCGATCGTCGAGCTCTATCACGACTCGCGTGTCGGAGTACTCGACGATCCGGGCCGGAGCGAAGGCGCGACTGCCGGTCAGCGGAACACCGGGGTCACTCTCGAGAACCACCATCTGACGGGGGTTGTGGTCGCGGCGGCTCATGCGCCGGAGCCGCTCGCCTGCTTCGGGCACAATGACGGCATTCGGCACGGTGTAGGCTCGGGGCAACGCCGGTGCGTGATGGTACACGTACTCCGGCTCTGCAGCGATCTGTTCCACCGCTCCCGACGTCACCGATCGATGGCTGATGATGTAATTAGTTCCCGTTTGCGCTAGAAGTCCGGGCTGAAAGCGGGCGAGCTGAGAGTGTCGCTCCATGTGCAGCGGACTCCAGCCGGGCAGCGTATTCGGAAGGCCGTAGAGAGCCCCAGTGTACATGCGCAAAGTCTGCGGATAAGCCCGGTATGCTGCGGTGTCGTTTCTCCAGCCCTGATGCCAATTGTAGGAGCTGCTGCTCTCGGTGACGAAGCTAGCCACTCGAACACGGCTGGCTATGGGCATTTCTCCCGGTTCGCCGTGCGAGCGGATCTCGTCGTCGGCGAAAATCGCCTTGGCGGTTTCCGGAGTGTGGGTGTAAACCTGAGCTGGGATCACCCCGTTGAACGTCGAGCCGAAGGCATGGAGATCGCCGAACATTAACAGCGGTATTGAGACGCAGACTACCCCGCGATATGCGAGACGATGACGCACGGACGGGAGGCTGAGGACAGAAAGCAGCGTGAGGGCCGCTGCCAGCCAGCCGAACCCGACCAGCAGGTCGCTACGGTAGATCGACCACCATCCTGGTAAGGCCACAGCATCGCCCTGTAGTGCACAGAAAACGACCACAGCGGTCGCACCCCCGGCCACCAGACAGGCCAACCACCACGGACGACCTAGCGGGTTGGCGTCCAGCAGTCGGTGCACGCCGAGGCCGCAGAGAGCCGCACCCCCAAGCGCCCACCACAACAGAAATCGAGTGGGGATGCGGAACTGGCGCAATAGGGGCACTTGGTAGAGAACGTCGAAAAGACCTGTGTACTCCCCTAGCGAGAGCACCAGTCCGATCACGGCGATCATGGCTAGGCAGGAGCCCGCGGCTGTGCGGGCTTCGATAACGGCGATGGCAATTAGGGGTATGGCCGCGGATCCCAGATAAGGACATAACTGGATGAAGAACCCCTCTGCCTGGCCCCAGTAGGTACCAGAGGCGGAGTTGCCGAAGTAGTCGGGCAGAAAGAGGCTGATCAGTCGCTCCGGGGGCAAGGACATGTTAACGAACTGCTGGTAGCCCACCCCCCTGGCGCGCAGGCTGTGTTGCGCCAGCTCGAAGGTCGGAGCGAGCTGCACAGCGGCTATACCCACCCCCAGCGCCAGCGCCGCGATCGTCTGCATGGGGAGTTGTAGCGACCGCATCTGGATTCCGCGCAGGACTGCGTACCCGCCCACGGCCATGGCGGAATAGACGGCAGCCTGGGGGTGGCCTCCGAGCAGTTGCAGGGCCACAATCGGCGCGATAAGCCAGAACCTGCGCTTGGGCAAACCGCAGTTGGCTTCCACTAAGAGGAGGAGCAGGGGCGTCCAGGCATAGGAAGTGACGAAGTTCGTGGACATGGCACGCACGACGATGTAACCGCCCAGGGAATAGACCATGGCGCTGGTTAGGGCCGCCGCCGGGTGCGCTTGCAGGCTGCGCAGGAAGCCGTACATGAGAACCCCTGCCAGCGCCAGGTGGCCGACAACGATCCAGGTGATCGCCGCCACCGGATCTGCCACCACGCCAAGCAGCAAATTCAGTGGGTAAAGTGCCCCTGCCTGACCCTCGGCAAACAGAGGGAATCCGCAGTTGATGTGTGGAGTCCACAGGGGTAGACAGCCGGCGGCGAGTGCGTCGTGGTAGAGATGACGAAACGGATAGTTCTGCACCATCACGTCCTGCACGAAAAACGCGCCGCCAGCAATGGCATTCCGGAAGAACACAGCAACGGCCAGAAGAAGGAACGACAGAGAGACGGCGTCAGCCCGGCTCGGTCGACTCACGGCGTGTCGCCTTTCGGGGAGCCAAGTGTCAGGTATCCGTGACGGTCGAGGAAGGTCGCAAGCTCGACGGCAGCAAGCTTATGCCCGCGCGGGGTCCAGTGGCTGTCGCGGTAGTACAGAAGCTCTCCGTTTTTCGCCGCCCTGCGGAATGCCGGGTAGAGATCGAGAAAGGAGATCTTCCATGCTCGAGCGAAATCCGCGAGACGCCGATTAGGCAGAAGTAGATCGAAAGCGCCAGTGAGCTGACTCAGCTCACGCTTAGTTTCCCAGTCATCGACCTCGATCTGCACGATAGCGGGGGCGTAGACGAGGACGAACCGGGCGCCTGCAGCATGCACGCGCTGCGCGAACTCAGCGATGATCGCCTCAGTAAGCTTCCACAGTGGGCGGTACTCACTCTGGTCATCATTTCCGTAGAGAGCCGCGTAGAACCGTTGTCGACCGGTTGGAGAAATGGCGGCCTGTTCCCGCCAGGCTTTGCGCATAAGTGAATACAGGTGACTACGCTCTGAGAAAAAGCGTTCAACCGACTGCTCGTTTTTTCGCCGCCAGTAAGCATCTCCGGCGACGGGGACGCCGTGCAGTTCGAGCCCCTTTGGCCCCAGGCGGAAGTACGGTTTGGGACCCCTCTCCGCTCCGATTCCACGCCGGCTAGCGTTGTTCCAGAGGTCATGGGCGTAGACCAGAACCACGACGAGGTGGGGCGATAGGCTTTTCCCCAGGTCCGAAAACTGAAGTAGCTGCTGGTCTGTCCCGTATCCGGCAACGCCGAGGTTGAGCACTTCCACCGGCCCATCAGTCAGAGCCGTCGCCCAACGCTCGATATGCCGCTCCAGCGTCTCTTCTTCCCCAACACCCCATCCCTCGGCGAAGGAATCCCCGTGGAGGAGAACGCGAGTCACCCTGTCCCCCTTCGTCGAGGAGGGATCGTCATCGCGCAGTCCCGCCTCTCCAATCCGGTATGCGACGTCGAACTCAGGCGAAACGAGCCGTCCCTGAGATCCGGGTCGATGCGCCCAACCGAGTTGCGGGTCGTGCTGCCACACGCCCGGGCTACGATAGATCTGCGGATAGACAAGGCCGAGGCCGATCTCGCCCACGATCAGCCCCATCAGCAAGCTGAGGATTGCAATCCCGATCGACTGGAAGTATTGTCGGGGTCTCGCGGACATAGCAGCGGGTAGCGAGGGGGTGGGCGGCGAACCGAAGCCGGTCCGCAAACTACCGCGAACGCCTGTTCAGGTCAATCGGAAAGTTGCCGTAACTTTTTGCTGGCACTATATTTGCGACTCCTTCACCGAAATCTTTCCGCGGCCCCTTAAAGCACTTCACTCAGCCCTGTTCCGCCGACTGTGAAACAAATCCTGGTCACCGGCGGAGCCGGTTTCATCGGCTCTCATACCGTAGATCTATTGCTCCACAAGGGTTACGAGGTTCGCATCCTTGACTCCCTGCAGGAGCGTGTACACCCCTACGGCTGGCCTCGGCATTTGCCTGATGATGTGGAGCATCGGCAGGGGGATGTTCGCGACGCCAACACTTTCCTTTCCGCTCTCGAGGGCATCGACGGCGTCGTCCATCTCGCCGCCTACCAGGACTACATGCCCGACTTCAGTACGTTCTACGAGGTGAACACCGTGAGCACCGCGCTGCTGTTCGAGCTCGTGGTCGCTCACCACCTTGACGTGCAGAAAGTCGTCTTCGCTTCATCGCAATCGGTGTACGGCGAAGGCAAGTACGAGTGCGAACAGTGCGGGGTATTTTATCCGGACTATCGTAGCGAGCATCAGCTGTCTTTGGGCCAGTGGGAGATCCTGTGCCCCGATTGCGGTGCAGAAGGCACGCCGGCGCTCATCGACGAGACAGTGGTGAAGCCACACACGGCGTACGGGATCTCCAAGTACGCCCTCGAGTTGACAGCGCGGAATCTCGGAGGCAAGTACGATATCCCGACAGTTTGCATGCGGTATTCCATCGTGCAGGGACCACGCAACTCAGTCTATAACGCCTATAGTGGAATCGCCCGCATCTTCACCCTGCGCTTGCTCAACGACCGACCTCCCATCTGCTATGAGGACGGCCACCAGCTGCGCGACTACGTGTACGTCGGCGACGTCGCTCGCGCCAATGTCCTGGCCCTAGAAGACGAACGCGCTGACAACCGCGCCTTCAACGTCGCCGGGCAGGAAGGCACCACCGTGCTGAAGGTGGCGCACCGTCTGGCCAAGATCTGCGGCAAGGATATCGAGCCCGAAGTTAGCGGCGAGTACCGGTTTGGAGACACCCGGCACACGGTGTCAACGGCGCAGTCGCTGCGCGAGCTCGATTGGTCGGCGGAAGTGGGTCACGAAGAGTTCCTGACCCAATACGTGGAATGGATCAGGGAGCAGCCAAATCTCCAGGACCACTACGGCCAGGCCGAGCAAACCATGCGATCGGCAGGGGTCATTCGCCGCCGCACTTCTTCATGAGAGCACTGGTCCTAGCCGCCGGTCAGGGTACGCGACTGCGGCCGCTCACAGATCGCATCCCCAAGGTGATGGTGCCCATCGCCGGCCGCCCCCTGCTCGAACACGTCGTTCGCCTGCTGGCATTGCACGGCTTCGACGAGCTCGTCGTCAACCTCCACCACTGTCCGGAGATTATTCGCGAACACTTTGGGGATGGCAGCCGGTTCGGAGTGCGCATCACCTATTCCTACGAAGAGCTGCTGCGGGGAACCGCCGGAGCCCTCGCGCCGGTACGAGATCTCTTCGCCGGCGAGGACTTCCTCGTCTACTACGGCGACAACCTCACCAACACCGACCTCACCGATCTGTGGAACACCCATCACCGCCGTGGTGGTCCGGTCACGATGGGCCTGATCTGGATGCCGGATTCTGTTGGGCGGGGCATAGTCGGGCTTGACGAGGATCATCGCATCAACCGCTTTGCAGAAAAGCCGGCGCCCGACGAGGTCTTCGAGGACTACCTGATTAACGGGGGAATATATGCCCTGGCGCCGAAGATTCTTGATCGCATTCCGAGATCAGGTGCCTGCGACTTCGCCCAGGACATCTTTCCCGCGATGCTGGCTGACAACGAGCCACTTTTTGGACACCACTTGGGAGGCGAATTAGGTTCTACCGACACACTAGAGCGCTACCAAGACACCTGCCGCCGGGTCGAGCGCGGCGAGTTCCTCCTCCCCTGAAGCTCGGCCCTCTGTTCGCTTTTCCGCATGGACCTCTTTCCCGGGAAAGACGCCAGTGATCACCACACGTGCGCCGCTGCGAATCCCTCTCGGCGGTGGCGGAACTGACTTGCCCTCCTATTACGCCGAACACGGTGGATTCATCCTCAGTGTAGGCATTGACAAGTACGTCTACATCCAGCTCAACCACCTGCACGTTGAGGATTTCGTGCGCGTCAAGTACGCCCAGACCGAGCTTGTCGACAACGTCAACGATATTCAGCACCCCCTGCTACGGGAGTCTCTCCTCCACACCAGGACCGGCGGAGGCATCGAGATCAGCGCCATGGCGGACGTGCCGGGCCGCACCGGCATGGGCTCCTCGGGCTCGTTCACCGTTGCCCTACTCTCCGCACTGTACGAAAACACCAGACAGCCAATCCCCCGTCAGCAACTGGCGGAAGAGGCGAACCACGTGGAATCCGTGCGCGCCGCCCAACCGGCGGGCAAGCACGACCACTATATGGCCGCGTTCGGCGGCCTCACCTGCCTCGACATCGACACCGATGGCAATGTCAAAGTGTCAGCCCTGGATATCTCGGTGCATACCATGGAGGAGTTGTGCAACAGCATGGTCGTGTTCTTCACCGGCATTCAGCGGGAGAGCTTCGACATCCTGACTCAGCAGGAATCCGACACCAAGCGGGGCGTCAACCGGGTGATCGACGGTCTGCACGAGATCAAACGCATCGGCCTGGAGGTGAAGCGTGCGCTGGAAGAAGGCGCTCTCGATCGTTTCGGTGAGCTTCTCCACGACCACTGGGAAAAGAAGAAGCAGCGCTCCGACAAGATGTCGAATCCGAAAATTGACCGTTGGTACGAAGAGGCGCGACGAGCAGGGGCACTGGGTGGAAAGCTCATGGGCGCCGGTGGCGGAGGCTTTCTCATGTTTTACTGCCCTGCCGAGCACCGGGGCGAGTTGCGTAAGCACATGGCGGCAGAGGGTCTGCGGGAAATGGGCTTTCAGTTCGACGCCGAAGGCGCGAAGATCCTCATGAACATCTAAAGATGGATGGGATATGAATGGAAGTTATTCACAAGTTGGAGCGAGAGCGCGAGGTGTGGGCATTGTCACCTGCATGATGAACTCCAATCAGGCGACTACGGCGATGATGGCTGGGGCCACTTACGTGAGCCTGTTCGTGGGCGCATCAACGACACTGACTACGATTCCAACGCTACGATTCGGGAGACCGCCACATTCATCGAGCACGGCGGCTTTAAGGCCAAAATCATCGCCGGCAGCATGCGCCAGGTAGCCGACATTCATCGCTCGTTCATAGCTGGCGCCCACATCATGACCACATCCTACCAGTACCTGGAGTCCATGGTTCACTGTCCCTGGACCGTGGAGACCATCAGGGAGTTCAGGGGCGCATGGGACACAGCCTTGGGACGTGGCGACCTTGGCTGACGGCCATAGCCACCCGCCAACAACGATGACGCAGGATCTCGATCTCGGCGGCATTCAGGTATCGCCGGTCCTCGGCGGCAGATTGTGGCTGGATGGGGGCGCCATGTTCGGAGTGGTGCCTCGGACGCTCTGGGAGCGCCAGTGTCCCCCGGATGGCCGTCATCGCATAGAGAATGCATGTAACTGCCTATTGATCCGTAGCGGCGATCACCTCGTGCTGATCGAGAGCGGCTGTGGCGACCGCTTCTTGGAGCGGGAACGGGAGCTCTTCGCCGTCGACGAGACCGCCACGCTCGTCACGGCGCTAGCATCAGTGGGAATCGACCCCACACAGATCACCCACGTTATCCTCACCCACTTACACTTCGATCACTCCGGCGGCCTGCTAATGGCGCAGGGTGGCCAGCTGTTTGCCCGCTTCTCCGAGGCTCAGCACTTCGTGCAGCACGGTGAATGGCTAGATGCAGTTTCAGGACGGTCGATCATGCGCTCGAGTTATCTCACCGATGACCTCACCGCTATGGCAAGCGAGCTGCAGTGGAATCATCTCAGCGGCGACACAGAAGTGGTTCCGGGCGTCGAGGTCCGGGTCACCAAGGGACATACGGAGCACCATCAATCAGTGGTTGTGCGCGGTTCCGAGAGAACCCTCGTATATCCCGGTGACCTGATTCCTACCCGCCACCATCTGCGACCTTACTGGATCATGTCCTACGATATGTTCCCCTTCGACACCTTCCAGCAGAAGCGAAAGCTCTGCGACGAGGCAGCGGCTGAAGATTGGATCCTATCCTGGGACCACGATCCGGATCAGGTGTTTTCCACCTTGAGCAGCCCGAAACCCGGACAGTTTGAAGCAGTTCGTTACGAATCGTAATTCACCTCGACCCCACTGGCCTTTTGCCATTGCCAATGAACGCGGGCTATACTCCCTTTTTCCTCAACCCGGCAGACCAACGTGGCGCTCGAAGTCATCGACATCAATGAGAAGCACCGCAATCTCCTCGCTTGTCTCAGCGACCTGATCCCCGATCTCGACGCCGAAAATCCAGAAAGCTTACAACGGATTTTCGGTCTCGGACTTATTGCGCTGACCTTACAGATCACGGCAAAGGCGCGCGAAGAAGAAAAGGAAGAACTGGTCGCTGAGTTGGGCTCACTGGCCCGGGAGATGGTGGAGGCGGAGCAATGGGGTGGAGGTTTGACCTGAGTTGAATTTGCCAGCGAATTCACTCAAGCTCTTCTCCTTGGGCGGCCAGCGCGCACTGGTCACGGGAGCCAGCAAGGGGCTCGGTAAGGCGATGGCCTACTCCCTCTCGGGTGCCGGTGCAGAGGTCGCTATCACCAGCCGACATCTCGGCGAAGCGGAGGAAGTCGCGTCGAAGATCGCGGAGCACACTGGACATCGAGTCATCGCCATCGAAGCGGATGCGAGCGACCGAAAGCAAGTCGAATCGTGTGTAGAGAAGGCAATCTCCGAGCTCGGAAATCTGGACATTCTAGTCAACAATGCCGGTGTGAACCTGCGGGGACCCGTCGTCGAACTCGACGACGAGGCCTGGGAGACCGTTCTCGGCATCAATCTGAGCGGACCCTTCTACTACTGCCGAGCCGTTGGGAAACACATGTTGCAACGCGAATACGGCCGGGTGATCAACATCGGCTCAACATTGTCAGCGATCTCCATCCCCCACCGAGCGCCGTACGCATCGAGTAAGGGAGGAATTCTGCAACTGACGCGAACGTTGGCTGTCGAGTGGGCGGAGTCCGGAGTCACCGTAAACGCCATCTGTCCCGGTCCTTTCGCCACCCCCATCAATAGAGTTCTTCTGGAAGATCCTGAAGCGGCGAGATCAATGGTGGCGAAGGTCCCCATGGCCCGCTGGGGTGATCCCGAAGAACTGGCCACCACCGTGCTGTATTTCGCATCGCCGGCCTCGTCGTTTACAACGGGGGCGGCGATGTTCGTGGACGGAGGCTACACCTCGCAGTAGCGTGGGAAAGAGCTCCTTTCGCCCGTCCAATGTGTCTGACTATATTATCCCTCCAAACGATTCCACTCCCGCTACACGGGCTAATCGGCTCGCACACCTGAATATCCATGACAGATTTCCGGCTCGTCGCCAGTGACCTCAAGTCGCCCTACGGACTCGCTTTCGATGACGAAGGAGACCTGTTCGCGTCGGAAACCAATGCAGGGCGGATTATCAGGCTGACGGGAGATCACCCGGGGCCGTTCGCCGAGTCAGGTGGTCGTCCCGCGGGCATCGCCTTCGACGACTCCGGCGATCTATTCGTCGCCGAGAGCGGCCGCCATCACCTCCTTCTAATCTCTCAGGAGGAGACTGTAGAGGTCTTTGCTAGCCAATGCAGCGGCAAGCGGTTCGCCAGTCCCACGGAGCTGTGTTTTGCACCGGGCGGTGACATCCTGTTCAGCGACCGGGGAAAAAGTGGCGACGACGGCTGCATCTATCGCGCCGACCTTGACGGTGAAGTCACACTAATTGCCTCTAGCCTTGCCTCCCCCGCCGGCATGGTCCTGTCGGACGACGCTGCCTTGCTGTACGTGTCCGAGGCGGGGAATGACCGAATTGTCACCCTGGAAATGGACGAAGACGGTGCTCTCAGTAATCGGGAGACTTTCGTGGAGTTGAAGGAGGCTGGCGGCCCGGGCTGCCTCTCCTTTGACGCCCACGGAAGCCTCTATGTCGCCCAGGAGGGTGTGGTAACAGTAGTAGATCCCGATGGCAATGTTCAGCAATCTCTTAGCACCACCGGTGGCGGAAGGCCAGCGGGGATGATTTTCGGAGGTCTGGAGTTCAACGAGCTTTACATCTCCGATTCCGTAGCGGGAACCGTGTCGTCGCAGCCCCTCGAAGTGTCGGGACAGAGGCCCTTCGCCGGCCCCAGATCGGTATAGGGCGTGAGGCGGGCAGTTATTCCCTTGTGAGCTGGCCGCCTTCTCGGCCACGGGACGCGTCACATAACGCTGTGACGCCGGGACACAGAAGCAGCACCATCTCCCCCGACTCCGATACGAATCGTCGGGGTTCGGGAATCTTCCAGTCCCCTCCGCTCACGGGGCCACGCGGTGGATCTGGATGCCCTGACTCTTCTCGCCCTCTATCAGCTCATCGGCGGCCCCAGTTGGCGTCCATTTCCGCCACAGTCGCTGATGCCAATTCCGCTTCCCTATCAGTATCACCTCCTGCTTCGCCTCGACAGTCTCTCCACCCGGACGGGGCAGCTCCACAGCCTCTTCTTACGTCGTCTGTGGATCGGAAGCCCTCTTCGACCATGGAGGTTCACCTTCATCAAGCACAGTTCGTTGCGAAACGGTGTGGGCTTGATCATGCGCGTGACAAGCACTCGAAGGGACCATCATCTCGTCGAGAGCCGAAACTTTCGGCCATCGGCGTAAGAGTTGACGCGGAGCTTGTCCAAGGCCTTCGCGGATCGTCGGCGAGGCTCTCGTCCACACATCGGGGCACTCCACCCGCCCCTGCCCTGCCCACGATACAGCTCATGCGTTAGCGCCGTAGATCCAGAGAATTCCCATTCAAAGAAAATACCGGAATTTATATTCCCATTTTAATAAACCATACTTATTATCCTGATTTTACAAATAGTTAGAATGCTTCGCACCTTCATCTAATGCCTTCGCGGATATTATTATAATGGGAATTCAAGGACGCTTTGGCAGGGCTCATCATAGCGAAAATTCATGCCCATTTGATTGTTTTTACTTTGCTTACGGTAAATCCACCCAACGATAACCCGATGTGGCACGCACCTTGCGATGCATTATCCTACTCACTTTGTCTGTTCGTTTGCCACTATCCCACCTAACACCCAACATAAGGAGCAGTTTCGATGGCCAAGTCCAAGATCCAGCCCCTCGCGGATCGCGTCCTCGTCAAGCGCCTAGACGACGACGGCTCCGAGCAGAAAGTCGGCGGCATTATCATTCCCGATACCGCCAAGGAGAAGCCCCAGGAGGCTCAGGTGGTCGCCGTCGGCCCGGGCCGCCTCGAAGAAGGCAAGCGCGTCTCCCTCGAAGTCAAGAAGGGCGACAAAGTTCTCATCGGTAAGTACTCGGGCACCGAGGTCAAACTCGATGGCGACGAGCACCTGATTCTCCGCGAGGAAGAGATCCTCGCCGTCATATCGTAACTACGGGAAAGACCGAAAATCATGCCTGCCAAGAAGATCGCATTTCGCGAAGAGGCGCGAGACAAGACGCTCTCCGGTGTCCAGCAGCTCAGTAAGGCTGTGAAAGTCACTCTTGGCCCGCGCGGCCGGAACGTCGTGCTCGCCAAAAGCTGGGGCTCGCCCACGGTGACGAAGGACGGTGTTACGGTCGCCAAGGAGATCGAGCTCCCCGACGCCTACGAGAACATGGGCGCCCAGATGGTCAAGGAAGTTGCTTCCAAGACCAGCGACGTCGCCGGCGACGGCACAACGACGGCAACTGTTCTCGCCGAGGCCATCTACACTGAGGGCCTCAAAGCCATCGCCGCTGGCTACAATCCGATGGAGGTCAAGCGGGGCATCGAGACCGCCGTTGGCATCGCGGTAAAGACCCTCGCGGGAATCAGCAAGAAGGTCAAAGAGCCCAACGAAATCGCCCAGGTCGGAACGATCTCAGCCAATGGCGACAGCTTTTTCGGCGAGACGATTGCCGAGGCCATGGACAAGGTCGGCAAGGACGGCACGATCACCGTCGAAGAGGCCAAAAGCACCGAGACCACCCTCGACGTCGTCGAGGGTATGCAGTTCGACCGCGGCTACCTGTCCCCCTACTTCGTCACTGATCAGGAGGCGATGGAAGCAATTCTGGAGGAAGCTTTCATCCTCATCCATGAGAAGAAGTTGGACAATCTCAAGGATCTATTGCCCCTGTTGGAGAAAGTCTCCAAGGCTGGCAAGCCACTACTCATCATCGCCGAAGACATCGAGGGTGAAGCCCTGGCCACCCTGGTGGTGAACAAAATCCGTGGCACGTTGCAGGTCGCTGCTGTGAAGGCTCCGGGCTACGGCGATCGCCGCAAGGCCATGCTGCAGGACATCGCCATGCTCACCGGCGGCACGGTGATTACCGAAGACCTGGGAATCACCCTCGACTCTGTGGAGCTAACCGATCTCGGGAAAGCCACGCGCATCCACATCGAGAAGGAAAACACGACGGTAATCGAGGGCTCCGGAAAGCAGGCTGACATCAAGGGCCGCATTGAACAGATCCGTCATCAGATCGACGAGACCACCTCCGACTACGATCGTGAGAAGCTGCAAGAACGGCTGGCCAAGCTTGCCGGTGGCGTCGCCGTGATCCGTGTCGGTGCGGCGACAGAGACGGAGATGAAAGAGAAGAAGGCTCGCGTCGAGGACGCCCTGCACGCCACCCGCGCTGCGGTGGAAGAGGGCATCGTTCCCGGTGGCGGTGTGGCTCTTGTTCGCGCCATCGCCAAGATGAATGTCGAAGGCACCTCCGAGGGCGAGACGGTCGGAATCCGCATCGTGCGCCGCGCTCTCGAAGAGCCTGTACGCACGATTTCGGACAATGCCGGCAAAGAAGGGGCTGTTGTCGTTAGTGAGATCCAAGCGAAGAAGGGATCCTACGGTTACAACGCGGCGACCGACAAATACGGCGACATGATACAGATGGGCGTCGTCGATCCCACCAAGGTCGTGCGCACGGCGCTAGAGAACGCATCCTCCATCGCCGCCCTGCTGCTGACGACGGAGGCTCTGGTTACTGAGGAGGAGGAGGAGGAGGAGGCGGCGCCCGCAGCAGGCGGCCACCACCACTAGCCTCACACGAAGTGGGATGGCGGCCTTGGCGCTGCTGTCCCGATACACACGAACGGCGGGAGATGGTCGCGATCGACTCATCTTCCGCCGTTTTCTACTTCTCCTGATCGGCTCTCACTTAGGCGACGCCGATGATCTCCGTCACCTGCACTCCATAGGTGTCACCGACAACAACGAGCCTACCCCGCGCCACCACTTTTCCATTGACGCACAGATCCACAGGCTCGTCTCGATCGGAATCGATGGGCAGCAACATGTCGGGTTCGAAGGCGATCGCCTCGTCAAAGGTGATCTGAGTTCGTCCGAGTACCGCCGTCACCTTCACCTTCACACCACTGAGTCCGGACATCGATCCCGACATTAGGGGCGGCTTGGGATTCTCGTTCGAATCTTGGTTCATCGAAGGCCAAAGAAACGGCCCGAGCTCTTGTTGGCTGTGAGGAGCTAACTTACTCTTGATCGAAAAGGACTGTCAACCAAATCTTGCGGCTGGATATGACTGCGACAATCGGCACCGTGTACGACGACCTCGGCGTCTCCACCTTCATCAACGCCCGCGGGACTATTACCACTCTCGGTGGCTCGATCATGCCACCTGAGGTCGTGGATGCGATGAGCCAGGCCTCCCGTCATTTCGTCCACCTGAACGAACTGCACGATCGCGTCGGCGCCAGAATCGCCGAGATCACCGGTGCTGAAGCCGCCTTCGTGTGCGCCGGCGCCGCCAGCGGTCTACTGCTGGCAGGAGCGGCGTGCCTCACGGGTGAGGACGGCGATGCCATTGCCGCCCTCCCGGACATCGGCGATCGTCCCAATCAGTTTGTGATCAGCCAGGTCGATTCGCATTACTACGTGCACCAGGGAATCCGGGTCTGCGGTGGCGAGCTGGTCAAAGTGGGCACACGAAAGGCGGTGACGCGGGATGACTATGCCGCCGGCATTAATGAGCGCACGGCAGGCGTCGTCTATTTCCTCGGCAGTCAGCCGCTACAGGATCTCCCAGACATCATCGCCGTGGCTCACGACAGGAACGTGCCCGTCATCGTCGACGCCGCAGCGCAATTGCCGCCCCGCTCCAACCTTACCGATGTCGCCCCCAAGATGGGCGCCGATCTCGTCGTCTTCAGTGGAGGGAAAGGCCTGTTTGGGCCACAGGCGAGCGGACTCATCCTCGGACGCGCCGACCTAGTGCGTGCCTGCACACTGAACAGCAATCCCCACTCGGGCGTAGGCCGAGGAATGAAGGTGGGTAAGGAGGAAATCGTCGGCTTGTGGAAGGCGGTGGAGATGTTTTTCGAAGCCGAAGAGGCAGACGTCATATTGGAGTGGGAGCGCCGGTGTCATCTCATCGGCGATGTCGCGCGGGAGTTCGACGGTCTCGAGGCGATCTACCATTCCCCCTACAGCAACCGCTTTCCCCCGGCGTGCCCTCTCATCGAAATTCGAGTGGAGTCTGCGGCTCGCAAATCGGCTTCGCAGATTCTACAGGAGCTAGAGGCGGGCGAACCAGCGATCCTTGCCTCCGGCTCCGAGGACAGTATCACGGTGGGCCCTCAGACTCTCCTCGACGGCGAGGCTGAGGTCGTCGCTGAGCGGATACGAGCAATACTCTCTACGCAGGTGCACTAGCGGATCTTCACTCGCCGAACCCGCTTCACGGATTCGATCTCCCGCAGACACAGGAGCAGACTGTCCCGGGCGCTCTGACCGGACAACACGGGCGAGTCCTTGCCGGCCTTCACTGCGTCCACCGTCTCCTGCAACTCAGAGACGAATCCATCCTTGACGGGCAGTCGCGGATGGCGGCTCTTGCCGTCCTTAGTCAGCAAGACAGGTGGCTGACCCCACGAACTATTGTACTTCAGCGCCGCCTCCTCGAAGAACACGTCATAACCATGCTCGAAGGGACACCCACCCTGCGACAGCCAGCCACCCACCGCAGAGACAGTGAGTTTGCTACCATAATCGTAGTGGGTTTCGATGTGCTCGACGACTCCAGCGCGGCGAATGTAACCGCTGGAGTTGACCGATTTCGGCATGCCAAAAAGGTATTGAACAAAATCAGCATCGTGGATATGCAAATCGATAGCGGGACCCCCGGTACGGCCGATGTCCTTGGGGTCCCACCAGGCGGGCTTGGAGATAATACGCTTGAAGTGAGCTGCCTGAACCTTACCGTACTTCTTACTGTCCACTAGCGCCTTCACCAAGGAAAATTCGGGGAAGTAGCGTAATACGTGGGCCACCATGAATCGTCGACGGCGCTTCCTTGCCTCTGCGACCATGCGCTCGGCGTTCCGTAAGGAAAGCGCGATAGGCTTCTCAAGGAAAACATGCTTCCCGGCGTTCAGGGCCTTCATTGTCCACTCAAAGTGCATGGCCGTGGGCAGGCAGAGATCGACAAGATCGACCTCGTCATCTGCGAGCAGAGCGTCGATATCTTCGTAACAACTCAGGCCGGAGACATCATGAACGCCACCGTTATCCCCAAAATTACCCTGAACAGACCGCCAGTCTCCCTTCAACTTCTTGGCATCGCGTGTGCAGATCGCCGTTACGCGCGCACCCCGAACAGACGCTAAGGCCTTGTAGTGGGTAACCCCCATAAAACCAATGCCGACAATGCCGATACGGACCATATTTCCCTCTCTACGGAATGGTGAGGCTACGATAGTCCGCCCCCTGTCAGCGAGCAAGGTCTCCTACCGCAGGTTACTCTGCGATCACGGATAGACGTTGGCGCCGCACGGTGGAAGAATGATCGAGCAGAACGAAGTAAACACCGGACGCCACTGGTCGGCCTCCGAGATTGGTGCCGCTCCATCGCAAGTTTCCCTCACCGTTCTGCTGCGCGCCGCGCCAGACGCGCTCCCCCAAGGCGGAGAAGATGGAGACCTCGGTTCCGCGTGGCAGTCCAGCGATGGTCAGGTCCCCCTGCACCGGATGGTAGGGATTGGGATAGACGAGGACCTCCGAAAGAGTAGCGACTTCAATGCCGACGAATAGCCTTCCCTCTACATGGCGGCCCAGATCGTCCAGGACGTCGCGAATCAAAATCTCATGACGGCTTCCAAAAGGACTCAAGGGCGTCGTTTCCGACAGAGTGACGACGAGATTGCCATCTTCGTCGGGGATCAGGCTGGCGACACTGACGCCCTCAACTTCGACGACCGACTGCTCCGTGGCTTTCACGGGACGGCTGAACCGTATATGAATCGTCGTCGCATCGATGACTTGGGAACTGACAACTCTGGTCTGCAGATCTAAGGGGTCCAATCGTACGGAGAGCGTCTGCGATTGGGGATCTAGGGAGGCGCCGAATTTCGACCGCATGCCCCTCAGGCTCAGGCGTAGCGCCACCTGGGCGGGCAGATTCTGGTCAAAACCGACGACGGCCCTACGTCGACTGCGGTCTAGGGTTGCCGACACTGCAACTCCGGGATCGGGCGAGAGCACATAGCGAAAAGGCTCGGCAGCAGTGCTCCCCATGGCGCGGTCGAAATGGACAGCAAGGCCGTGCTGCGACGCGCGTTCGATGCGGGTGACCCGTACCAGAGACTCAGCGGCGATCTCAACAGCCGGCGAGGGGGCGCTCCGCACCCCGAGGGAGTCCACACTACGAACCCGGTAGCGATGAACAATTCCAGCGGTTCGCTCAGAATCGACGAACCTCGCCTCACGTAGAGCGGCAATCGGAAAACCGTCACGCTCGAGCTCGTAGCTCTCCACTTCCGCAGCTGGATCCCACTGGAGCTGGATTTCGCTGGCACCGGCAGGCCATCCGCGAAGTCCGGGAGGCGCCAGAGGTCCACGCGAAGAGAGCGCAGCCCCGGACATGATGACGAGCCTGTCGTCGCTGTTGTACACGAGTTCGACAAGTCCGTCGGCATCGACGTCGCCGATGAGAGGGGTGTGAGTCGCGCTGATCTCATCGTACCAGACAGACTCGTACCCGCCCTCGTTTGCACGAAACACGTAGAGGTTGGGTACAAGAGCTGCCACCCACTCAACCACTCCATCGGCATCGAGATCGCCGACGGCGATGCCATTGCCGCTGGGAACGCCTCCGAGAATCGACTCTGTCCAAGTCTCGTCCAAGCCTCTCGCACCGTCGTAGGAGAACTGGGAGAGTTGCCAGCGCCAACTTTCCACATCAAAGGGATCGAGCGTCAAATAACCGGCGAGCAGATCACCGCGGCCATCGGCGTCGAGGTCTATCCCTCCGCCCACCAGCCGCGCATCGTCAAAGGCGTCGCTATCGCGTCTCCAGAACATCTGATAGCTGTCGTCGCCCACCGCCTCGAAGGCGAAAAGGTCACCATCGCTGTCGCCGGTGAACAGCTCTCCCCAACCGTCCGCGTCGAGGTCGGCCAGCACGCTACGATCGGCGAGTTCATTGTCCCCCAAGCTGGGATTGGTGAGAATGCCGGTTTCCTCATACGCGTCGTCACCGGTATTCTCGAAGACGCGGAACTGCGGCGAGGTCGCAGAGCGCAGGTACATCTCGAGTGCCCCATCCCGGTCGAGGTCACCGATTTCTCCACCCCACACGCCTTCTTGATGCCAGGCGACGCGATCCGGGTAGCGACCTGGACTGCCGGCCTCCAGCAACCGCACTCGTCGAGCATCAACGGCCATGATCTCGATCAGCTTGTCGCCATCGAGGTCGTGGCGGTTCCAAGGGATGAAAAGCCGAGTCGAGGACACGGTTGCAGAACGCTCGGGCAACTCGAAAGCCTCGGCCGGATCATAGGGGCCGCCACCATATGTCATGGCGTTAACTTCGGGACGACCGTCGCCGTCAAAATCGGTGAGATATGGAAGGAGATAGCCATCACTCAGAATGTGCTCCGGTGACAAATCCCAGCGGGTCAATCCCCTCGTCGACAGATCAGCAGTCACAGTGGCGAGAGCCTCACCATGCATGCTCGTTCTGACCTCCAAGTCAGCGACTCCTACTCCCAACCAGTCCTCCGGCAGAAGCACCCGGTGGGTTAGTTCACGTCGCGGAGTCGCCATGATGGAGGTAGTGCCATCGCCAAGATGGAGAGCAAGCCACCCAATGCTCTTTCGATCGGTAGCCCAACTCACCACGGTTCGCCGGCGATCTCCGACCAGGATCGGTGCGGCCGACAGGTCTCGCACAGTGACCGGATCGGCGATGGTGATCCGCACCCGATCCGACAACTTCTCGTCACCAGAGCGGACGACAGCTCTTACGGTGACATCACCCGTCAAACCTTCCGGCGTCCAATGCACGCTGAGTGAACGTTCGCTCGCCTTCAGCCGACCCGCCATCATGGAATTCCACACTGTGGGATCCGGTCCCTCACCGAAGTTGACGTCGTAATCAGCGGGTTGGTCACCGCTTAGCGTCAACTCCATCTCAAGAGGGAAGGAAAGTGCCACCGTCTGGTCACTGGCGGGAATGTGGAAGCGCACCCCGACTGGGGGTCGGTCACGAACGGAAGGCACATGCACGCGGCCGTGGCCGAAACGGGGGTCCCATCCGGCAGGTCCGGCGTCAGAGGCCTCGGCGGCCATGGCGGCAAAGATCCCCAGAGGGGTCAGTTCGGGGTGCAGGGCAAGCAGTAGTGCCGCTAAACCGGAGACGTGGGCGCAGGCCATTGAGGTGCCGGATCGCTCCCCGAACTCCCCATTGGGTTGGGTGCTGAGGATGGCCACTCCGGGCGCAGCGAGATCAATGCTGGTACCGAAGTTAGAGAACCCGGAAATGGCTCCGGTCCGATCCGTGGCGGCAACACAGATGCTTGCGTCCAAGCGACCGGGGTGAAACACCTCGTCGTTGCCCTCGTTGCCGGCAGCAGCGATGACGACCACCCCCGAGTCGTTAGCAAAGCGAACGACGTCGTCCAGCAAGGCCGAATATCGGGGATCGCCAAGACGTAGGGTGATGACGTCAGCACCATTGTCGACAGCATACACGATGGCCGCAGCGATGTCGTCGTCCTGGAGAAAACCCGAACCGGAGATGCTAAAACCGGCGCGCAGAGGCATCAGCTGAACACTGGGAGCGATTCCGGAAACGCCGTAGTCGTTGCCAACTCCGGCAGCGATAATTCCGGCAACGTGGGTCCCATGCCCGGATTCGTCCTGGGGAACGGCGTCGCGCCCGAGATAGTCGCCACTCCCGGGTAATCCAGGCGCGTCGGTGAAGTCCCACCCCACGAGATCGTCGACATAGCCGTTGCCGTCGTCGTCAACCCCCTCCTCACCGCGCAGCTCTGCCACATTGTTCCAGAGCTGATCGACGAGGTCGGGGTGTTCGAGATCAACTCCGGAATCGATGATGGAGACAACGACGGAACTAGCGTCCGGGACCGATTTGTCCCAACCAAGTACCGCTAGGCTCCACTGATCGGCGGCGAGCGGATCCCCCTGCTGGGGCCCGGCGTATCGTCGTAGATAGTTGGCTACCGCTACCTCGACCTCAGGCTGCTGCAGGAGCTCGGCGGCCAGTTCTTGTGGCGACAGGTCGGATGGATCGAAACGCAGCAGGGACCAACGGGCTATCCGCGTTGGAAGTGCCGACTTGGCGGCATTGCGCTGCGGAAAAAGGGCTTCCACGTGGGTGGGCATGTGTCGCGAGCCGGTGACCTTCCCGGCCCCGGGGGCGAACCGAACCAGCACTTCTCCGCTGCTCACAGGCTCGCCGGCAACATCGGCGCTCAAAAACAGCGCCAGCAGTAGAGCGGCGCCACGGACCCAACGTGGCAGCCACGCCCTAATCATCGGCGTTTCAGAAGTCGCCCTTGACAAGAGAGAGGAATTCACTGCGCGTCTGCTGATGATCGCGGAAAGCACCCAACATGCAGGATGTAGACATCGATGAATTCTGTTTCCCCACACCGCGCATCATCATGCACAGATGGCGGGCCTCGACAATGACACCGACGCCTTTCGGCTGCGTGAGTTCCTCGATCGCCTCAGCGATTTGTTTGGTCAGGTTCTCCTGGATCTGAAGGCGGCGTGCAAAGACGTCGACAATCCGGGCCACCTTTGACAGTCCGATCACCTTACCGTCGGGTAGATAGCCCACATGACAATGACCGGTGAATGGTAGAATGTGGTGCTCGCACAGGGAGTAGATCTCGATGTCACGAACCACGATCATATCATCCATGGTAGAGCTGAACAGGGCGGTACCAACGACGTCCCGAGGTTCCTTGCTGTAGCCCTCGGTGAGGAAGCGAAGGGCCTTCGCTGCCCTCTCAGGAGTACCTCTCAGGCCTTCGCGATCGGGGTCTTCGCCCACCATTTCGATGAGGCGGCGGTAGTCTTCTTGCATTCCTGTGTCAGGCCCTGTGATCCTGTCCCCTTACGGCGACGTGACGGTGAACTCGTTGACCGATCGCATCGCAGGCGTAGATTCCAGAGTCCCCTGATCCTATCGTCAATCCAGAAAGGACGACTTAGCGATGACGACTATGGAACTTACGAGCAAGGTCTGCCAGCCCTGCGAGGGAGGTGTCGACCCGATGACACCAGAAGAGATCGGCGCCAAGCTCGACCAAGTGGAAGAGTGGGAGTACACTGACGGCTACCTGGCGCGAAGCTTCAGCTTCAACAACTATTACCAGACCATCTCCTTCGTAAATGCTGTCGCTTGGGTGGCCAACAGAGAGAGACACCACCCTGTGCTGGAGGTCCAGTTCCGGTCCTGCACGGTCAAGTACTGGACCCATGCCATCAACGGCATCTCCGAGAACGACTTTATCTGCGCGGCTAAAATAAACCAGCTGGCGCCTTAATTCCAACGACGTGATCACTCGGTGCTGGTATCTGAGATCTTCCGCACACTCCAGGGCGAGGGGCGATACGCAGGGTATCCCTGCCTGTTCCTACGAACGTCTGGATGCAACCTCCGCTGCGCCTGGTGCGACACGCCGTACACGTCGTGGACCGTAGAGGGCGAGTCGTTAGACGTCGAAGAGATCCTGGAGCTCACGAAACCGTGGGCAGAGGTGGAGCACGCCGTCATCAGTGGCGGTGAGCCGCTGTTGCAGAAGGACTTGGCCAAGGTGATCGCAGGGCTGAAGACGCAGGGACACTTCATCACCGTGGAAACTGCGGGTACACTCTTCGAATCCGAAGTTCGCCCCGATTTCTTCAGTATTTCACCCAAGCTCGCCAATAGTCGACCGAATTCTGAACGGCACGCCACTGAGCTCGCCCTGCATGACCGTAACAACGACCACAAACACCTGGAGCACTACCTCACGTCAGGCATCGAGTACCAGATCAAGTTCGTGATCTGCAGCGAGGAGGACATCCCCGAAATTCTCGACTTGGTGGAGCGCTTCCAGCTGCCGCGCCAAAACGTGTACCTGATGCCCGAAGGGGTCACCCACGAAGCCCTCGAGCGGCACGGACAGATCGTGGCCGAAATCTGCTTCAGGGAGGGCTTCAATTTCACGGGTCGGATGCATGTCGAGCTCTGGGGGAACCAGCGCCGCACATGAGAGAAGATCCACATTCACAACCGATGTCGGTCACTGCTCGGGGGCTAGCCAAGGAGTTCCCCGGTCCACCAGCCGTGCCGGCCCTCAGCCCGCTGGATCTGCACATCGACGCCGGTGAGGCGGTTAGCGTGGTGGGCCCCTCCGGCTGCGGCAAATCGACTCTTCTGCGGCTGATCGCCGGTCTCGAGGCGCCGACGATGGGAGAACTGGAGATCGGCGATGAGCCGGTAAGCATCGAACGCGGGCGGGCGACGGCCAACCTTTCTTACGTACTGCAGGATCCCACCCTGCTCCCTTGGCGCAATGTCCACGACAACGCGTCGCTGCCCCTGCAGCTGGCGCACTGGCCCGGATCAGTCATCGCCGAGCAAGCCTCAGCAGCCCTCGATCTGGTGGGATTGGGCTCTGAAGGTCGGCTCTATCCACACCAGCTGTCGGGTGGCATGCGGATGCGCGTGTCTATCGCACGGGCACTGAGCTCGCGCCCCGGACTGTTGTTGATGGACGAGCCCTTTGGAGCCCTGGACGAGATCTCGCGCCAAGCCCTCAACGGCGAATTGCAGCGACTGTGGCGAGAGCAGGGCTTCACCCTGGTGTTTGTCACCCACAGCGTACAGGAGGCGGTCTTTCTCGGGCAGCGAGTCATCGTCCTCAGCCCGCGGCCAGCGCGAATGGTGTCCGAGCACAAGGTTGAGTTCGCCTTCCCCCGTGCGCCTGAGCTGCGCACCAGCAATGAATTCAGTCAGCTAATGCGTCAGGTGAGTAAGAATTTACATGGGGGTACGGTGCCGTGAACATCCTGAGAGTCGCCGGCCCACCGCTATTTATAGCAGCCTTCATGGTCCTGCTCTGGCACGCTGCGGTAACTCTCTCAGGTGTACAGCCGTTCTTAATGCCCGGCCCCCTGAATGTGAGCTCGGCGATCGTCGCCAACGGAGCAACTCTCGCACACGCAGCGGGACTAACGGCTGTGGCGGCAGTGCTCGGCCTTGCGGCGAGCTTTGTGGCTGGCTTCCTCATCGCCGTGTCCTTTTCGCAATCACCTATCGTCGAGCGCAGCCTGTATCCCTATGCCATCTTTTTGCAGACCGTGCCCATCGTCGCCATCGCTCCCCTCATTGTTCTGTGGATCGGGCACGGTCTGCCTGGCGTGGTCGCCGTCTCTTTCATCATCTCCCTCTTCCCCATCATCGCCAACACAACTGCAGGGCTGACCCGTATCGACCCGGATCTGCTGGATCTGTTTCGCCTGTACGGAGCTTCGCGCGTGCAGACGTTGCTGCGACTTCGCGTGCCCCACGCCATTCCGTCCATGCTTACAGGCCTGCGGATCTCCTGCGGGTTGTCTGTAGTCGGTGCCATCGTTGGCGAGTTCTTCGCCGGTTATGGCACCGAGGACTACGGCCTCGGTTACCTGATCATCTTGACCAATGCCCAGACCAAAACACCTTACCTATTCGCCAGTGTACTCACCTCGACGGCGCTCGGCCTCTCCTTCTTCGCCCTCGTCAGCCTCCTCAGTCGTAGGGCGCTACGACGGTGGGGCGGCGCCAATGAGCCTGCTCGTGCCTAGTGTTGATCGGCGCCGTCCGGCTACACTGGCGGTCTTCGGGGCCCTGGCCATGTCGCTCTGGCTCGCCTGCAACTCGAAACTGCCGGAGGGGGAGGAAATTGGCGAGATTCGGCTGGCTCTCAACTGGTTCCCCGAAGCCGAACATGGGGGCTATTACGGTGCCGCGGTGCATGGGGAGTTCGAGTCGCGCTCTCTGAACATGAAAATTTTGGGCGGCGGCCCAGATGCCCCGGTCATTCAGCGGGTCGCCGGTGGTTCGGTGCATTTCGGCATCACCAACGCCGACGGGGTCATCAACGCACGGGCGGCGGGCGCTCCCGTAGTCGCTCTGTTGGCACCGTATCAGGTAAACCCCCGCTGCATCATGGTCCACGAGTCATCGGGAATCGAACACATCGACGAGATCGCCAATCTCACCTTGGCCCTCTCTCAGAGACCGGCGTTCTCCCACTACCTGCGCTGGAAGCTCGAGTTTCCCGGCGTCACCTTCGTGCCCTACCACGGCAGTGTCGCCCCTTTCCTGCGGGATAGTCTGTACGCGCAGCAGGGTTATGTGTTCTCCGAGCCCGTGATCGCTCGCCGTCAGGGCACCCAACCCCGAGCCCTGTTGGTCTCCGAGACCGGATTCAACCCCTACGCGAGCGTTCTCGTGACTACTCAGGAAATCCTGCGCTCTCAGCCCAAACTGGTCAGAGAGGTAGTGGTGGCCTCATTACGTGGCTGGGAGCGCTACCTAGACACACCCGAACCGATCAACCAGTACATCCACTCTCTGAATCCCGAGATGGACATGGAGATCCTCTCTGAGGGGGCCCGACAGTCCGTAGCTCTGGTGCTCAGTGGAGACGCCTTGGAGAGCGGCCTGGGAACGATGACGAGATCGCGCTGGGATAACTTGTTGCGTCAGATGGAAGAGGCAGGAATCGTTGCTCCGGGTCAGGTCGCACCGGAAGCCTGTTTCACCCTGGAATTCCTCCCCTAATCGGGACGATTGATGGGGGACGGTGTGGACGAGGAGATCACCCTGTGCCGACTCTTACGGCTCGCTTAAAGTGAGCTTTGACACAATTCGGAATGACCTCTCATTTGCATTCTAATCAAGTATTTGATCAACTCCGATTGGCCCGATTTCGCGAGTCTGGACGGCTTTGCAAATCGATCTGGTGTCGATCCCCGCGCCAGTGCACGGAGCAACCTGCCGCGCCGGCGACCGTCCTGCGTCACCCAGTCGTAAACCCTTCTAACCGTCCCCAGCCGCCCCGTCGGAATATGTCGCGGCGGTTTCTTGATTAGTGCTCATGAACTCCTCAGATCGTCAATACGGAGTCCTACTTCTCAGCTTCAGTCGGCATAGCCACCAGCGCAGCTTCGTTCCGCTCTTCCAAGCCCATCCGAGAATCCAGCTCGTCGCCGTCGCTGACGATGACAGCGACATCGAACCCTACCTCCGCAAGCTCAATCGGCAATGGGCTCGCGAACTCGGCATTCCCTACGTGGAAGACGTGGATGACGCGCTCGCGCTATCCGGAGTGGACATTGTAAGCATCGGTCACGAAATCGAGCGCCGGGCCGATTTGTGCACAAGGTCGGCTAGAGCTGGGCGCCATCTGTGGATCGACAAATTTCTTGGCGCTAGTGTCGAGGAGTGCGACGCCGTCACCGCCGCAGTGGCGGAATCAGGGATCTGTGCCATCGTTCCCAGCTATTCCTACGGCAGCCTGGTCACGCGCTGCCATCAGGTGATCCAATCGGGATCGATCGGCGAGCTCATGGGGGTACATGTTGACATCCTCTTTGGGAAGGGCTGGCCAGCCCCTATTCCCGACGAAGATCGTGTTCCCTTCACTCCCGCCGGTCGTTGGAAGTACCCAGACCTCAAGCGCGAACTACTCACCGTGGGGGCATACTCGGTGGGCCTGCTCCAAGGCTGCTTCAGCGAAATCACCGAAGTGGCTGCTCATGGTGACGCTTTCTTCTTCCCCGTTCACGCTCGACGAGGCTGCGAAGATTTCGCCACGGTGATTCTACGGGACCGCAAGGGACGCACCGCTACTCTCTGTGCCGGTCGATCCGGCGTCGCGACTCATCCGGCGGGAGGCCCCTCCGAGGCCTGGCTCGTGGGTACCGGCGCAACGGTGTATGTCGACGCCAAGCGGCCGTCCCGGGTGCAGTTGTTGCGGGATGAGGTGGTCGGTACCGACCACCGGCCCTCGGAAGACGACCCCATGCAGTGGGCAAGCGGAGGAGCGATCTGGACTCCGGCTTTCTCTGCGGACACTGCCGGCTTAGCCGCCGGCCTAGACGAATTCGTGCAGGCCTTGGACGAAGGCAGAAATCCGACTTTCTCGGCGGCGCAGGCGCGCGACAACATGGAGATCCTGCTAGCGGGCTATCGATCAATCGAAATCGGGGAACCGGTGACCCTGCCCCTGGCCCGGGAGACTTCGCCATGAGCGGGGGTATCGTCGTCGTCAGCGACCACACGCGGGCACACGTCGTCGAGAGTCTGATATCTCAAGGGTTCGCCACGGGCGCAGTCGTTGTGGGACGGGGCAGGTTGCCAAGCGGAGCCTACGGCAGCCTGTCGGAAGCGTTGGGCAGGCAGCCGCGGGGAGTCGCGTTCCTCACCCCATACTCAAATCTGGGCGAGGACTGCAAGACATGCAGCGCCGCCGGTATCCCCTTCTGGGTGGCGGGGCCAGTGCCGGGCAGCGATCCGTCAAGGTCGTTCAGCCGCTGGCGCCACGCTCCCGAGGTCCGCGCCCTCATGGACGGCAGCGAAAACGCAGCCTTTGGCTCACCGGTGTACTATCGCCGTATAATTGGCGGTGGCACCAGCTTACTGGCCACCTGGTGGGCCCTCGAGGATGGCCTGAGAGAGGCTCAGACGCTACTACGGGCAACCCCGGTTCGGCGTCTGCTGTCGGCGGGCAAGCAGGGGCGCCATTGGCACGCGGCGTTGCACCTGACCATGGAAAACTCGTCGACGGCACAAATCGTGGTCACTCCCAGCGCTCCCATAGTTCCGGCTGACCGTTCGCTTCTGGGCACAGGTGGGATGATAATCGTCAAGGGTGCTCATAACGCCATACCCGTGCAGACATCGACGGGAACGGAACTGCTTTACGACCATACCTGGCCCGAAGTAGCGTGGTTGCAGGCAGTGGCAGACGCTTCGGACCCCGCGCCAGCGGAGGCCGATTTGCTCCGCTACCTTCGGCGCGCGGCGCGTAGCAGACACATCGAAACCTGCTGAGCAAGAGACAACTCAACCGCAACGAAAGACCCGGAGGCTCGCCTCGACTTCGCCGCGAACCTGCTCCGCCTTCATGACCTTCACCCCTTCATAGCCGCGAATTTCCTGCGCTTTCTCAGCAATCTCTACGGCCCGCTGGAAATTCTCGGGGGCGAGCACTTCCAAGAGCTCGTCGACGACCGCCAGGAACCAAGGAACCAGCTCACGCTCAAGACGCCGGCAAGCGGTGTACCCGAAGACGTCGAAGGCGGTACCACGTAGTCCCTTTAGGCGGCGCAGCAGAGCGAAGAGAGGTGTCCCCCACCAGCCTACTGAGAACTTTCCGAATCCGAAGTAGCGCAACGCCGGTGGATGCAGTTTGTGGCCAATGCGAACTGGTCCATCGAAGAGTGCTTGAATCCTCTCCTTTGACTCCGCGAGGCTGGCAAGGCGCGCCACCTCGTACTCGTCCTTATACGCCATCAGTCGATGAAGACTGCGAGCAACGGCGACGGTCATACCGCTGCGCTCCCCCAATGATCGCTCACGTTTTCGAACCTTGCTCACACAGGTGACGAAGCGGCGTGCGTAGTCGAGATCCTGGTAGGCATAGAGCTCGACGATCCGTAGAGCCACCTGGAACTGATCTTCGGCGCCCAGGTCAAGCTCGGATAGGGTTACGTCCACGAAGTCTCTGAGACTGTCCGGCGCGATCTGATCCAGAAGTTGACTCAGGCGCTCGCCGGCATCAGCCCAAGGACGTCCCAGGCGCTTGTCGATGAAAGACGGGTCGTAGACTGCCATTCTCCCCCAGAGAAAGGCCAGCAAGTTCTGCTCGACATCCTTGTCGTTGAGTCGAATTGCCTGCTCGAGAGCGGCCACAGTCAGGGGCAGTGCACTTGCCTGGCAGGCAGCACCAAGCAGGAGGATATTCGCGTAGATGGCATCGCCAAAGAGCTGCTCTGAGAGCCAGTAGCTGTCGAGGTAGACATTGCCACGTTTAGCTGTACAGCTATCGATCAGTTCAGCCAACATATCCGGATCGGGGAAGCGTTTATCGGGATTCCGATTCAGGCTGGCGGTGGGGATACGAGTCGTGCTCACCAGGGCTACGGTGCGTTCCGGGCTCGCGTAGCGCAGATTCTGGGGCTCGGCAGCGCGCAGCAGGTCGAAGCCGAGCAGCAGGTCCGCACCACCTGGAAGAAGTCGGTTAAAGGAAGGCTGAAGGCCCCGACTGAACTGCACTGGCGCTTCCACAGGCCCGCCCTTCTGCGCCAGTCCGGTGTTGTTGGAGAAGTACACCGAGAGGCCGTCGAGCATGCCCGCATACGCCAGAAGATGGGAGATGGTGACGACACCGGTACCCCCTCGGCCCACAGCGAAGATGGTGTATGTCTCCCCTTCGTCCAGCGATTTTGCCACCGGCTCGGGGATCTCGCCGATCGAATCCGGTGTCTTACGCCTGATGCGCACCCCGCGACCCGGGTAAACGGTCAGGAAGGAGGGACACTCGCCCTCGATGCACAACTCGTCCTGAACACAGCTGGCCTGGCGGACCTGTGTCTTGTCGCCAAGATCGCTCTCCACGCCGTATAGGGCAGCGCAGCCCTCCGACTTCTGAAGACAGTCCCCGCATCCCTCGCAGATCTCTTCGTGAATGAAGACGTAGCTGTCAGGAGTCACCATCTGGCGCCGACGTCGACGCAACTTCTCGGTAGCGCACTCCTTGTCGAGAATGAGAGCCGTTGTGCCGGGAGCGCAGCGGTGGTGGTCGAGGGCGGTTTCATGGCGATCAAGACCGTAGAGTCGCACTCTATCCTCGTTGCTGAGCAAGGGGTGGAGCTCGCCGTAGCGCTCAGAGACAATGCCAACCTCTTTGACGCCGAGGGAGAGCAGCTCTCGGACCACGTCCGGCACGGAGCGCTGTCCCCCGGGGCGCTGGCCCCCGGTGAGGGCAACGACACCGTTGAAGAGGAGCAGAAAGGTGATGTTCACACCGCCCTGCACACAGCTCTGCACAGCGCCGCGCCCGCTGTGAAAATAGCTGCCATCGCCGAGGTACTGGAAGATGTGCTGATTGCCGTTGAAGGCCGCCGTACCGGAATAGATGGAACCACCTGCGCCCATGGTGGGGATATAGAGCACACCGTTGTCGTAGGCATCCATGGCACGAATAGAGCTGCATCCAATTGCACCCCCCGGCTTCTCACCCGACAACGCCCCAAAGGTGTTGTAGGGACAACCGCCGCATGACATGGGCACTACAGCGGGCACGGCCGGCATCTGTCGTGCGTCAATGCGATCAAATTCTTGCAGTACCGGCGGCAATAGCTCTGCGCCCGGCGCCCTGACGTGCGGCCACAGCAACGAAGCGAGAACTTCTGGATCTATCTCGCCGTACGACGGAAACAGCGTGCCACCCTGCTCATCGCGCTCCCCTACCACGGTCTGCACAGCCGAGCCAAACAGCGCCGACTTCACCCCTTCTTCAACAAATGGTCCCGGCTCTTCCACGACGAGAATGGTGTCCAGGTGATGGCGCGCAGCGAAGGATCTGATCCCCTTCGGATCGAGGGGCCAGCTGACGCGTAGCTGCAGAATCGGAACGCCTCGACCGAGGGCGTCAAGCGCTTGACGGACGTCCGTGTAACTCTTGCCAGTGGTGACTATCCCTGTGCTACCTCCGGCATCTGCGTTGTGAACGAGATTAAGGCCGTTGGCACGGATGTAGGCCTGGGTGAGGGGAACCTTGCGCTCCACCAGCTCGCGCTGCATGGGCAGCGCGCCTAGGGCCATGACGATGGGATGGAAGCGCTTATCGAAAGGCTCCGGATAGATGGGCTGCACCTTCGCCGTGTCGGCATCGACGGTGCTGGCGCCATCGCAGACCGGAGTCACCAGCTTGAGCGCGGTGACTATGCCCAAGTAGCGCGACAGTAAGATGGCATGCATGCCGAGCTCGAGAATCTCCGACACCGTTGCCGGGTAGAACACGGGCACCAAGCTCGAACGCAGAGCCCAGTCACTGGTCCCGGGTGACACCGAGCTCTTGGATCGATGATCCTCCCCGCACAGCAATACCATGGATCCGCGATTTCCGGTGCCGGCGAGGTTTGCCAGCCAGGCTTCGTCGGGAATCCACATGGCCCCATGCGCTTTCCCGTACCAGAAGGAGTCGACGTCGCCGGAAGGAGCGTATTGGGCTCCCAGCGCGGCGGAGGCCGCCGTCTTCTCGTTGATGCCAAAATGATGAATGGTGACCCCCAGCTCGTTGAGCAGGTCGAGCTGTTGTACCACCTTGAGGTCGAGACCGCCGAGGGGGGAACCCTCGTACCCGGTGATGAACGTCTGGTTCACCGGGCCTCCAGAAGCCTGATCCGTACGTTGCTTGTCGGTTAGCAGACGCACGACCGCCTCGACACCGGTGAGGAAGATCGGTCCCTGCTCCCGGCGAAACTTATCCGCCGGCTTGGGCTCGACAAAAACCACGGTCAACTATCGTATCCTGGGACTCTTACGGAGATTGTGGTAGGCCGGTCGAAGTTACAGCAAGTACGACGACGCGGCAAACGGGGCACCGGTTGCCAGTCCGTAGGGGCTGGGCTTTATTCTGGCTCAGCAATGCCGCTACCGCCGCACGGAGCCCCATGGCCGAAACGATTGACGAACTGACGATTCATTACGAGGAAGATGGGCAGGTGTTGCGCAAGCAGCTTGCCAAGCAAGTTCTGACCAAGGGATCGTGGACGACGATCATGTATCTGTATCAGGATCTCGATCGCAAGTCCAGTGACTACGGTCCCCAAAAGGTGTCGATCCGGCGCTACCAGAAACGCGAAGGCAGCTACCTGCAGCGCAGCAAGTTCGAGATCTCCAGTCCAGTTCAGGCCCGCGCCATTCGGGACCAGATCGACGGTTGGTTCGGCGACGAAGAATAGCCGCTCACCACCACTTCGCTCTCCCCTCAGCCCTCCTGCCTCATCAGATCTACGGGGCGCTCGGTGCGGACTGGTCCGCCTGTAGATATCGACCCCGGCGTCACGGATGCGTACGAGATCTTCTATAATCTCCTTCCGGGCATACGGGCAATGGCTCACGCGTCACTCATGGAGCAACAATTTCTCGGTACGGACACCAAAACGGCAAATTCTGGCTCGTCCCTCACCGGCGAGGTTGTCGGGGTAAACTCGGGAGGAACCAATTCCTTCACGATGGAAAAAGCACCGTAGAACACCTGCTCATTCTAATCGAGAAAGCGGCTCAACGTCTTCCTCCCCATAACCGAACTCCCCGTAACGTAATCGGTGGGGGGGTCGATAATGGGAATGCGCTCATCGACCACGCCGATGGGTCCACGCTAATTCCGGCGATGTCGGGCTGTCTTTCAGTCCTACCCCGGTTACGAGTCCGCCGACTCTGGCAGCCCGAAGACCGCGAAGATCGCTTCCATAACGGACTCCGTGTATTGCACCTCTGGAGGCTGGAGGAGGCCCTCGTTGATCAGGCGCGGGATGTTAAGCATCAAGCCGCTGAAGTGGCTCAAGGCAAGAACGGGATCCAGTAAGGAGATCTCGCCGCGCTGACAAGCCTATTTCAGCAGGCCGATCATGATGTCGCCCTGATGCGAAGCGATTTCGCCATCGTCGAAATCTTGTGACATGAGAAGGACATGGGTAAAAGCGTCGCCATGGCGGTCGTAGTAGTCGTACGACACCTTCACCCACTCGCGTAAGCGCTCCTGAAGCGTGGATGAGGAGCGAATTATCTCCTCCTTCTGCTCCGCCAGTTCTTCGACGATTCGGCCGTAGGCCTGTCGGCACAGGTCCTCCTTGTTGGCGAAATGGCGGTAGAGCGCACCCCTCAGTCACTCCTGCCTCGCTGGCGATCTGCCGAATCGTCGAGCTCCCGACAGGATTTCGGGCGACGATGCGCACCGTCGCCTGGAGAATGTCCTCTCTCCGGCTCTGTCGCCGACGCGTTGACATGCCGAATCTCACGCGCAAATGACCGCTAACTTACATACGGATGAAACACGGATGTAATCACTATCCCCCACCCCACGACACCTAATACTTCAAACATACGCTACACAACGGGGATGACTATCGAAGCAAGCCTCTTTGCCCGTCTTCGGGAACGCTTTTATACTCCACCCTCTCGTCCTCGATCTTCTATACCCTCTTCCACACAACGGCACCATGACCCAAGCATCGCGGAATCCTTCTCGCTCTGTCCGCATCGGTGACATCCACATCGGCAACGGTCACCCCATCGCCGTGCAGAGCATGGCGGCGACAAAGACCCAAGACATCGAGGCGACAAAACGACAAGTGAAGCTACTCGAGGCAGCGGGAGCGGATATTATCCGCATCGCCGTCGATAGCCGAACGGACACCGACGCCCTTGCCCGGGTGGCCGAGGATGCACAGCGCCCGCTCAGCGTCGACCTGCAGGAAAACTACCGCCTCGCCGAGGTTGTCGCTCCTCACGTACAGAAGATCCGCTACAACCCCGGGCACATGCACCACCACGAGCGCGATCGACCGGTGCGCGACAAGGTTTCGGACCTCGCCGAGGTCGCCAATAAGCACGAGTGCGCCATGCGCGTGGGCGTGAACTGCGGCTCGGTGGACCCCGACAAGATTCAGCAATTTCCGGCCGGCGACTCCATCGGTCCCATGCTAGCATCCGCTCTTGAGCACTGCGATATCCTCGACGACCTCGGCTTTACCCGCTATTGCGTGTCTCTGAAGGACTCCGACCCCAACAAGGTCATCGAAGCCAACCGCCGCTTTGCCGAGCAACGCCCCGACGTGCCTCTTCATCTCGGCGTCACCGAAGCCGGCATGCCTCCAGAGGGTGTGATCAAGACTCGAATCGCCTTCGAGCAGTTAATCTCGGCTGGAATCGGAGACACGGTGCGAGTGTCTCTCACCTTGCCCTTCGACGCCAAAGGCGAAGAAGTCGCCGCCGGGCGCCAGATTCTTGAAGACATCGCCGCTGGTCGTTTCCGCTCAGTTCCCATCTATCGCCCCGAGGGCGTGAACATCATTTCCTGTCCCTCATGTTCTCGCGTCGAAAACGAGGCCTTCATCGATCTCGCCCAACAGGTTCGCAAGGTCACAAAGTACGCCAATGAACACTCCATCACGATCGCCGTAATGGGCTGCCGCGTGAACGGTCCGGGCGAGACCGACGACGCAGATCTCGGGCTTTGGTGCGCACCTACCTTCGTTAACCTCAAGCGCGGTCCCGACTTGGTGGGCAAGTTCGACTACGACGAAGTCCTCGTGCGCCTGCGCGAGGAGGTGGATCGTCTCATCGGGATCACCCCTGCATGACCTTGCTCAGCGGACTGCACAAACGAGCCGGGGGGGCAAGTTGATTGGGATCACACGACGTCAGGGCGTCCTGTGGCATCAATAGCTTCAATAGGCCCGCTGTCCACCCCAAGTGCTGTCAGTCGCTCCTGAAGCGTAGGGTGTGTATCTGTTGAATCGTCGGCCGCGGCGACCCGACAGGGTAAAGGATCCCTTTCAATCAGGGCAAGCCCCACTCCTTTTTCAGATGGTCCCGTAGGCGATCACATCCCTCGGCGTTGACGTCGACCCGAGGGGGGCGCACCCTGCCCCCAGCCAAGCCGACGATGTCGAGGCCCGCCTTGAGCAGGCCATCACCGTACTGGTTCCGCAGCTGTTCCAAGGGGGCGAGACGACCTTGCAACTCCACCATCTGCTCCCAATCGGCCTGCAGAGCAGCCTGATGGAGATTTAGCTCGGGCCCGGGCAGAAAATTGATGATTCCGGCAGTGAAGCCGTCGATCCCAGCCTGGTAACGAAAGTGGAGCACTCCGGGATCGTGCCGTTTGTTTCCGATCCAGACGAAACGGTCGCCGAGTCTCAGAATGGCACGGAATAGCTTGTGGGGATAGACACACGGATCTTTCACCCCAACGATCTGCTCGACGCCGGCAAGGCGCTCGAAGAACTCGGCGGGCCATCCCTGGGTGTTGTAGGGCAACAGCAGCAATCCCGGCGCGCGCGCGGCCAATAGAGCGTAGTGGGCGTACACACCGTCGAGGTCGTCGGGAACCTGATCACGCATCAGAGGCGGCATGGCAAGGGCCACCTTCGCGCCCCGTTCGCGATACCGCGCCGCAAGCTCGATAGCGAGGCCGGTGTTGCCGGGAATCGTCGGCGTCACCAAGGTGTCATCGTCGGCCACGTCGAGCGCCCGGGCAGCGACGGTCTCGAGTTCTAAGGCAGTGAGAGCGTTGATCTCGCCCGTACCGCCGCAGACGTTGATCACTTTCACCCCACCGCGAATGAGAAACTCCATGTTTCGTGTCAGGCCGGTGAGATCAAGCTGTAGAAGATCGTCGCGCGCAAAGGGTGTCACCGCATAAGCGTGGACGTTCTTGAGCCGCTGTCGGAGATCGTCAGCCATCGCGGTCCCTTACCAGCGAATCGCTCTCTGCACCGGTCGCTCGTGCTGGTCAGCACGCACCTCGATGGGCCAGGCGCGCAGCTCATCGACAGCACGCAGTAGACCCTTCACGGCGGCTTCAAAAATAATTCTTCCCTTCTCTGCTGTAGCAACCGTGGGATCTCCGTGCACGCCCAAGCAAGTCCAGCGCCCCCAATAATCATTGAAGCGAATGGTTTTAGTGCTGTCGGAGCTGACGAACTCGCCCATGCGGTCATCGGCTCTCTCGGCTCTCTCCATCTGCACCCTTTCGGGGGCGAGGTGCAGGTAGAGGGAGGTCTCAAACTCATCGGCGTGAGCAACAACCTCGCTTTCGCGCACTTCCTCAAAGGCTTCCATTAGAAACTGAAAGTAACCAGTGGCGAAGCACAGGGACTCCGTCGCCAGAACAGTCTTTCGGGCTATGAGGTCGATCAACGGCTGGTTGGAACCGTGACCGTTAACGATGAGGATTTTCTCGAACCCATGATAAGCTACCGACTTGGTGATGTTGACGCAGAAGGCAATGAAGACCTCTGGCTCGATGTGGATGGTGCCCGGAAAGTCGATGTGGTGCAGGTTGAGCCCGTAGGCGATGGGCGGCAGCACGAGCACGCGATCCGGCGCCCGCCTGCCGACCTCCAGGCAAACCGTCTCAGTGAGAAAAACATCTGTGTCGAGGGGTAGATGACGCCCATGCTGCTCGGTAGATCCGGTGGGTAGAATGACTAGCTTCTGGTGGGCGATGGCGTCGTTCATCTCCGCCCAGGTCAGTCGATTGTAGCGATATTCCTCCATACCCTCCCCTGAAGTAATTAGGAAATGCTCACGGCTAGTGTATACGCCTGGTGAGGTGCGATCAACGCGATTGCACCACTTGGCCACCATTATAGCCACCACACCAGATTGTCCTGCATTCCGGTGAATCCATCGATCACAACCCACATACCCATGGACGAAAACTGCCCGATCACCAAGCCGATGAATATCGGCTTGCCGCGGTTGAAGAGCACGGGACCACCGTAGCGGAGAATGGTGAGCTTAATTAGCCACGAGAGAAAGACACTGAGAGCGATTGTGTCGGTCATCCACATGGAGCTCAGTGGCAAACTCATAGGATGCACCGGCCACCATACCAAGCGCTGCCGGAGCAACGTCAGCGCGGCCATGAGGAAGCCGCCCCACACGGTCCACGCCCATCCTTCCCAGTTGACGGGCGTGGCGTTGTTGAGATGGCGGGAAATGAAGCGAAAGGGGTAGTGAACGAGACTTGTGTAAAAGCTGCTCAGGTTGATGCCTCCGTGCTCATAACAGACGTACAAATGCATCCAGATCGAGGATACAGCGCTGAGCAGAACGGCGAGCAGGCAGGCCCACAGCAGCCAGCGCCGATTGCCTTTGATGAGCTCGGCCACGCGCAGGGCGTTGGCACAAGCGGCCATGACAAAGATGCGTTGCTCCCCCGCCCACACGAATGTGTAGCCCAAAGCGGTCGTGCCCTGAACGCCGAGAGCCTCCACCCCAAACCCGGAGGCGATGACGTTGCCGGGGTTGATGGGTGCTCGGGTGATGAAGAAACCCCCCTCGGTGACCATGCGCGTCAACCCGATGAAGAGAACGAAGCTGAAGAACAGCACTGCGCCGGCGGCCCAAATCGGTAGGCCGGTTCGCCACAGCCAGATCCACATCACAGGTACGCCGATGGCAACAAGGAAGACGCTGGCGCGGTACGACAGGATCTCGGCGGAGTCGTCGAGACGCTGCTCGGCCGTTCCGCGAGCCAGGGCGGTGTTGAGCACGCCGCGCAGGTGGCCCCTCGCCGCCCACAGGCCCCACAGCACGAAGACGCACATCGCGCCGATGGCCTGATGACCGAGAATAGGCACGGTCACCCACTCCATAGTTTCGTCGCTGGCGACGCCGAGAATGTTGAAGGTGCCCTCCTGAATCTTGGCCAGCAGGTTGAACAGCCAGATTCCCAGGGCAATGTCCTGACTGAGGAAATAGGTCAAGCCGAGAGTGGTGAAGCTGAGGGCGGGGATAACGGGAGTGGTCTCGCGGAAGAACAGCATGCGTCCACGCATCACGATTTCGGGAACGAACTCGTAATAGGAGTGCAAGGAGTTTATGGCGCCGATGACCATGGGTATGGATAGACCCAGCCAGAACAGCCAGGAGCGGTAGAGCTCGGGCAGCAGCCGCTTACGATCCTGCTGCACCATGGCCAGAGGAGCTTGCATCAGCGGGTAGAGCAGCCTCTCATTGTTCATCCACTGCCGTCGCAGGATGACCATGAGAGCTATCATCACTAGGTAGAGGGCAATGACGAAAGGCATCCATCCCAACAGGATGGGCAGCCAGGCTCCCCAGGGCACGCCCTCCAGACCGGCAGGGTTGCCCTCGTAGAGACGCTTCACCGCGTCCGGATCTTGGACAATCATCCAGTCAGGTACGTAGTCCAGAAAGAGGGCGGCCCAGTCGTTCTCAGGGGTAGCGTAGTATTGGGCACCGCTGAGGTAGGGCAACAACCAGGCGGTGAGCCCCATGGAGGGAATCGAAGTGGCAAACAGCGCCATGATGTAAACCACGGCGAGTTCCTCCGTGGTCAAGAACCATCGACGATTCAGCAGTCCAGCGATGGGATTGAGCAGGATGGTTATGACGAACAGAGTGAACAGCGCTACCGGCGAGCCGAAGTCGAGAGCGAGATAGCTGCCACGAATGAAGGTATCAGCGTACGCCACGCCACCGCCGATGGCGATGCTGACGACGCTGCCCACAGCGATTCCCTTGAGGGACAGGAAGCGGGATCGGGTGTCGGTCAAAGTCATGGGAGTCTTTGGGAAAATCGCTGGCACTCAGGCAGACCGTACGGCGGCTGTCAAGCAGGGATCGCGAGCCTGGGAGGCCGCCTTGACCAGCACCCTACACTCTCACTCTACACTTTCCCAACGAGTTGCACTCCTTCAACAGCGTCGATGCAGAATTCGCGACGAGTGTTCAGCCGCGCCCGTCAGATACGCGCGTATGAGGAGGCTCCTGTCCCGAGGCTCTGGCCGCCCGGGACAGGACGCCATCAACTGGTTCATCGAAGGATGGGCCGCCATGCTCCCCTTCGCCGGGGGTTGGATCACCCGCTCACTTCGATGCCTCCTTCGAGGACAACGTTGTGCCCACCCGTCATCCCCGCGGAGCACTGGACCTTAAGTGCCGGCAACGAATCAGATCTTTCTGTTGCACGGCGATGTCAGCGTAGAGCAGAGCGTTGGCTAGCACTGACAGAACAACTCGTCTCTGAAGGCGCCCTCGGAGTTGGCCATGCCGACGAACTGGGCCCAGTGGAAGATGTTGTGCTTGTGGAAGCTGAGCCACAGCGTATCGAGCACCGGATAGGCGCAGAAGGCGCCCAGCAGGAGCAGCCCAGGGGCGCTGAACAGATAGGCGCGCGGCAAGTGTCTCACTATGTCGCGGCCACCTCCGCAGGCGTTCCGGGCGCTGATCGCGACACAGGGCCCGGCCCTCACAACGGGTTGGGGAGCCCTACTCGTCCGTCTTGAGATCCTCCGTGGCCAGCGGGATCTTCTCGATCCCCACGCGCTTAGCCACTTCGAACAGGTCGAGCAGGTGGCGATGTTTTGTCTCTCGGTCGGTGCGCACGACGAGGGTCAGACTGCGGGTACCCTCCTTCTCGCGCAGGAGGACCTGCTCGAGATTAGCCAGGGTCACCGGGTGGCGGTTGATCTCCATACGGCCATCGGCCGTGATCGAGGCCACGAGCTTCTTCTCCTCTACGACCTGGGC
Organism: Candidatus Latescibacterota bacterium; assembly: GCA_036336855.1. GTDB lineage: Bacteria > Latescibacterota > UBA2968 > UBA8231 > UBA8231 > JAYZFI01. The sequence goes on from JAYZFI010000020.1 coordinate 54,687, forward strand.
CTGGGTGGCCTCCGGGAGCTTCACCTGCAAACTGTAGGGCTGCTTGAACACGGTAGTGACCATGAAGAAGATCAGCAGTAGGAAGACGCAATCGATCAACGGCGTCATGTCCATGCCGTCGTCTTCCTCGTGGACAGACCGGAGCCTGGGCATGCTATTCCTCCTCCTGCTCACGGGCGAAGGCGATACCTATCACGCCCACCTCTTTCGCCGTGTCGACGACAAAGATCACGTGTCGTTGGGCACACTCTCCGTCTGCCTGAATAATGATGTTCTCGTTGTTGGCCTCTTCCATGGCGCTCACCAGGCGGGCGGCAAGAGCCTCCGGCATGACCGGCTCGCCTTTGATTTCGATCTTCCCCTCCTGATCGAGGAAGATGTTGATGTCCTTCTTCTGATCCTCCGTGGCCTCGCTCTTGGCGGGCATGTCCACCTCGAGTCCCTTAGTGTGGAGGAACACGGTCGTCACCATGAAGAAGATCAGCAACAGGAACACGCAGTCGATAAGCGGCGCCAAGTCGGGCCCGCCCTCTTCCGCGAAGCTGGCGTGCAGTCTGCGATGTCTGGCCACGTGGTTCTCCGTGCCGGCCGCTACTGACCGGCGACCTCCTGGCGCTGACCAGTCGTGATCAGGGCGTTGGCGAACGCGTGGCCGTACATCTCTGCGTGCTCGAGCATCTTGTCGGCCCGGCGCGCCAGATAGCGATAAGAGACAATGGTCGGGATGGCGATGATCAGGCCCGAGGCCGTCGTCACCAAGGCCTGCGAGATACCTCCGGCCACGACCTTTGGATCACCTGCACCAGCCACAGCGATCGATTCGAAGGCGATGATCATACCGAGGATCGTGCCCAACAGACCGATGAGTGGACTGATGTTACCGATCGTGTTCAGGATCGGCAGATTCTTGCCGAGGTATGAGCGAGCCGACTCCTCGGTCTCGATGACCAGCTCTTCCTTGAGGTCGGTCAGCTCCCGCTGTAGCACCATGAAGCGGCTGACTTCGCCTCCTCCACCGGACTGGGCCAGGCGCATGATCTCCTCGTTCGTCTCTTTGAACTCCCTTTGCTCGATCTTCAGGGTGTCGTAGCGCCGGAGTAACGAGGCGAACACGTAATTCAGCAACCCCTTGCCCTGATTGCACTCCTCCACGACCTGCGCCGCCCCGCCGTTGCGCAGGGCGTGCTCGAGCCGCTCCAGATCGCCTTGTGCCTCCTCATGTGAGGGCAACTGGCCGAAAACCCAGAACCGCTCGATGGAATAGCCGATGGCCAGGATCGCGCAGGCGACCAGAGCGACCATCAGCGGTCCACCGCTCTGTATGACTTCCCACATTTGTCTGTCTCCTTCTCTCTCGCTGTCCGTCAGCTCTCCGTATATACTACAAAGTTACGTTGTCACCTCGAGCACCAGCGTCACTCGGTGGTCTCGCCTCTGGAGATCCGCTGGCCGATCCTCGAGCCAGCCTCTACCAGTTCCGACCCCTCAACGATCTCCGCCTTGCACAGGTGCGGACCGATCACCTCCCGGACCTGCACAAGCCCAATGCGGTCGTCCACGCGGGCCGGATCGTCACCAAACAGAGGTAGCAGGTCTCCGTACTCGACGTTGTCGTCCACGCCGATGCCAAGATAGACCTCGTCCTCATCCACGGCCAAAACGACCGCCTTTCCGCTCGACAGATCGATCGGCGGTCGATCCCCGAGCAGCGTCGCGATGTCCCGCTGCAGGTCCGTAAAGGCGGCGTCAGTGACGGTCCCCAAGGGCAGCTCGAAGAAGCGCTCGGAGCCGAACTTCAAGGTGAAGAGCTCCCGGAACTCGCGGTCCTGTCTGCGTGGACGACCGAAGAGGTCAAGTCCGAGGGGCCTCTCTGTGGAGTCTCGCATGACCTCTACCGTTCCAATAAGCTGCCCAGTGGCCACTCGGATCACCTCCACTTCACTGAGCCCGACGACCGACCGGTAAGACTTGTACCCTGCCAGGTTCGGATCTCCGGCTGAAGTCCGACGCATCCCGAAAGTCTCGACCACGCCGTGGATGACAATGTCGGCCTCCAGCTGTCGGCCCACGGCCACCGCCCGGTGCCGGCCCAGCAGGTTGGCAACGTCCGAACTGGCCTGGGCCTCAACCACCCGCCCTCTGGGGATAACGTCAAAAACATCCTCTCCGTCCAAGTATCTACCCAGCAACTCAGGAACGTTCTGGGCAAGGGTCCACTCCCCTTGAAAGCCCGCCAGGTCCTCGAAGTCGAGGAGCGCCAGGCGCAACGGAGCCAGGCGCACCGGAGCCGGGCGCTCGCTGGCCTCATCGGCCTGACTTAGTCCGCATAGCAAGCATGCGACGACGAGGCCCGAGATCCAGCTACGGAACCTGGTCACTCGCTCGACTGCGCCTCAAGGGTCGCCGTCTGTGGTGCCACTACAGTCCTCTGAATGTGCTGGTCGAACTCCATCGAGATATCAACCATGTCCAAGGGCTGGCCGGAGGCGTCGAACTTGAGTACGAAGTCCTTCAGTGTCAGCCGGACCTGTTTCACCTCGTCGTCGAGGGGATCGAAGGCGAGGAACCCGGAGTAACTCTCACCCTTGAAGACCCTCACGTCCTCGAGATAGGCCGTGCTACGGACGTTCCCCATCCGTAGATCGAAGCGGTAGAACTCGTTGCCGCTCTGGCCACGCAAGGATCGGTAGTACCGCTCGAAGCTGTTATGGGGCGACACCGCCGGCAGCCCATAGGAGTGCAGCAGCTCGCCCTGGTCGGTGTACAGTAAGGCCCTGATCGGATCGAGCAGGGTCTTGGCGTAGATGTCGTTGATCACGGTGACGCGGAACACGGTAAAGCGCTTAGGAGTGTGGCCAACAAGCGGATCGATCCAGTTCCCGTAGGTGTAAGGATTCGTGGAGAACTGGCCCCGAGTCGACTCCTCGGGGAAGATCGCGTTCAGCTCCGCATCACCCATGGACTCCACACGCATCCGGAGTCCCTCAAGGGTATAGGTGACAGCCCCGTCCTCGTCGACGGCGTAGCGATCCTCCTCAGCTTGGTAGGAGATGGGAATCAGGTCGTTCTCGTAGAGGATCGTCTGCGGCTGGAAGTGGCTACAGGCACCGAGGACAAACAGGAGCGGGATGCACAAGCTACGCATAGGAACCATTCCGGTCACTGGGTGGGTTGGCTGAAAAAGTCAATCTGCTGCTGCGCGATCGAGCCCTCCTGCGTCAGAGCGAAGACGACGGCATTGATGGCGAATCTCAGCTGTGGCTCGTTACCGAAGTTGCGCGCCCACATGTGGACGTATCCCTTGTCGGAGTAAACGCCGACGAGCCGGTCGCCCAGGAACACCCCTTCCAGATAATACGACTGCTGGGCGAACACGAGGTAGTCGCGCTCGCGCTGCTCCGTGAAAGTGGGGTTCTCCATCTCCGTCCCCACCGGGGGGCCATCGAAGTCGTAGAAGGTGTGGTAGATCGGATGGTTGTTGGAGATCGGTCGCAGCTGACCCGCCGCGCCGAGGGCATCCTGGAAGACCCGCCGCAGGGACGCCTCCCCTTGGCTGAACTCGGTCAGCGGAGTGGCGTTGTCTACGAAGATGAAGCCGCCTCGCATCAGGTAGTCGCCCAGGTTGCGCATCTCCCGCTCGGTCAACTCGAAGGCTTCTTCGGCCGTGACGTACACAAAGGGCGTGCGGAACAACTCCTGGGAGTCGACGAACAGGTGGGCGTCGACCTTGGCGGTGATGCCCGTCTGTGCGTTGAGGGCGTCGACCACGTTCGGGATGGCCCGGGCGGCGCTGTCAAAGGTCGGCTCCAGGTCGTTGGCCCACGCTGTGCCCAGATAGACGAAACCCTTCACGTTGCGCCGGTCAGTTGGGTCCTGGATGATCAAACCCTTGTACTTGCCCGTATCCAAGGCGCTCAGATCGATCAGTTCCTCACGCATCGCGATGCGCTTTCCCGGCTCCTTCGTGCCCCGGATGGTAGCGGCCGACAGTTCGATTGGGCTGGACTGGAGGTTGATCTGCACGTCCGTGTCGGGCGCGTAGTCGAAGGTCTGCACAGCGCCGAAGACGCTGGGACCGGCAAGTCGGCGAGTAGACGGCAAGGACAGGCGGGGGGTGAGAGCGGTGACCTGTTTGGTGAGCGCACGCGGGCGAAGACGCTGGCGTTTGAGGGTGAAGGACTTGGTGGACCTGGGCTTGCGGATGATAAGACGCGTAACTGCCGGCGGCGGTGCTTTGCGCTCCTGCTCGGCGATCATGAAGTACACGAAGGTCCCGGTGATGGCAGCGAAACCAATGAGTAGTCCGCGAACCGTGTACTTGACGGTGTCCCGCCACAGGCGCTGGAGATCGAGTCGATCGCTGGGCGCACTAAAGCGCTGGGACTCAGCCATGGCCCCCACCTGTATGTCGCTCAGAAGCTGATATCACGTCGTCATCTCACTCCACGACCAGCGTGTCCACCTCGGACCGTTGGCCGAAGAATTGCACCGCGTCAAAGGACCACACCTGGATCAGGTAGATCGTACCCGAGGTGGTATCCAGTTCCTGTTCGGCGTATTCCCGGGCCGTGGCGTCCTCAATGGAGCGCGTGGTCTCAGTGCCGCTCGAGTCGGTAAAACCGACAACAAAGCCGGAGACGTTGGTTTCGGACGAGACGCTCCACGTCACCGTGATGGCGCCGGCGTCAACGGCGCTGGTCACGTCTGCTGGCTGAGGCAGATGCCCCTCGTGGTACGCCGAGGGAAGACCGACATCGTTGCTGCAGGACCAAATCCCCGCCAACAAGGCGACGACCACCACTACGCTCACAGACCCCACTCTTGTCACGTTGAACCCCCTTCTCTCTGCCGCTTCAGAACCGGGCCACCAAAGTCAATCCGGTTCGCTCGGGTGTCGCCATGGGTAGTACGCCGACTCGCCCACGGCCGGCCGGCGCGACGCCGCCCAAGAGCAGCGCGTCCACGAGGTTGTAGCCGTAAACGCCGATGGCCACCACCCCAAAGATCTGCCGGCGCGTATGGGAGCCGTCGGCATCGCCCTTGAGCGATTTTATGCGCCGCCAGCTCTCCTCTGCTGCCTCGTATGACCCGCCGCCGGTTTCCAGCGAGGCGTAGCGCGCTTCCTCCAGCGCGAACTGATCCGACTGCGTGTTATAGTCGGAGTGCGACGTTAGCCAGGTAACCAGACCGACGATCTCGGCGGCCACGAGTGCCGTACCTTTCTCACGATGACCCACGGCCAGGTGACCCAACCCCGGGAAGACTACCGACAGGATCTTGGCCTGTCCTTCGGAGGCGTACCGCTCGCGGACCTGGAACCTCCCCTCGGGATTGCCTTCCTGCGCTACGGCTTGGCGGGCTTCGGCCAGCAGCAGCAACACAGCGAAGGTTAGCAGGGCGCGTGCAAGTAGCACCGTTCGAGATCCTGTCGAAGTCATATCGTCCTCACGCGTTGACACTATCAGCTCAAAGCCGGGCGGTCATGATCCAGTCCCGGTGGGACTTGGCAAACTGGAAGGCCTCGCGGGTGGCCTTCTTTTCTTCGAACATCACGATGACCTCGGCATAGATGTCGACCGCTTCCTGCCATTGACCGAGTTCCTCCATGCACACGCCCATGTTGCTCAAGGCGCCGATCTCGCTCTCCGTGCCGGGGTACTTCTCGATGACCTCGCGGAACACGGTCACCGCCTGACGATAAAGCTCCGCCTGACCAGTCACATCGGCCGAGTCCATCACAGCAATGCCTTCCTCGTAGCGCTCGTACGCGACGGCCTCCTTGAGCTCGGCCAAGAGCTTCGGGACCCCCGCCGTGATCTCGGCATTTGGATAGCGCTCCTGCACGAGGAGGTAGGCGTCTATCGCCTCCTGGTAGTTACCGAGGTTGTAAGCGTGGTCACCGAAGGTAAACTGAGCGGAGACGGCGTACTCGCTGTCCGGGTAGCGCTCGAGGAGTTGGCGGAAACCGGCCATGGCCTCGTCTTGACGGCCTAGCTCGATCAGGCTCCAGGCCATGTTGTATTGGGAGTCGTCAGCCGCAGTCTCCTCCGGGAATTGGTCGAGGAGCCGTCGGTAGTGTCCAATGGCGGTCGCGAAATCACCGAGCTGGTAGTTACTCTCGGCCACGCCAAAGAGGATGTCGGGCAATTCCTTTACATTCGGATTCTCGTCCAAGAGGCGCTGGAAGAGAGAGCGTGCGTCTTCGAACTCGCGCAGACTGTAGTGGGTGTTAGCCAGGTAAAAGGAAACCAAGAGGGCCTGTTCCGCCGTCAGGGCGCCATCCGAGAGATCTATGAACAGGCTCCTGGCCTGCTCAAGCTGGCCCTCACCAAAGTAGAAGGCGCCAAGAGTCAGCCGGATGTCGAGGGCGAAGGGTGAGTTCGGGTAGTCGCGCAACGCCTCCTGGAAGGTGTGCACCGCCTCCAAGCCGCGGTTCAACCGCATCAGGGCGTCGCCGAGAATGAAGTAGGCCTTTTCCTTAGTGCCGAAGCTTCCCTGGGCGACCTTGGTGTCGTCGAAGTCAAGGGCGAGCAGACGCCGGGCGATCTGTACCGTCGGCGGGTAGTTCTCCTTCTCGTAATACAGGTCCAGCATCCGGTTCAACAGGCTGGCGCGCTCTTCGTCCGTGGCGGCGGCCTGCACCATGTCGTCAAGGATACGTGCCGCCTCCGCGCCGCGGTTGCGCCGCAGGTAGGAGAAGGCCAGCGCGTCTTGAGCGTAGCGTACCTTGGCAGGATCGCGCAGGTTGGCCACCACCCATAGAAGGTCCTGCTCTCCGAGGTCGTAGTCCTCGGCAGCCATGGCCGTGCTGCCGCGGTTCAAGTGTAGCGCCTCCACCAGCTCGGGCGTCATGGGCAGGGCCAAAGCCTCGGTGAAGTGGTCGATGGCCTCCCGGTAGTCACTCTGACCGTTGTAAGCCTGGCCGAGCAGGTAGTGATAGCTGCCGCGCTGGACCGGATCCTCGGCCTGAGGGAGTCCGGCCTCGAGCACAGGGATGGCGTCTCCATAGCGGCGCTGGTTGAGGTACACGTGGCCCGCCCCCATGCGGGAACGAACAAAGAAGGGGGAGTCGGGTGTCACCTGCACGAAGGCATCACCCGATTCGCCCAGACGTCCGGCGATCTGGTGGGACAGGCCGATGCGCATCCAGGCTTCGTCGACGTAATCCGTGTCCGGGAACTCGGTCAGCAGCTGCTGGCCGCGAGCCACAGCCCCGTCATAGTCGCCGAGGTCATGGAGCAGCTCGGCCAGCTGGATCAATGACCGCTGCAGGTAGGTCTCGTCGTGGGCATCGCCGATGATGATCTCGTACTCGCCCTGCGCGCGCTCCAGAGCGTCGGGCGTGGCCAACGACTGCAAGGCGACCGCCCGGTTGAACTGGGCGTCGAGGACGTACGGAGATCCTGGATCAGCGCACAGCGTATCGTACTGGGCGATGGCCAGGCCTAGCCACGAGGCCGCCGCCGGTGTGTCCTGCGCCCGCAGGTGTGGCTGGGCCAGCTGCTGGTAGCTACTGCCGACACGGTAGCGGACGCGCTCTGCGCTGAAGCCGGCGCCGACGGCGATGTCGCCGTACCCCTGCAAATAGATGCGATACTCCTGCACGGCCCGCTCGTATGAGCCCTGTGTGAACAGTCTCTCGGCCAAGGCATACTGAATGCGGGCCTTCAACGTGCGGTCCTGGGACTCGTCGATTGCTTCACGATAGGTGGCCAGAGCCGCGGCCTCGTCACCCTGAGCCTGATGGAGGTCGGCCATTCGCAGGTAGGCCTCCTCCACGAGTTGTCTCTCGGTGCTGAACAGCGTGATCACACGCCGGTACGCCTCGAGTCCCTCCTCAAAGCGACCGAGTCTGGTGTAGCAAGTGCCAACCCGAATCTCGGCCTTGGCCGCCAGCTCCAAGGCGGTTTCGTCGACGAGGCCAGCGAGCTTCTCGCGCTTCATCTGCAGCAGCTGCTCTTCTGACAGCTCGCTGATGCGCTGCTGCTCGACGAGACGGCGGTAGTACTCGATCGCCTTAGAATACTCGCCCTGCTCGCGGTAGCACTCGCCGATTTGAAATAGGCTTCGATCGGCCTGGTAGCCGGTGGAGAACCGCGCCAGCAGATCCTCGAAGGACTCAATAGCACGACCGTAGCGGCCCGTTTCGTAGTAGGCCCAGCCCGTGTTGTAGTAGGCCACGATAACCTGGGAATGGTCCGGGTGGGCGGCGATTAACTTCCTCGAGGCAATGATTACTTCGGGGTAGGCCTCGGCCGTGAAGTAGAGGTCGATCAGGCGGCCGTGGGCCTGCACTTTGAGGACCTGGTTTTGGGCCGTGGCGATCACCTGAGTGAAAGCGGCTACGGCCTTGGCGAAGGAGCTATCCGCCAAAGCACGATACTCGAGACGGCGGTCGGCGTTGCGAGCCTCTTCGGCGAAATGGTCGTATTCCTCATAGAACTTCGAGTGGGCATTGCCGATCTGGTAGGCGGCAGCCTCTCGCAGAGGGAAGGTCTCCTCGCCCACGACCACCTGCACCTTGCCGACGTCCAGAGCGCGGCTATCGACCTGGGTGACCTGGTCGTACTCGGAGATGGCCTGGTCGTAGGCGCCCTCGGCGTAAAACCGCTGGGCCTCCTGGAAGGAGTTGACCAACTCGCCCTCGGTGGGCGTACGGGTGGCCACGTAGGTACCCGCGGCGGCCAAAATGGTGAGGATCAGAGTCAGGTTCATTGCCTTAGTACGTCTCGTCCTCGAAGCCCAAGGTCACGTTGATGAAGATGGCCGTGAACTTTTCGTCCTTAGTCAGGGCCACGGCCGGATCGTCGAAGGCCCGCCGCCGCCGGCTGACACCGGCGTTGGTAGATATGATATACCCGAAATACTTCGAGTTGTTCGTCAGCATCAGCACGTAGTCACTCTGCTCGAAGTCATTCTCAGGCTGGGCCAAGTCGGTCACCGAGTAAGGCAGGAGGGACCGGATGCCCTCGACACCGAACTGCAGCCGGGAGCGCAGGGTCAGCTCATAGGTGAGCTTGAGGATGGGGATGATATGGGTCTCGTGCTGGACCGTCACATCCTCCGTCTTCTGCCACTCTCGCAGGAAGCGATACTTGAGCCCCGAGAACATGCTGAGCTTGGGCCGGATCTGCCACAGGTGGTCGACACGGTGCACCATGGCCCAGCGCGACAGGGTGTTGCCGTCCTGGGAGGTGCCGTCGTAGATCTTGCCCTCGCGCTGCCGGTTAACCTCGTACTTGACCTTGTTGTGGATGTTGAGACCCGGCAGGGTCGTCCAGCGAGCGTCGATGAACAGACGCGTGTACGTGCTGTTCTTGAACAGCAGCGGGTCCTCGTACGGTTTCTCGAGGAAGGGGGAGATGCGGATGTTGCGCTGGAAGCCGCCAAACTCCCGCTGCAGCTGCTCGGCTGCGGTCAGCACCTCGTCGGCGTAGACGCTCAGGGGATCCTCGACGCCGTCTTCCACACTCTCCACGAAGAAGGCGCCGCGGAACTGGCCGAGGGTGGGAATGCGGCGCTCGTACCCGAGGCGGCCGTAGAGCGACTTGCTCGGATCGCCGGCGGCAATCTGCTGGGCGTCCATCAGGCCCAAGGTCATCCGTACCCCCGTGAGGGGCTTGAAGGTCCCGTACATGTGGCGACCCTCCAGCCCCGGATCGTACGGCAGATCGGGCTGCAGGTCGTTCTCGCGTGCGTCGATGTAGTCGTTGTGATTCAGATCCAGACCAAAGTCGTAGACCTGCGGGTCGACGTCGTAGGTTAGGAAGGGCTCTAGGTAGTCGGGCGTGGCATCGAAGTCGCGGTTCGTGTCGGGTACGCCGTCGTTGTCCTCGTCGAGGCCGGGGAAGACACCGTCCAAGTCAGACTGGCCGTTCCAGATGAAGGGTCGGTTCGTGTACCAGCTGTCGGGGTAGCGATCGTTGTCGTCGTTGTCTTCCACGAGGCGGTGCAGATAGGTGTTGTTGTAGGCTATGGGATTGCCATAGTTCACCTCGCTACGGCCAATATGGGTGCGCAGCTCGGTATTGTATGCATCTCCCATGGAGAACACCTCGGCGCCCACGCCGAACCGGTCGAAGTCGCGGGTCACCGCCAAGTAGTAAGCGTTGTCGTCGAGGCTGGAGCGGGCCCCGGGATTCTCCTCCCGGAGCAGGGCGTTGACGGTTTCTCCGCCGTCCCTGGGATACACGCGCGGACCCGGGATGCCACTGGCGTACTGGTAGAAGCTGCGGCTGCGGCTGAATTCGCCGTCGACCAGAAACCCCTTGTAGACGCCGTACACGTTGGCGCTGTAGATGCTCAGTCCCGTCGGCGCGCCGATCTTGACCCGCACCGTCTTCACGTCGTCGCTGCGCGTGTTACCGGGCGTGGCGGCCACGGTGCGGAAGAAGGTAGCGTAGTTGTAACGATCTCGGGGATTATCGCTGAAGGAATCGTCCGGCTTGCCAGCCAGGTCGATCTCCGATACCTCCACGTGGTAGTCTCGTGACAGCTCCAGCTCGACTTCGACGGAGTTGATCTGCTCCTGAAAGGGCTCCAGGTCGACGTAGAGCATGCCGTACTCGTCGCCGTCGAAGGCCTGCGGGAGATCCGCTTCGGTATGTAGGACCATTTCACCAGACGGCTCGACGAGCTCATGGGCGAACTGATTGTGAACGGTGATGCCGTCCTCGTATTCGTGGTCCGGTCCCATGAGGGCGAGGTCACGGTAATAGAGGTGGTCGATGAAGTAGGGGTGCTCGTAGCCGCGGTAGTAGGTGTCGGTGTCGAAGGCGGCATAGTTGATGTAGACCGAATAGCTGTTGAACACGGCCCCCTTGTTGACCGTCTGGTAGTCGCTCTCGAGGGGCCGGCGGCGCTCGTCGTCGGTGCCCTCCCCGAGTAGTCCAGCCACATAGGTATTTCGATCGTTACCGCGCTGGTTCAGACGGATGATGAAGGGCTCGGCATCGGGCCGCAGTTCGCCGTTGATATAGACCTTGACATTGTGCAGGACGGCACCGTCCCGACCGTCGTTTGGGGAGCCATCGGAGATCCGTAGTGCCGTCATGGCCGTGGCCCGCTGAATGTTGCCGACGGCTCCCTTCATCGACTGGAAGCGGCCAGACATCTGGTGCTCGAACTGGTGGGCGTTCACGAAGCTGGCACCAAAGTTCAGGAAGCCCACCTTGCGCCCGTAGTGGGCGCCGAACATGGTCGTGGGGACGATGAAGTGGCCGCCGCTGGGCGTCAAATTCTGGAACACAGCTGAGAATTGGTCGTTCTCAGTGCCCACGTCGACCCGCAGGCCATCCGCGTTGGACATCTTGAAGGTCAGGGGCGTGAACTTGGAGCGCAGCTCATTGGCGTAGATGGCTCGTGCCTGCCAGGCATCGGTGCCATCGGAGCCGACCATCACGTAATTGAAAAGGTTGGCGAAGCTGCCCCCTGCCGGCGAATAGTCGGTGCCGCCACGTCCAGTACCGTGAGAGCCCCCCTCGCCGACATTGCTGAAGCCGCGGTTCACTCCCAAGCCCCGGCGTTCGACCCAGCGGATCGACTGGGTGCCGTGGAGGAGAGGATCCCCCAAGGAGTTGTAGAGGTTGCGCAGATTGCTCGTGGCCACCGGGCGCCGCGAGTAGTCCTCGATGCCGTAGTTGGTGTAGGTCTGCCGCCCGAAGCGACCGAGGAAGGGCTGATCCGGCATCAGGCGAACCGGGCCCAGCGCCGGGTCTTCAGGACGGTCCTCGTCCTGGGCGGGCAGCGGCGCCGGCGCAAGCCACAGCCAGCCGAGACACAGCCCCCAGGCAGCCGCAGGCCGCAGGCAACGCAAGCTCAAGAGCATGTCGAGGTAGCGTTTCATCGCATCAGAACTGGGGCCGCAGTCCGACGATCACGCGCAGGAAGAGCCGGGACAGATCGATGTCCTGATCGCGGCGATCCCGATCCAGAAAGGAGCGGATGCGCTTCTCGTAGCCCAGATTGACGTTGATCTGATAGCCGACGTAAGTCGAGGTGTTGCTCAACAGGGCCAGGTAGTTTTCGGAGTCGAAGTCGACGTCGTCGGACGTGCCATTTCGGTAACGGCCCTTGAAGAACGGAAGACCTTGTGCACCAAACTTGATCGTGGTGCGCAACGACAGAGGGTACTCCAACCGCAGAATCGGATAGAGGAAGTTTTCCTTGATCTCCAAGATCCGGTCTTCGTCGTCCTGCAGGCGCTGGCGCATCCATTTGAGCTGCGGGATAATGCGCAACCTCATCCAAGGGTTCCAATCGTAGTCCACCTTGAAGACTGTGGCGAGGTCGGAGATGTCGTTGGCAGGCTGCAGAGACGTGCTCTGCTGACGGTTCGTTTCGTATTTGACGGAGACCTCGACGTTGAGGTTCGGTGTGCCGATGTAGCGAGTCCTCGTGTAGAAGGTATTCACCCAGCTTTCGCGCATGTGCAGCGGATCCTTCAACAGCTGGGCCTCGCCCAATGGGTTCAGCATCTCCTCTTCGGTCAGCGGCACGATGGCGATGATGTCGGGCTCGAAGTAGATCGGCTCCCGCCCCAAGCCGAAGATGTCGTCGGCGATGTCGTCCTCGACCTGCTTGAGGCGCTCGACGCCGTAGATGTCGACCAGGAATGGGATGCGCCGTTCGTACTCGACCTTGGCATAGGTCGACCGCGCCTCGCCGCCGGCAAAGGGGGCCCACGTCCGATGGTGGCCGACAGTGACCGTCGTACTGCGCCCCGAAAAGTACTGGGCGAAGCTGTGGTAGCCGCGCCGATCCGGATCGAAGGGGTAGTCCGACTTCATGTCGTTCTCGCGCTCGTCGATCTTCCCGTTGTTGTTCACGTCGTCGCCCCACTCGTAGGCGTCGGGGTTCACGCGGTAGAGCAGGAAGGGCTCGTAGTAGTCGGGAATCTGGTTGTTGTTCTCGTTGATGTCAGGGCGGCCGTTCAGGTCGGCGTCGAGCCCGGGGAAGACCCCGTCCGGATCCTGGATGAAGCGGCCCCCAGTCTCCGGGTTCGTCGTCTTGCGCAGGTAGTAGGTGTCCGGGTACTGGTCCTTGTCGTCGTTGTCGTCGACCGTGTTCAACTCGCGCGTGTAGGTCTGGTCAGTGATGTTGCGACCGATCTTGGTTGGCAAGCTGGGCTCGTAAATCTGCTGCGGGTAGTTGAACGGGGCCGAGGGGAATCCCGCACTCGTATTGAAGGCGTCGTCCTGCACGACCAGCAGCGTCGAGTAGTCGGCGTCGACGTTGAACAGTTCACCGCCGATGGAGAAGCGTTCCCACTCACGCTTGAACGCGGCGAGCCATGCTGCGCTCTCGTCCTGCACGTAGTCCAGCTTGTTGGTCACCAAAGCAGGGTAGGCCCGGAAGGAGAAGTTGCGCACGTACTCAGTCTGCAGCATGAACCCCTTGACGTTCAGGTTCACGTGGGCGCTGGTCAGGGTGCGTCCGGTCTGGCGGCCGTAATGGGCGCGTACGCGGCGGAAATCGTTGAGGTTGTCGGGCCGGCCTCGCGAGCGGGCGGCAGTGTAGAAGTAGGTTGCTGGGTTGTTGGAGTTCCCGTCGAACACCTCCGATAGCTCAACCACATAGTCGCCAGACACATCGAGGTCCACGTGGGCCTGGTCGATGACTTCGGTCTGGCCGTCCTCCTGGAAGGTGGAGGGCACGCGGAACCAGAACAGCAGGCTCCCTGGACCGCGGGTCTGGTAGAAACCCTCTGGCGTCGGCGAGATGTGGGCGTGCTCGATGATCGGGTCCTGGGCATCACGCCAGATGATTGGTGGGATGATGGTCCGATCCACATGCTCGGTCACCATCAGAGTCAGCGCGTCCGGGTTCAGGCGATCATACGGACCCAAGGTGTGCTGCAGCCGGCGCCCGTTGAGGGTGATCGTGGGCACTTGCACGCGCACACCGACAACGTCTTCTGGTTCCTGGTCGGCAACGCGCACGACGATGAAGGAGGGGGGGCTCCCGGTAGTGGGCAAAGTCCCCCGGAAGCTATTCTCGCCCATGTCCTTCATACTGTCTGTACGGAACTGGTTGACCCAGCTCACGCCCATGTCCAAGCCAGGCAGCTGGGTGCGCAGGTCGCCGCCGAGCAAGTAGGTCGCCCAGCGCGGCCGCGTCTCGAAGCGCTCCTCCACGCCGTGGACCCGGTGATCCACGTTCTGCTGACCGAGGGCCTCGAAGATCGGCCGATCGACGCGGGAAGCGGCCAGGATCAGGGAGCCACCCTCGAAGTCGGTGTCGAGGCGCAGGCCGTTCATGGCCGTCAGGTCAAGGGTCAACGACGTGAACTTGGTGCGCACCTTGTCGCCGATGATCAGCTTCGTGCTAGCGCCGCCGTACGAGTCGTTGGCGATGACGAGCCGGTTCAGATAGCTCTGATAGAGCCTCGGCTTGGAGATCAGCGTCCCCGGCGCCGGCGCTAGCGTCCGCGACTCGTCGAGGCGGAACACCTCGGTCCCGTTCATGACGAACTGGCCCAGGGGGTCGAACACGGGCAGCCGGTCGCGGGAGAAGATCATGTTCTGATAGCTGCGATAACTCTCATGGGCGTAGTTGACATAAGGCTCGCCGGGCTTGTAAAGCAGCTGGGCTGTGGCCGGCTGCGGCTGCCACAAGAGCTGACAGGCCAGCGGCCCACAGACTGCCAGGATTCGGCGGATATGTCGAGATAGGCGCACCATCAGCCGATGAAGACCCGGAAGAAGTATTCGATGAAGCCGCTGTTGGGGCGATCGATCCCGGGGTACCGGGTCGTCGTTCGGTACGTGCCCATCAACATGACCAAGTCGTAGCCCAAGTAGTTGCTGCGGTTTTGAATCAGCGCCGTGTAGGTCAGCCGCGAGGAGTCGCCTTCGGGTGTGGCCGCCTGGGTGACGCTCTCCCGCCAGAAAGGGAAGCCCTGCATGCCCAATTTGATGTCGGAACGCTCAGTGATGGCGTAGGCGGCCCGCAGGATAGGCATGATCTGACGCCTCTGCGAGGACGCGACCACCCGTTCCGGCGATTCGCTGCGCCAGAAGATGTGTTTGAACTGTGGCAGGATCTTCAGCCGTCCGCGACGCCAGGTGTAGTCGATCTTGTTCATCATCGTCAGCCCTATGTGGGTGCCGGGCACGGCCAGGGACGGGTCGGCGGCGGGCTGACCCGCCAGGTCCACGTGGCTGAAGGTGATGATGTTGCGGATGTTCAGGTCAGCCAAGGCATGCAGGCCGGCTTCGAAGTAGGTGAAGTTGTTGACACTGTCCCGGTTTAGCAGCCGATCGGGTCGCAGGCTGCCGTTGCTACCAATGTTGAAAACCGTGTTCTGGATGTCGTCCTCAACCCACTTGATGCGGTGGTTCAGGCGCACGTAGCCCAGAGTCGGCCAGTCACGACCGTACTGGCCCTCCAGGTAGCGGGTATCGTTCTCACCGCCGAGGACGGGCTGATTCACCCGGTACCATCCGACGCGCACCTCGGTGCGCAGGCTGGGGTTCGCCGTGCTGAAGGCATGGAAGCCACGGTGGTCGAGGGGATAGGCGTAGTCGGGGAGGTTGTCGTTCTCCCGGTAGTCGACGACACCGTTGTTGTCGAAGTCGTCCCCGTAGACCAAGCCGATGGGCTCCGAGTAGTACCCGAGGAAGGGTTGGGCCGAGTCAGAGCCGAATTCAAGGTCCAAGTTGTAGTCCAGAACCCCGTCGTCGTCGGGATCAAGCCCGGGATACACACCGTTTCCGGGGAAGCGGAACGTGGACGCGTCCGGATCTGCGAAGGGCGCCAGCGGATCGTTGTGCTCGATCCGGTCCGGCCAGAAGTCCAGGTCGTCATTGTCCTCGACCAGGGCGAAGGGCGTGTAGAGCCGGCCGCCCACCGATTTCGTTGTCCGCTGGTTCAGGAACAAGGGAAACTCGGTCGTGTAGTCGTCGGGCATGTCGAAATACTCGAAGCCGACCGAGGCGCGCTCGTACAGGGGACGGGAGACGTTGAAATAGAAGGTCGAGCTCTCCCGCCGGTGACGTTTGGCACCGCGGTTGGGCACCTGCAGAAAGCGCATGCTGCGGGCGAACTCGCCCTGAACGTGGAAGCCGAAGGCCTCGAGGTCCCAGTCGAGGCCAGCCATCGTCAGACCCGTGGGGAAACCGTAGCGGAAGTTGACACGACGCGCGTTGGCGCCCCCCATGGGCGCGCCCTTGGCTCGGGCGGCGTTGTACCAGTCGTAGTAGAAGTCCTCATCGCCTGACGCCAGGATCGGCACGAGCATGGCGCCCACCACGTCAACGCTGTAGTCATCGGCCAGCACCGCGCTGAAGTCGAGCTGGCTGACGGTATCGGGCACTTCGTACTCAAAGTAGATGACATCGGAGCCGTTGACGCGCAGCGGCTCACCACGAGCGGTGGCGGCCTCGGCCGTGATATCTGTGGTGATGCGGCCGATCATCGAGGTGAAAAACCGGTCTCGGCTGGCATCGACAGCCGCCTTCAGCCAGGATCGGTTGCGACGTATGTAATCGACCTCGTGCGGCTCCAGCAGGATAGTGCTCGTCGGATCGGGCGTGACGGGGATCTTGTCGATAAGGTTGTCGATGCGGCCGACCCGTGTCGGCAGCACCGGAGTGGAGTCGATGTTCAGGGTTAGCTCGTGAATGGCGGCGCCGCCGCGGCCGTCGTGCGGGGAGTCGTCGGTTACGAACACGAAGACCTTGTGCAATCCGCCCTGCATGGCGCCGGGCACGGTGCCCCGCAGGCTGTTCACCTTGGCGCTAGCCTCGGCATCGAAACGGTGCAGGTTGACGTAGGTCGTGCCCAGCTTGAGGAGGTCGCCGATCTGGCTCTCCCAGTGTACACCGAAGAGGCTGCCGCCCCAGATGCGCCGCTCCTCGAGGCTCTGATCGATGGACAGACCCCCGCCCAGAGTAAGCGGATCGCGTACGTGGCTGGCGACGAGGCTGAAGCGGCTCTTGCGCGACGCGCCATCCCAGCGGATGCCGTTGTAGTTGGGCAGGTTCAGCGTCATCGGCGTGAAGAAGGTCCGTATGTGGTCGCCGATGATCAGTCGTGTCGACCAGTTTCCGAAGCCCTCGTTGGCGATGACGAGCTTGCGGAAGAAGCGCTCGTAACGGGCGTTTCGGATCTCGTAGCTGCCCCGGATGCCAGACATGTCACGACGGAGCTCACTGTACTCGATGATGTCGACGCCGTCGATGATCGGATCGCCGAACAGGTCGAAGCGTCGGTTCTCCTCCTCCAGGTCGTAGTCGCGGTAGCCGGCGGCGCCGTAGTTCTCGAAGGCCTGATTAGCCCACAGGCGACGAAAATCGCGGGACAGGTACTGGGCGTCGGTCAGTTGCGCTGACAGACACAGCAGGAGTCCGAGAGTGAGGGGAACACGTAGATTCATTGAGGGCGGCGTGATCCTGGCGGCTAGTAAGCGACGCCTATCACGCCAGTGGCTACCGCGTCGTTCGGCTCCAGGTCCACAACGATCTGGTACATGTAGAGTCCAGGTGGCACGGGATCTCCCGCCTCGTCCTTGCCGTCCCAACGTCCGGGCAGACCGTCGCTGCGACCGTCGATCGGCGCGTAGCTGCCGACGTCGAGCCACACCGGGGTTAGGCTGCGCACCAGACGGCCCGACAAGTCGTAGATCTCGAGGCCCACGAGCGAGTTGGAGACTCGGCCCAGTGTGAAGCTGACAACGCCCACGTCGTTGATTCCGTCCCCGTTGGGGCTGAAGGCACCGGGTTGGGCGGTCACGTCGCTGAGAATCGGAATGCGGAAGTCCGCCGCTTGGGTGACGATCGTGTAGGAGAGCTCAGAGTCCGGGTCAGTCCCCTCCCGCCGTTCGACTTGAAGAGCGGCAACGTCACCGGGAGCGGACAGCAATCCCTGGAAGACATGACTTGCTGACAACAGACGCGTGGTGAAGGGAATGACGAGCTCGGTCGTGCCGGTGTCCGCCGTGATCGGTGGATCGAAGTTCAGCACCAACGAGTCATTCGTGGCGTAACTGCTGGCGATCGCCGCGCCGCCCAACCCCTCCACGTCGGAGACGTTCAGCTGCGCGGGCCAGGGGGTCAGGATGCTGAGCCTCCCCACACCGGCGTCGTCGTCTCCCATCTCAAGCTGCAGAGTGTAGGCAAACAGCGTGTCGACACCGATGGAAGCACGCGTGGGCTCGATGGAACCGGCTGCAACAGAGGCAGGGAAGGGTCCCTCCGTAAACGCCACGACCAGGCTGTCGAGACGCGGGGTATCGTCGATCAGGCGCGTGACCATGCGGGCCTCGTACTGAAGGAACTGTCGTGGCTCGGGGACGCTCAGAGGGATCTCGGCATCCGAGTTCCAGGGCGACCACTCGCTCCAGGTCTCGCCGTCGGTGCCGGAGCGGAAGCGTAGGCCCATCTCAGTGTTCTCCGGCACCTCCCCCAAGCGCGTAACGCGCTCGAAATTCTTGACCTCCGGCGTTCCCAGATCCAGCGGTGCCGAGAGGTAGCTGCCCTCCTGGTCTCGTCCTTGGGCGTAAACCTCGAGCTCACCCACTTTCGGGAAGGCGTCGCGCGACGAGAACTCGGTGACCGTCAGGCGCACGTGGCGCGCGGGGAGCGCCGTGAAGACGACGTCGGTCTCCTGGTACGAGGTGATCCGGTTACGTGCGCCCACCTCACGGAAGCTGACGCCGTCCTGGCTGACGAGGACACTGTAGCCACGCAGGGAGAGATCCTCGTAGCTGTCGTTGCGGCCGGGAGGCTGGGTGATCACGCGCACACGCTCCAGCAACAGAAGCCGCCCCAGGTCGGTGCTGATGCTCTGCAACAGAGAACCGGCACCCTTGCGAAAGGAGACGCCCTTGGAGATATCGCCGTCGACGAGGTTGGGATCGGCAGTCTGCGTGTTGAGGGCCATGTTTTGCCCCACCAACCTGCGCAACTGTAGTCCCTGCTGATTCCCGGTCAACCCGCCGGGGAAGCCGGCCACACTGCCGGCACGGGTCAAGTCCAGGTCTTCGAACTCAGCGAAAGCGGCCGGATCGAGAGTGCCGCCCTGGGCCATCTCCCAGGTGACGAGCTGGCCGTCCTCTTCGTGCTCGCCGAGCTTGTTCTGTTTGGTTTTGGTCCAGCCGTCCTCGTCGTTGGGAAGGGGAAACCCGGTCCAGAACCAGGGCATGGTACGGTCTGTGGGAGAGCTGATGAACTGCTCCGTCTCTCCGTCGAGGGCCAGGTACAGGCCGAACGCGCTCGGCGTGCCGTCGTGATCCACGATCACGGCGACCTGGTTCTCCTTCCTCTTGAACGAAAGATCCGTCCAGACCTCCACGGTCGTAGGGTCGTCATCGGCACCCACGAGGTCGCCGTTGAGGTAGAGCGTGTAGGGACCGCCCGCCGTGATCCGGATCGAGCCGTCCTGCTTGTCGACGAAATTGGGGAAACCCAGGTAGTGGGTCGTAGTGGGCCACGCGGAGAGCGTCACACTGCTCAGCCCCTGGGCAGACAGGCTCCCGCAATAGAGCAGCGCTACGCCCACCACAGCCAGGGATCGCATCGTCGTGGAGCGTCGTCTGGTAGTCTTCACGGTGTGCACCTCAACTGGAGTCGGATCGAGACCGGTCCGGCCCCGCCGCAGGATGCATTGTAGACGATCGTTCCGGACGAGGCAAAAAAAAAGAGGAGGTGGCGCCGCGCAACCCCGCGGCCCCACCCAAAACCAAAACATAAAGAGGGTGTCCGTATTTTTTAAACCCACGCCGGGGGCCGCGATAAA